>NZ_QHJH01000232.1 GCF_003947455.1 Streptomyces sp. WAC 04229 | reverse complement strand
GAGGTGGTCATGGGGTGGTCTCCTTCGTGCGGGCGGCCGTCGTGGCCTCGTCGACCAGGTGCAGGAAGGCTTCCTCGACGGTCTCGGCGCCGGTGCGGGTGCGCAGGGCGTCGGGGGTCTCGTCGGCGAGGATGCGGCCCTCGCGCATGAGGAGGAGGCGGTGGCAGCGCTCGGCCTCGTCCATCACGTGGGAGGAGACGAGGAGGGTGGTGCCGCGGTCGGCGGCGAGGGAGCGGAAGAGGGCCCACAGGTCGCGGCGGAGGACGGGGTCGAGGCCGACCGTCGGTTCGTCGAGGACCAGGAGTTCGGGGGCGCCGAGCAGGGCGACGGCGAGGGAGACGCGGCTGCGCTGGCCGCCGGAGAGGTTGCCGGCGAGGGCGTCGGCGTGGGTGGTGAGGTCGACCTCGGCGACGACGCGGGTGACGTCGTCGCGGCGTCGGTCGGCCAGGGCGCGGCCGGGCGCGAGGATCGCGGCGAAGTAGTCGAGGTTCTGGCGGACGGTCAGGTCGTCGAAGACGGACGGGGCCTGGGTGACGTAGCCGATACGGGTGCGCAGGGCGGGGTGGCCGGCCGGGCGGCCCAGGACGTCGAGGGTGCCGGTGGCCTTGGCCTGGGTGCCGGCGATGGCGCGCATGAGGGTCGACTTGCCGCAGCCGGAGGGGCCGAGGAGGCCGGTGATGCGGCCGCGCGGGACGGTGAAGCCGAGGGCGCGCAGGACGGTGCGGGGGCCGCGGACGACGGTGAGGTCCTCGGCGCGGACGGCGGGCGGGGCGGGGGCGCCGCCTTCCGTTCCGGGTGGCCGGGAGGCGTAATTCATCATGTGATGAATACTCCTCCCGGTCACCCGTGCCGTCAAGCCTCCGGGGTCTTCGCGAGGAGGAGCAGGACGTCGTAGGTCTCCTCGACGGTTCCGTCCGGGAAGGCGGCCAGGAGGTGGCGGCGTTCCTCGGCGAGGAAGGCCGCGCTGTGTGCCGCGCCGTGGGTGAGGAAGAACGAGTGGCTGCCGAGGTTGGCCAGGTGGGTGTCGAGGGGGACGCGGCGGCTCCAGCGGATCTCGCGGCGGGCGAAGCCGAGGCTGCCGGTGGGGTCGGCGGCACGGGCGTCGACGTTGCGTCTCTCGGCGGAGACGTCGATGTCGAAGTGGCTCTCGATGCGTCGGGCGGCGGCCCTGATCCACGGGACGTCGAGGGCGTCCGTGTTCCACCAGAGCGCCAGCGCGCCGCCCGGACGCAGCACGCGCAGCGCCTCGGGGACCGCCAGGACGGGGTCGGTCCAGTGCCAGGCCTGGGCGTAGGTGAGGAAGTCGGCGTGGTGGCCGGCGAGGGGCAGGGCGTTGCCGTTGCCCCGGACGATCGGCACGTCGGGGAGGGTGCGGCGGAACTCGGCGGCCATGCCGGCGCCGGGCTCCACGGCGGTCACGTCGGCGCCGCGCGCGTGCAGGAGGGCGGTGGCGATGCCCGTACCGGCGCCGACGTCCACGACGCGGGAGCCCTTCAGGGGGCGGCCGGCCAGCTCCTCCAGGGCGTCGAGGAGGGCGGGCGGGTACGAGGGGCGGTTCGCGGCGTACTGGGCCGCGGCGGCGTTGAAGGAGTGGGCGCGGACGCCGCGGTCGGACGGGGTGGCTTCCCCGGAGGGCACGGGTGTCGTCATACGGCCATGGTGGCCGCGCTCCCGCTACCGGCGGCGCCGCTTCTTCGGATTGCCCGAGCGGCGGGTGGTGCGCCTCTCGTACTCCGTGCGGGCCTTCTCGTACTCCTCGCGGTGCAGTTTCTCGCCCGGGGCCTCGGCGAGGGTGCGGAAGAAGTAGGCGAGGAGGGAGCCGACGAAGCCGATGGCCAGCAGGCCGCGCATCTGGGCCTGGCGGTCGGGGTCGGGACGGCCGGTGAAGCCGGACCAGGTGTGGCGGAAGGCCAGGGCGCTGCAGATCGCGAACATCACGACCATCAGCAGCGAGACGAAGCTGCCGATGTCGGCGATCCGGAGGCCGTCGTAGGCGACGCGGAGCACGAAGCACGCGGCGGCCGCCGCGGCGAGGGAGCCCACGGCGAGGCCCGCCCGCCGGGCGCCGTAGCCGCCGTCGTGGTTCACCCAGGTCGTGCCGTAGAACCGGAGGGGTTCGGGGCGGGGGCCGGGCGTGGAGCCCGCGGGGGTCTCCGGGATGCCGTTCTTGCCGTTCTCTGCGCTCACGGGTCGATTATGGCGCCGGGGGTGCCGCGGGCTCCGGGTGGGATCAGCAGCGCGCGGCGACGTACCCGTCGCTGCCGGTGCGCACGTAGGTGTCGGAGACGTACTGACCGCTGCCGATGCTGTCCCAGATGTTCGAGGTTCCGTACGGGCCCGAGACCCGGGTGCCCGGGGTCTGGCAGCCGATCGAGACGCTGGCGCCCTCGGGCAGGGTGCGCACGATCGTGTAGCCGGTGCCGGGGCCGCTGCGGACGTTCACTTGATAGCCCGGCGCGATCGGGTAGGAGGCCGCCTCGGCGGCGTGCTGGTGAACATCAGGAAGGCTCCGGCGGCGCCGACGACCAGCATGGATCTACGACGGAGACGTGACACGAAGGGCCCCTCGCTCTGTGGTGGTGGTCATGAGCAGCGCGGGGCGACGTACCCGTCGCTGCCGGTGCGCACATAGGTGTCGGAGACGTACTGACCGCTGCCGATGCTGTCCCAGATGTTCGAGGTTCCGTACGGCCCCGAGACCCGCGTCCCCGGCATCTGGCAGTTGATCGCGACCTTGGCGCCCTCCGGCAGCACACGCACGATCGCGTAGCCGGTGCCGGGGCCGCCGCGGACGTTGAGGCGGTAGCCCGGGGCGACGGAGTAGTAGCGAAGGCCCGCAGCCGCCGTGGCGGCAACGCTCGCGCCTTCCTTCTCGTCCCCGTCACCGATGTTCGAGAGCTGGTCGACAGACATGAAACCCCCCGCTGGCCCCACGCGTTGCGTGGGCCCTCTGATTCCCCTGGAACAAGCCACGGAACGGCAGTTCGCAACTCGCACAGGGAGGCTAGCAAGCCGCCTCGGCCCCGTACGAACCATCGGCTAGGCTCCGAGCGTCGCTCGCGCGAACGATCAGCACGGGGGTGGTTCCATGGCGCCGCGGCGGAACGCCGGAGCGGACACGGAAGCGGAACTTCCGGAATATGCGGGCCACTACCGGCTGGAGTCGACCCTCGGCTCCGGTGGCATGGGCGTCGTCCACCTGGCTCGCGGCACCTCCGGGATGCGGGTCGCGGTGAAGGTCGTACACGCCTCGTATGCCAAGGATCCCGAGTTCAGGGGGCGTTTCCGGCAGGAGGTGGCGGCGGCCCGGCGGGTCAGCGGAGCCTTCACCGCGCCGGTCGTGGACGCCGATCCGGAGGCCGGGCGGCCCTGGATGGCCACGCTCTACATCCCCGGGCCCACGCTCTCCGAGCAGGTGAAGCGGAACGGGCCGATGGACGAGGCCCAGTTGCGGCGGCTGATGGCCGGGCTCGCCGAGGCGCTGCGGGACATCCACCGTGTCGGCGTCGTGCACCGGGACCTGAAACCGAGCAACGTGCTGCTCGCCGAGGACGGCCCGAAGGTCATCGACTTCGGCATTTCCCGGCCGAAGGACAGCGAACTGCGCACCGAGACCGGCAAGTTGATCGGGACGCCGCCGTTCATGGCGCCCGAGCAGTTCCGGCGGCCCCGGGACGTGGGGCCCGCGGCCGACGTGTTCGCCCTCGGGTCGCTGATGGTGCACGCGGCGACCGGCCGGGGGCCCTTCGACTCCGACAGTCCGTACGTCGTCGCCTATCAGGTCGTGCACGACGAGCCCGACCTGACCGGCGTACCGGAGACGCTGGCGCCGCTGGTGCTGCGGTGTCTCGCCAAGGAGCCCGGGGACCGGCCCACGCCGGACGAGTTGATGAGGGAGCTGCGGTCGGTCGCCGCCGACTACGACACACAGGTGTTCATACCGTCGCAGCGGACGCCGGGACCGGACACGCCGCTGCCTTCGGAGAAGACGTCCGGCCGGCGGCCGTCGAGGCGCCCGGGCAAGCGGTCGGTACTCGGCGCCGGGGCGTTGTGCCTGGCCGTGCTCGGCACGCTCGTAGCGGTCCACCTGTCCGACGGCTCGGACGCACCGCCGGCGGGCGCCGTCGCCCAGGCCGCCACGGAGCGGTTCACCCCGTGGCGGACGAGACCCGTCGGGGAAGCCGGTGCGCCGCACTGCTCGTACGGGGCGGCCAAGCTGCTGTGCGCGCGGGCCGGCCTGGTCTTCGCCCTCGATCCGTCCGACGGCAGCCTGGTGTGGCGGCACGCCGTCGCGCCTACGGTGCGCAGCGGTCCACCCGTCCTGTCGGGCGGCCTCGTCCAGCCCGCCCTGGCGACGAGCCGTGGCCTGGAGGCGCTCGACCCCGACTCCGGCCGGCCGAGCTGGGCCCACGACGAAGCGGAGTACCGCGGTCTGCGGCACGTGGGCGGCATGGTCCTGCTCACCGGTGCCGACGGGAAGGTCACCGGCGTGGACAACGCGTCGGGCGCCACCAAGTGGTCCCGGCGGATACCGGGTCTGGCGACACCGTCCTTCACCTCGTTCGCCGAGGAGCCCCTGGCGTACGCGACCACCGTGGCGGAGGACGGGGCCACCACCCGGGTCACCGCGGTCGACCCGCGGACGGGCGACGTCCGGTGGGACGCGGACCTCGACGGTGTACTGCAGCTCTTCGGCGCCGCGGACGGGTCGGTCTACTTCCTCTCCGTCGACGCGGTCTACGGGGAGACGCAGGCCGTGCTCCGGTACACCCCTGGCAGCGGATCCACCCGCCGGGTTCCGCTGCCCGTACCGGTCCCCCAAGCTCATGGCAGCGTGCGGGGAGACTCCGTGTACCTGATGGGTGCCGGCGGTTCGCTCCGCGCCCTCGACCTGGCCGGGCGGCGGCAGATGTGGAGCCTGGAGACGGGCATGAGCCGGGGCTCGACGCCCGTCACCGATGGCCGGCACGTCTACGTCACCGCACCGGACGGCCGACTCCTCGCCGTCGACGCCGTCGCGGGCCGGTTGCTCGGCCAGACTCCGCCCCGCCTGGGTGCCGACTCCGACCGGGTCCCGGCCTCGCTGCCCGAGCCCGTGATCGCGGGCGGCCACGTCTACGCCACCGCGCCCGACGGGACCGTGTTCGGCGTGGACGGGCGGGACCCCGCCGCCTGGTGAGCGGGGCCCCGGGCGGGGTCAGCCCAGCTTGGACACGTCGCGGACCGCGCCCTTGTCCGCGCTGGTCGCCATCGCGGCGTACGCCCTGAGGGCCGCGGAGACCTTGCGGTCGCGCTTCTTCGGGGCGTACACGCCGTTCAGGGCCTGGTCGCGGCGGGCCAGTTCGGCGTCGTCCACGAGCAGCTCGATGGAGCGGTTCGGGATGTCGATGCGGACGCGGTCGCCGTCCTCGACGAGGGCGATCGTGCCGCCGGCCGCCGCCTCCGGGGAGGCGTGGCCGATGGACAGGCCCGAGGTGCCGCCGGAGAAGCGGCCGTCGGTGACCAGGGCGCATGCCTTGCCGAGGCCGCGGCCCTTCAGGTACGAGGTCGGATAGAGCATCTCCTGCATGCCGGGGCCGCCCTTGGGGCCCTCGTAGCGGATGACGACGACGTCGCCCTCCTTGACCTGCTGGGTGAGGATCTTCTCGACGGCCTCCTCCTGCGACTCGCAGACCACCGCCGGCCCCTCGAAGGTCCAGATCGACTCGTCGACGCCCGCCGTCTTCACCACGCAGCCGTCCACGGCGAGGTTGCCGCGCAGCACCGCCAGGCCGCCGTCCTTGGAGTAGGCGTGCTCGACGGAGCGGATGCAGCCGCCCTCGGCGTCCTCGTCCAGGGAGTCCCAGCGCTCGGACTGGGAGAAGGCCTCGGCGGAGCGCTTGCAGCCGGGGGCCGCGTGCCACAGTTCCACGGCCTCCTGCGAGGGGGAGCCGCCGCGCACGTCCCAGGTCTTCAGCCAGTCGGCCAGGGAGGGGCTGTGCACGGAGTGGACGTCCTCGTTGAGCAGGCCGCCGCGGTGCAGCTCGCCGAGGAGGGCGGGGATGCCGCCCGCGCGGTGCACGTCCTCCATGTAGTACGTGCGGTCCTTGGCGACGTTGGGCGCGACCTTGGCCAGGCAGGGGACGCTGCGCGAGAGGGCGTCCATCTCGGCGAGGCCGTAGGAGACCTCCGCCTCCTGGGCGGCGGCCAGCAGGTGCAGGATCGTGTTGGTGGAGCCGCCCATCGCGATGTCCAGCGCCATGGCGTTCCCGAAGGCCGCGGGGGTGGCGATGTTGCGGGGCAGGACCGAGTCGTCGTCCTGCTCGTAGTAGCGGCGGGTCAGGTCGAGGACCGTGCGGGCGGCGTTCTCGTAGAGCGCCTTGCGGGCGGTGTGGGTGGCCAGGACCGAGCCGTTGCCGGGGAGGGAGAGGCCGATGGCCTCGGTCAGGCAGTTCATCGAGTTGGCGGTGAACATGCCGGAGCAGGAGCCGCAGGTCGGGCAGGCGTTCTCCTCGATCCGGAGGATGTCCTCGTCGGAGATCTTGTCGTTGACCGCCTCCGACATCGCGTCGACCAGGTCCAGCGTGCGGACCGTGCCGTCGACCAGGGTGGCGCGGCCGGACTCCATCGGGCCGCCGGAGACGAAGACCGTCGGGATGTTCAGGCGCAGCGCCGCGTTGAGCATGCCCGGGGTGATCTTGTCGCAGTTGGAGATGCAGATCAGGGCGTCGGCGCAGTGGGCCTCGACCATGTACTCCACGCTGTCCGCGATCAGGTCGCGGGAGGGGAGGGAGTAGAGCATGCCGCCGTGGCCCATGGCGATGCCGTCGTCCACGGCGATCGTGTTGAACTCGCGCGGGATGCCGCCGGCCGCGACGACCGCCTCGCTGACGATGCGGCCGACCGGGGCGAGGTGCGTGTGGCCCGGCACGAACTCCGTGAAGCTGTTGGCGACGGCGATGATCGGCTTCCGCCCGATGTCCGCGCCGGGTACACCGGAGGCACGCATAAGGGCGCGGGCGCCCGCCATGTTGCGGCCGTGGGTGACTGTGCGGGACCTCAGTTCGGGCATCGTCGCTCGCTCCTTCGGAGAGTTATGACTGCCGTCGAGCGTACGCCCGTCATCCAGGGGTCGGGACAGGGTGTCCGGAATGCGGGACGCTCGTCTCGCGCGCGGAGTGCCGGGCAGGGGGTTCAGGGGCCCGTGAGGTGGCCCTGTACGACCGGGGCGAGCCGCGCGACGATCTGCTCCGGGTCGGCGGAGGCCAGCGGCTCCACCCTGATCACGTACCGGAGCATCGCGCAGCCGACCAGCTGCGCCGCCGCCAGTTCGACGCGGAGTTCCGCGTCCGGGGCGTCCAGGCGGGCGGCGACCCGCTGCATCACCTGCGTGGCGATCAGCCGGCGGAAGACGGCGGCGGCGGTGTCGTTGTTCACCGCGGAGCGGACGATGGCCAGCACCGGCTTGCGGGTCGTGGGGTTCTCCCAGACGCCGATGATGAAGCGGGTGAGCTGCTCGCCCACCCTGTCGAGGGGGGCGTCACCGATCGCGGCCGGCGCCTCCAGGGCGGGCGCGAAGGCGACCTCGATCGCCGCCTCGAAGATCTGCTCCTTGGTCCCGAAGTAGTGGTGGACGAGGGCCGCGTCCACCCCGGCCGCCTTGGCGATGCCCCTGACGGACGTCTTCTCGTAGCCGTGCTCCGAGAACTCCTCGCGGGCCGTGGTGAGGATGCGGTCGCGGGTGCCGGCGGACTCCGTGCGCGGCGGGCGGCCGCGTCGGCGGGTGGTCCCGCCGGTCCCGCTCACCGGCGGTGCGCCTTCGTCGCGGAGGCCGGCGAGGCCGACGCCAGGTGCAGGCGGGCGAAGGCCAGGGCCTCGGCGAGGTCGGCCTCGCGTTCGGCGCCTGACATCGCGCGCCGGGTGTTGACCTCGATGACGACATGGCCGTCGAAGCCGGTGTCCGCGAGCCCTTCCAGCAGCTCGGCGCAGGGCTGGTCGCCCCGGCCGGGGACCAGGTGCTCGTCCTTGGCGGAGCCCCTCCCGTCGGCGAGGTGGACGTGGCCCAGGCGGTCGCCCATGCGGTCGACCATGTCGAGGGCGTCGGTGCGGGAGGTCGAGGCGTGGCTGAGGTCGATCGTGAAGTGGCGGTAGTCGTCCTTCGTCACGTCCCAGTCGGGGGCGTACGCCTGCATCTCGCGGTCGCGGTAGCGCCAGGGGTACATGTTCTCGACGGCGAAGCGGACGTCCGTCTCGTCCGCCATCCGCCAGATGCCGTTGACGAAGTCCCGCGCGTACTGGCGCTGCCAGCGGAACGGCGGGTGGACCACCACGGTGCTCGCGCCGAGCCGCTCGGCGGCCGCGCGGGCGCGCTGGAGCTTGACCCACGGGTCGGTGGACCAGACGCGCTGGGTGATGAGCAGGCACGGCGCGTGCACGGCCAGTATCGGCATGCGGTGGTAGTCGCTGAGCCTGCGCAGCGCGTCGATGTCCTGGCTGACCGGATCCGTCCAGACCATCACCTCGACGCCGTCGTAGCCGAGGCGTGCGGCGATCTCGAAGGCCGTCGCCGTCGACTCCGGGTAGACGGATGCCGTCGACAGGGCGACCTTCGCGTCCGGGATTCGGACTGCGTCCCTGGGTTCTGCCACGGGGGTCAGGTTACGGGGTGTGGGTTGGGGGTTGTTGTCCGCCCAATCGCCGTTGTGGTGATTGCCATAGGGCGGGTGCGGGAGCGTTTGTGCTTACTCGCGCCGTTCCCCGCGCCCCATTCGAGCGCGCTACACCTGGCCCATGTGGTCCAGTCTGCGGAGGATTACGCCCTCCCGCAGGGCCCACGGGCAGATTTCCAGGTTCTCCACGCGGAAGAGGTCCATCGCCGCCTCGGCGACCAGGGCGCCGGCCAGGAGCTGGTTCGCGCGGCCCTCGGAGACGCCGGGGAGTTCGGCGCGCTCGGCGGCGGTCATGGCGGCCAGGCGGGGGACCCATGCCTCCAGGGAGGCGCGTTTCAGCTCGCGCTGGACGTAGAGGCCCTCGGCGGAGCGGGCGGCGCCGGCGATGCGGGCCAGCTGCCGGAAGGTCTTGGAGGTGGCGACCACGTGGTCGGGCGTGCCGGAGCGGCTGAACTCGCCGACCGTCCGGGCGATCTCCGTACGGACGTGCCGGCGCAGCGCCCTGACGGCGTCCGGCTCGGGCGGGTCGCCGGGCAGCCAGCCGGCCGTGAGGCGGCCCGCGCCCAGCGGCAGCGACGCGGCCGTGTCCGGCTCCTCGTCCATGCCGTAGGCGACCTCCAGGGAGCCGCCGCCGATGTCCAGGACCAGCAGCTTGCCCGCGGACCAGCCGAACCAGCGGCGGACGGCGAGGAAGGTGAGCCGCGCCTCCTCCGCGCCGCTGAGCACCGTCAGCTCGACGCCGGTCTCTTCCCGCACCCGGGCGAGGACGTCGTCGGCGTTGGTCGCCTCGCGCACGGCGGAGGTGGCGAACGGGAGGATCTCCTCGACGCCCTTGTCCTCGGCCGCCTGAAGCGCGTCGAGGACGACCGCGACCAGCTTGTCGACGCCTTCGGGGCCGATGGCACCGTCCTCGTCGAGGAGCTGGGCGAGGCGGAGATCCACCTTGTGCGAGTGGGCGGGCAGGGGGCGGGCGCCGGGGTGCGCGTCCACCACCAGCAGGTGCACCGTGTTCGAACCCACGTCGAGGACACCGAGTCTCATGTACGGAACGCTACTGCCAGCGGGGCGGGCGGCGGTGCCGTCATCCGCCTCCGGCGTCTTACCCTGGAGCCGTGCCAAAGACGAAAAAGGCGAAGGCTGAGAAGTCGGCCAAGAAGGACAAGAGGCGCGTAATGGGCGACGAGAAGGGCCTTGACTTCGCCCGGGCGTGGGTGGAGTTCCCCGATCCGGCGGACGACGAGCAGGTCTTCCGGTGCGACCTGACATGGCTGACCTCCCGCTGGAACTGCATCTTCGGCAGCGGCTGCCAGGGCATCCAGGCGGGCCGCGCGGACGACGGGTGCTGCTCGCTGGGCGCGCACTTCTCCGACGAGGACGACGAGCGGCGGGTCGCCGAGCACGTGGCGCGGCTCACGCCGGACATCTGGCAGCACCACGCCGAGGGCACGCGGGACGGCTGGATCTCCGAGGACGACGAGGGCTCCCGGCAGACCCGCCCCTTCCAGGGCTCGTGCATCTTCCAGAACCGGCCGGGTTTCGCCGGGGGCGCGGGCTGCTCGCTGCACATCCTGGCCCTGAAGGAGGGCCGGGAGCCGCTGGAGACCAAGCCGGACGTGTGCTGGCAGCTGCCGGTGCGGCGGACGTACGAGTGGATCGACCGGCCCGACGACACGCGAGTGCTCCAGGTGTCGATCGGTGAGTACGACCGGCGCGGCTGGGGCCCCGGCGGGCACGACCTGCACTGGTGGTGCACCTCGGCGACCTCGGCGCACGGCGCGGGCGACCCGGTGTACGTCTCGTACCGGCCCGAGCTGGTCGAGCTGATGGGCAAGGCGGGGTACGACCGGCTGGTCGAGCTGTGCGAGGAGCGGCTGGCCTCGCAGTTGCCGCTGGTGGCGCCGCATCCGGCGGATCCCGCTCGCTGAGTACCGCGTACGCCGCGCCTTTCCGGTCCTAGTCTTCTGAGTCAGGAATTCTGTTCAGATGTGTAGGGTTGCCTGATGGCGCGTACTGGGCGGCCGAAGGCCGAGCTGATCCTGTCGGATGAGGAGCGGGCTGCGCTGGAGGGGTGGGTGCGGCG
>NZ_QHJH01000231.1 GCF_003947455.1 Streptomyces sp. WAC 04229 | reverse complement strand
CCTCCTCACCCGCCTGTGCAGCCACTTCCCCACCAGCCCCCGCGACGACGGGAAACAGGTCACCGCTGAGATGCCTTTGCTCCAGCTCGCCCTGTGACACGACGGCCACCACGACCAGCACTTCTCCCGCATGAAGTGCGCGACCGGCACCCGGCCCGCGCCACCATGGACGTCGATCGCGCCGCCGATCACCCGCCCTGCGCCCCCTCGCCACGCAGGCCCGCGGCCGCCCACCGGCGAAGCGCTGTGACAGCCTCCGCGTGGTCGGCGGGGGTTAGGCCGGCCATCGTGACGTGATGGTTGCCGCCGGGCACCCACAGCACGCGCGCGTCGCGAAGGGCGGGCCGGAAGGGCTCTGCGACGGACGGGTCCTGAGTACCGTTGACGAAGAGGAACTGGCTGGCGCGCCGCCGGACCCAGCGGTCGATGTCGGGCATGGACTGGGCGTTGAAGTGCATCGGAATGTCACGAGGTACGAAACTGCGGGGTTCGATGGCGCCCGGGTACTGCAGGAGTCCGTCCAGATGGGCTCTGGGGAGGTCCAGGTAGCCCAATTCTGTGCCGAGTTGGTACCAGTAGGGAATGTAGTTCCGGGCGGTGGAGTCGGCGTAAACGGGTAGGGCGGCCGTCTCTTCCAACCACGCGTACAGTGCGTCGGTGGAGGAGTCCGGGCCGGGAACGGCGGTGGCGTCCGTAGCGGTGCGGTTCTGCCAGAACATGAACGGCACCCGCAGGACGGCGATCTCCAGTGCCTTGTCGGCGCTGCCGACGATGCGGAAGGTGTCACCGGTGGCAGCCGCCCAGGCCTCGTAGCGGGCTACCAGGGATGCGCGGCGCAACAGCATTTGTCGCTGTGCCGTCTTCAGGGCGTCGCGGACGGTGGGGGTACCCACGTGCTCCAGGAATCGCACGTAGGCGAAGTCCTCACGATCGTCGACGTTGTTCGGGGCGGAGTAGGCGACGGTGCCGTCCACGTCGTGGGGGTGGAAGCGGCGGTGGTACACGCTGGCCATGCCGCCCTTGCTGCCGCCGGTGGAGATCCACGCGCCGGGGTACAGCCGACGGAAGAGCCGGACCACTCGGTGGTGGTCGTCTGCGGCCTGCTGGATCGTCAGGTGGGTGAGATCGGAAGCAGCCGGACGTGAGGTGCCGAAGAAGCGATGCTCGACGCCGATCTGATTGCCGCTCAGCAGGACCGCCGGTTCGGTCCTTCGCGGCACGAGCGGCACTTCATATCCCGTGCTGAACAGGACGGTGGGCCGGTCAGCGGCCGTGTGGAGCAGGGTAAGGCGCTGTTCGAAGGTCCCGGCCCCGGGGTCGCCGTGGTCGACCGGCTGGCGCAGACCGAGCACGAAGAAACGGTACCCGGTCTCGGCGCTCGGCCGTTCCTCGATGACCCGTAGGCCCGGAAGCGCCCGCAGGGAGTCCACCACATCATCGGCCCCTGCGCGGGTCCGGTCCGCGGCCCTCACAGACACGGCGGGCAAGCCCGCCGCCGAGGCCGCCATAGCAACTGAGGTGAGCAGACGTCGTCTCGTGAGGGTACGCATGGAAGTCCTTTCCGGTGCTGACTGCCTCAGTACAGCGGCCAGCCGCACCAGTGAGCACCCACGCGCGAGGGAACCTCCTCCCCCAGTCGGGGGAGAGACCGCGTCACGAGCCCTCCTCGGCGACCCCTCCGGCAGGGCACTCGACACCCCACCACCCGGCGCTCCTTGTGCACCAGCCGACCGTCTGCCAGTCCGGCTTGCCGCCGCTGCAGTCCTCGCCCAGCACCCGGTCCGAGCTGCATTGCTTACGAGCGTTGTCAACGCTGTCCGGGCTTGATCATCCGGTGTGTTGGAGCGCCAGACCGGGGGATAGAGCGAACAGCGGAGGCACCTGCCCGACGGCCGACGCCCGCGCCCGCCAGGGCGGCCCGGGCTTCAGCGCGCGAACGACTCCAGCATCGTGAGCTGCGAACTGGAGCAGCCTGTCGCACCCGCCTGATGCTCCGCCGAACGCGGTTGAGCGCTTCAGTGCATCCGCCGGGGCTACCGCTGCCGGTGTGGTGGCAAGGCCCGACGCATCCTGAAGATTCACCGGGCTACCTTGGCACACGGGTCGGACAGGCCGGCCGAATCTGCGCGGTGATCGTGGACCGGCTCATTCAACGGCACCATCATCGAGACCGGGACCGACTCGTACCGCCTGGCCAGCCCCCGCGCTCGGGCCGAGAAGCCCGCTAAGGCTGGCCGGCCCTTCGGGGCAGCCACTCACCCGCCCCGTTTGCGGGGCGAGGCCTTGCCTGTTCGCCTGGAGCGTCTTCTCGCTTCAGGGGCTGGTCAACATCCCCCTCGCGGTCAGTATGTCTCGCACTTCGGCCAAAGAGGCGGCGCACATGTGTGCCTGCCCAAGAGACACTTCCGAATGTGTGGTCGTCAAGCCGATCACGTGGCAGCCGGCCGCCACAGCCGCGCTTACGCCAGCTGGTGCGTCCTCAACCACCAGACACGCAGCGGGGGCTATGCGAAGCCGGGTGGCAGCCAGGGAGAAACAGTCCGGCGCAGGCTTCGCGTTTTCCACATCGCTGCCATAGACCTGCACCGCAGGGAGGGGCAGGCCGGCCGCCGCGAAACGCTCTGTGACGAAGTCCCGGTCACCAGAGGTCACGATCGCCCATGGGCTGTCGGACAACGCTTCCAGCAGATCGGCAGCTCCGTCGATCGGTGAGAAACTGTCCTTTTCCTGCATCAACAGCTCATCGAGCAACCTTCGTTCGATGGTTGGATCAAGATGCGGAGCCGCATCCCTGACGGTGTCCTCGGGGCGCCGTCCGAAGGTGAGAGCCCAGACCTTCTCAGGGTCCAGTCCCCGTGTTCGCGACCAGGACGTCCAGACTCTCCGGTGAGCGGCTGCAGAGTCCAACAGGACCCCGTCTACGTCGAAGAGCACAGCAGAGATCGTCATACCGGCATGATCCCAGGCAAGGACAGACATGAGGGGGTGACGTCATGTCTCACGAGGATCCCCGCCTCTGGGCCAGAGCGCCTGCCGTCCGAACTCATTGAGAAACGCTGTCACTGGACGGGCTCTGGTCCACTTCTTGTGGAGCGGTGACGTTCGGTCACGCCAATAGGACTCGCTTGCGGAGGAGTTCGAACCCCGCGCTGCCAAACATCTGGCGGGTTGGAGCTGCTCCGTGAAACCACCGGCCCCCTTGGGCCGTCTCCACTAGCCTGACTGGTTGTTCGCGCGCCGTGTGGCGCCGGTGGCGAAGGAGGCTGTGCTGCTGTGCTGGCGCTGCGGGAGCACGACCCGGAACGAATAGCGGACTACCGGTTACTCGGTCGGCTCGGTGAGGGCGGGATGGGCGTGGTGTACCTCGCCCGGTCGTCGAGGGGCCGGATGGTGGCGGTGAAGTCGATTCGCGCCGAGCTGGCGACGGTCCCGGACTTCCGGACCCGGTTCGCCAACGAGATCACCGTGGCCCAGCAGGTCGGCGGGGACTGGACGGCTGCCGTGCTGGACGCCGACCCGCACGCCGAGCGGCCCTGGGTCGCCACCGCCTACATTCCCGGGCCCACCCTCACCGATGTGGTGAACCGGCACGGCCCGCTGCCGGAACAGTCTGTGCGCGGTCTGGCATCCGGACTGTGTGCGGCCTTGGCCGATATTCACGCTGCCGGGCTCGTCCACCGCGATCTGAAACCCTCGAACGTCATGATCACCATCGACGGCCCGAAGGTGATCGACTTCGGCATCGTCCGCGCACTGGACGACCCGACCCGCGGCGGACTGACATCCACCGGACTGATCGTGGGCACGGCCGGGTTCATGGCCCCCGAACAGATCCGCGGCGAGCGTCTCACCGAGGCCAGTGACATCTTCTCCCTGGGCGCCGTGCTCACCTTCGCTGCCAGCGGGCAGATGGCTTTCGAAACCCCTGGTGGGCAGGCGCACGCCATCATGTACCGGGTGGTGCACGAGGAACCGGACCTCACCGGCGTCCCGAACCCACTTCTCCCCCTCATCCGGGACTGTCTCGCCAAGGGCCCGGCCGCCCGGCCGACCCTCGACGCGCTCCGGGCCCGGGAAGAGACGCAATACCCCGTCCTCGGGCCGTGGCTGCCAGCCGCCGTCCTGGCCCGGCTGGGGCAGGACGCAGCACAACTACTCGAACGCGAAGACCCGCACACCAGGGCGACACCCGATGCCGCCCTGGTTTCCACGCCCCCAATGCCGCACGCGACCGTGACCGAGCCGGCCCGGCCCGTCACCGCGCCAATCACCGCCCCCAACACGCCGCAGCGCCCGGCCCACCTCTCACACGAGGACGAGCAGCCGCGGCGCACGCTGGCCGAGGAACGCAACTGGCACAACCTTGGCGAGGCTGCGGAGAAGTGCGTCTACCGGCATCGCGGCTGCCTGCGCCCCGCCCCAGCACCGCCGGACGAACCACCAAAGGAAACGGATCCGACCACGTCATCGCCCTGGCCGACAGGGCACCGGTTCGCCGAACGCACCCGCGCCAAGCACGCCACCATCCACGCGCTTCTGGACGCTGGCCACAGCAAGCGGTCCGTCGCCCGGCAACTCGGCATGACCCTCAACACCGTCATGCGTTTCTCCCGAGCCACCACCCCGGAGGAAATGTTCACCGGCCAGTGGCAAAGCCGTGCGACCCCGCTTGACGCCTACAAGCCCTACCTCGACCAGCGCTGGCAGGAAGGCTGCACCAACGCCTGGAAACTGTGGGAGGAGCTCTGCGAGCAAGGCTACCGTCTCCCGCAGTGGATCGAATCGGCCAGAGCCACAACCTGATCAGTCTCAGCCGGTTCGCGCAGCACCTCGAACGCGACCTCGACGCCATCACCGCCGGCCTCACACAGCCCTGGAACTTGGGTGTCGTAGAGGGACACGTCAACCGCATCAAGATGCTCAAGCGCCAGATGTTCGGCCGCGCGGGGTTCGAACTCCTACGCAAGCGAGTCCTATTGGCGTGACCGACCGTCACCGCTCCACAAGAAGTGGACCAGAGCCACTGGACGTCAACGAAGCCAGACGATCAATCCCCGCCCGCCGACGGGTAGCTCAATTACGTGACCAATATCTGCTGTGAACCCGCGTGGCAAGATGCGCGCACTGTGGAGGACCGCCCGGCGGCCCGCATCCCGCCGCGTCGACCACCAAGTTGCCACGACGGTTGTGAGCTGCCGCACCATGAGGTGCGGGTCCGGAAGAAGGGGGTGCTCAAGCGTCTCCACTCGCATGACGGGGCCCCTGGTGGACCGGTCCTGCAGTCCGGGCACGGGCAACACCGGGCCATCCCTCGGCACTGTCCCGGTCCGTCGCCGTGGGCGGTTGTCAGTCGGCGGAGACCATGAAGTTCAGCATCCTGTGGTTGATCTCCTCCGCGTGGTCGATCTGCGGCCCATGGCCCGTGCTGGAAATGATCTCGGCTCGGGCACCGGAGACGAGGCGCGGCACCCGCTCTGCCTGCCGCTGCGGGTGCACGAGGAGGCTTCGCTTGCCAAGCACCAGATAAAGCGGAGTCCGGATGGTGGACAGCTCCTCCTCGGACAGAGGGTGCGGCGACGGGCGGCGTATGCGGTAGGCGCGAACCGCCGTTCTGATCATCGCGCGCAGTTCCGGCACGACGAGGACCGGCTGCTCGAGCCAGGCCGCCAGTCGCGGGCGGAGCGCCTTGGGTGCGAAGGTCGCGAAGAGGCCGGCGAAGAGCCAGACGAAGAAGCGCAGCCCCACCTTCTCCAGGCCGCCGGGGTCGAGCAAGGTGACCGAGGCGAGGCGAGCGGGCCTCCGGTGCGCCTGGTTCAGGGCGAGCCAGCCACCGTAGGAGGAGCCGACCAGGTGAGCACGCTCGAGTCCGAGCCCGGCGAGCGTCTCATCCAGCCACTGCGCGGCGTGTTCGGGCTGGTGGATGGGTTCGCGCTGCACGCTGCGGCCGGGATCGCCCAGGGTGTCGATCGCGTAGACCGGGCGGTCTGCGCTGAGGACGGGGGTGTTCGGGTACCACATGGCGGAACAGGAGCCCGCCCCATGCACCAGGAACGGGGTGCGGGATCGGGCAGCAACCACATCGACCCCACCGGTCTCTTCTCGGTAGAGGGCGCTATGAAGGGGATGCTGAAGAGCGCTGGAAGAGCGACCAAAGCAAAGGCCATATGGGACACGGGGAGTGCCCTGGCCGACGGTGACTACCGTAAAGCTGCCGCAGTCGTGGCCGGAGAGGTGGCGTCCACCGTCACTGGTGCGGCATGTGGTGCCGTAGCTGCCGCTGCGGGCGCGCCGACTGCCGGTGCAGGAGGCTTTGTGGTCGGAGCCGCCTGCTTCACCGGGGCCGAGTACGTCGGTAACGCCGTGCAGAACGAAGCAACCGACGCCTGGTCGTAGGGCTGGGCACGAGAAAGGATGAGCCGGTGGCGAGAACATATCTGATTGCCAATGAAGGGCGCGTGATGCCTGAGGGCACGGCGGGGCTTGTAATCCTTGCCATAGCCATCGCCGCCCTAGTGGCGATGGTAATTTACGGGAGGGTTACCCGGAAGCGTGGCCGCAAGAACTGACGTCTGGTTCTGCGCGGCACGACAGATACACGCCTCGCCATCACGACTTTCCGAAGAATGCTGCCCCGAGCGTAACCGCTCGGGGCAGATTCTGCGTTGTGCCTGCCAATGGTTGAGTGTTGACCTGCCAGAACTGGTCGATTACGTGGCGAGGTTGGCCTGTATAAGGAAAAGCTTGATGGCGTCCCGCTGTGTGGTGTAGGGGGTCTCCGCGGTTGAGTGCGCGGGTTCTGCTCCCTCGGGTGCACCGTCTGCCGGTGTCTGCTCCCTGCTCAACTGGCAGACCACCGTGCAACTGTCCGGAGTGAACGGGCAGTTCGACCCCAGGGGTGCACGGTGGCCTTGTCCCAGCATGACCTACTTCGCCTGCTTGAGTCACTACGTTCGGCCGATGGGCTTGAACTCGTTCGCGAGGTCGCCGAGCGGCTGCTGCAGGAACTGATCGAGGCCGAGGCCACCACGAAGATCGGCGCCGAGTGGGGCGAGCACACCGACACCCGCACCACCTGGCGCAATGGGCACCGCGAGAAGACGATGACCACGCAGGCCGGCGACCTGGAACTCGCCATCCCGAAACTGCGGGCCCACCGACGTCGTCCAGGTCTTCCCCAACCCACCCGCCGTCCTCCGCCTGGCCACCGCGGTCCTCGCCGAACTCCACGACGAGTGGATCACCTTCCCCCGCTACCTCTCCAACGAGAGCATGGACGCCCTCTACCTCGATGCCCCAACCGTCCTACCCGCCACGTCAGACGACTGATCGCCTACACCACGACAGGGGACATGACCACTGCAAGACCACTCCCTCCACACGAACGACGGACAGAGCGCATAAGAACCGCTAACGAAATGAGGTGCCGTCGGCTCAACGTGCTCCGACGGCACCCTGTGAGGTACAGGCGTCATCGGGTCAGAGAGTGAACTCGGAATGACAGCCCTTCTGAGCTATGCAGTCTCAGACTGGAGTGGTCGGTCTCTCGGATCCAGGTAGCGAGACGCTGGCCACCACCCCCGATCTGCACGCGGGAGATGACGCCATCCAGATCATCGACCCCGACGGAGAGTTCCCACTGAGGGGTAGCGATAGGTTCGCGCGCCGCGATGAATTCGGCAGCCGCCAGAGCAGTACCTGTCAACTGGTGATAGAAGTCCCGGGCCTGGTCTGGTTGGTCGCAGGCCAGGACCATGTGGTGTGGGGCGCCTACGAAGCGGGGCGGGAGCTTCCACCCAGTGAACCCATGGGGTTGCCACAGGGAGAAGGCGGCACCCACCGGGTCGATCAGCGTCGCCGTACGGCCCTGATCGCCCGCGTCAAAGGGAGCCACGACAAGACGCGCGCCGTTCGCGGTCGCGGCTTCGGCGCGACGGTCGATGTCGTCAACGGCCAGGTAGTAGGCCACGTGGGCGGGCGTGTCCGGCGGGTAGATCGGGTTCGCAAGGTCGCTGACGCCGCCGATCTGGTACCCGCCGATGGCTATCTTGGTGGCCTGGCGCCAGTCCTCCTCATCCACCGCGAAACACCAGCCCAGTGCCTCCGATAAGAAGGCGGCGGTGCCGGACGGGTCGCGGGTTTTCAGGTCCATCCAGCAGAACTCGTTCAATGAACCGAGGGCGGTCATCGTGTCCTCCTTGTCTTCCGAGTGCTGGGTATCGGCTCGCCGGGCGACTGCGCAAGCGGGTTTCAGCTGCCAGCCGTGCGAGAGCGCTGGCGGGAAGCCGGCGGTTTCTGCTGCGCATGCAGTGACACGAGTCGTCTCCAGCAGATGAGAGCGCATCCGAGGGCGAGGAAGGCCTCGTGGATGTCGTCGCGTATCTCCCAGCGGATCCGCAGGCGGCGGAACCAGTGCAGATGGGCGAACGCGCGCTCGACAACCCAGCGTTGAGTGCCCAGCCCGGAACCGTGCTCGGTGCCCCGCCGGGCGACCAGCGGTTTCACTCCGAGACCCCAGACCAGGCGCCGGTACTTGTCATGGTCGTACCCGCGGTCCGCGAGGACAACATCGGGGCGCCGCCGCGGACGGCAGCGCTTGCCCCGCACGGGCGGAACGGCCTCCAGGAGCGGGATGAGCTGGGTGACGTCGTTGCGGTTGCCGCCGGTCAGCGTGACGGCGAGCGGGATGCCGGTGGCGTCGGTGATCAGGTGGTGTTTGCTGCCTGTCCTGCCCCGGTCAACAGGGCTTCGTCCTGTCTTGGGCCCCCCTTTAACGCCCGGATGTGGGAGCCGTCGACCGATGCCCGGGAGAAGTCCAGCACATTCACCCTGCGGAGCTCGGCCAGGATGACCTCGTGCAGCCGAGGCCAGGCGCCGGCCTCGGTCCACTCAGCCAGGCGGCGCCAGCACGTCATACCCGAGCCGAAACCAAGCTCCTGCGGCAGGTGTTCCCAGGCGATCCCGGTATGCAGCACGAACAGAATGCCCTGGAACACCAACCGGTCCGGATGCCGCTTGCGCCCCGGATAGCGAGTGCGGCGCTCTACCTTCGGCAACAGCGGTTCGATCACCGCCCAAAGCTCGTCCTCAACGTGCCACGGCTTCGGCTGAGCCATCCCCCACCCCCGGATCGTCACTTCCGGAGCGATCCAACCACCTCGAAGATCATTTTGTTAGGAGTTCTAAGCCGTATCTGACTAGGTGTCAGCAAAGTCAGCATCAGGTCAGCAAGTGTCCTGCCACAGTCATCCACTAATGGCGACACCTTGGAATCGCCGTTCACACGGATGCAGCCTTGCACTCCACCAAGTCGCCCGCCCAACGATTGGAACCAGGGAGAACGACTCGCGAGCGTGTACCACTCGCCAACGACCGACCTCAGGCATTGCCGCAGGTCAACGGAGCCTCCCGCGAGGCTTCAGCGGCACAGCCGGCAGCTCGGGGGCGGACAGTGGGGCACCGTCGTACCCCTTGACCTCGCCGAACCGGGAGCCGTCCATCCAGTCCTGACGGGCCTGCTCGATCTCCTCCTGGGAGCGCCCGATCCAGTTCCAGAACATGATCAGCTCTTCCTCGAACGGCTCGCCGCCCAGCAGCATCAGGCCCGCGTCCGAGTCGGCGCGCAGGGGGAGTTCGTCGCGGCCGCAGCCGAGGTAGAGCATCGAGCCCGGCACCAGGGGCACGCCGTCGACGTGGGCCTCGCCGGACATGGACAGGACGGCGTACTCGAAGTCCCGTTCCAGGGGGAGGCGTACGTCCGTGCCGCCGGTGAGGGTCAGGTCGGCGCCGACGAGTGGGGTGTACGTCGTGCCCGGGGACGCGGTGCCGTCGAGGGTGCCCAGGAGCAGGGTGGCCGACAGGCCGGGGGCGGTGACCAGGGGCAGTTCGGCGTGGTACTCGAAGTGCGGGTCGGTGTGGCGGTGGGCGTCCGGGAGGGCGACCCACAGCTGCGCGCCGTGCAGGCGGCGGGCGTGCGGGCGGGGGCTCTCCTCGGAGTGGCTGATCGCGCGGCCGGAGGTCATCAGGCCCAGCTGTCGCGGGTGGATGGTCTGGAGGCTGCCGGTGGAGTCGCGGTGCAGGACCTCGCCCTCGTGCAGCCAGCTGACCGTCTGGAGGCCCATGTGCGGGTGCGGGGGCACCTGCATTCCGGGCTCGTCGGCGATGTCGTCGGGACCGTAGTGGTCGACGAAGCACCAGGCTCCGACCATGCGGCGGCCGAGGTTGGGCAGCAGTCGGCGGACCTCGGTGGACTCGCCAAGCTTGACGTTCCGAGGGCTGAGGAGTTCGCGCACGGGTTCCGTCACGACGAAGCCGCGGCCGCCGCACAGGCTGGGTACCGCCGCGCGATCAAGATTGCTCATGCCGCCCAACCTAGCCCCGGACGGCCCCGCGCGTCAGACGGTCGCCGGGGCGTCACCTTCGCGGGGCGGCAACCGGCCACGCCCGGAAGTGATGGAATGTTCAACCATCTGTGGTGGTTGCAGGTGTCGAAGGAGGTCACGAGTGGACATGACGTACTACGACCACGGAACGCCGGCGGAGCGCTGGGAGCGCGCGCGGATGTTCTTCGACGCCAAGGACTACGCCGCCGCCGCGCGCGTCCTGGACGGACTGGTCGGGGAGGTGCCCGAGCAGACCGGACCGCGCCTGCTGCTGGCGCGGTCCTACTACCACTCGGCGCAGCTGCGGCGGGCCGAGTCCGAGCTGCGGATCCTCGTCGAGCGCGATCCCGTCGAGCAGTACGCGCGGCTGATGCTGGGCCGGACCCTCGAACGGCAGGGGCGGCAGGAGGAGGCCGACGCCCAGCTGCGGATCGCCGCCGCCCCCGGCTTTTTTAAAAAACAAAAGCGGCCGCAGGTATATCTTTGGTGGGATTTGGGGGGGGCCGGGTTATTAAAAAA
>NZ_QHJH01000230.1 GCF_003947455.1 Streptomyces sp. WAC 04229 | reverse complement strand
GGTGGGGGTGGTGTGCAACGCGGTCCTCGTGACGTACGGGAGTGGGGGCGGACGGTCTCGGTCTCAGCGCGCCTCGCGCGGCCGGCGGGGTGGGCCGTGGTCGCCGCGGCCCCGTTCCACCGCCTGCACGGCGTCGGCGAGGCGCTCCAGGACCGCCGAGGTCTGCTCCTCGGTGACGATCAAGGGCGGCAGCAGTCGCACGACGTTCCTGGCCGGACCGGTCAGGTCCACGATCAACCCCCGACGCAGACACTCCCGTTGCACGTCGGCGGCGAGTTCACGCGCTGTGTCGCGGCACCCGCGGCGGCCAGGTGCCTCGCACGCACCGCCCGGAGCCGTCAGTTCCATGCCGATCATCAGTCCGCGCCCGCGCACGGTCCCGACGCACGCGAACTCCTCGGCCAAGACGCGCAGTCGGGACAGTATCCGGCCGCCCAGGGCGGCGGCGTGCGCGGCGAGGCGGTGCTCGCGGACGTGGGCGAGCGTCGCCGCGCCCGCGGCCAGGGCGAGTTGGTTGCCGCGGAAGGCGGCGGCACCCGGTCCGGGGGCGTGTCCGCCGTCCAGGTCGGCCCGGTGGACCACCGCGGCCAGCGGCAGGCTGCCACCGATCGCCCGGGAGAGGACCAGCACGTCGGGGGTTACTCCGCTGTGCTCCACCGCCCAGAAGACGCCGGTCCGGCCGACGCCCGTCTCGGTCTCGTCGGCGATGAGCGGCACGGACCCTTCGGCCGTGAGCCGCCGCAGGTCGCGCAGCCAGGGGTCGGGGACGGGCAGGACGCCGTCCTCGCAACGCACCGGTTCGAGGAGCACTCCGGCGGGCGGTTCACCGGCGTCGGCCGGGCAGCATGCCGTGGCGTCCGCCGCGTGGTGGGCGCCCGTGAGGGTGACGACGCGGGTCCGGCCGGTGACGGCGCGGACGAGGGCGACCGCGGTGGCGACCGGGTCGGTTCCGCCCGGTCCGCAGAAGCGCACGCGCGCGTGGTCGGCGAGGCCGAGCGGCAGGGTGCGCAGCAGTTCGGTCACGAAGGCGTCTTCGACGGGGGTGGTGAGGCCCGTGACCTGCAAGGGGGCGCCCGAGTCGAGAACCCTGCGGATCGCCTCCAGCACGACGGGATGGTTGTGCCCGAGGGCCAGGGACCCCGCTCCCGAGGCACAGTCGAGGTAGCGGCGGCCGTCGGCGTCCTCGATGGTCAGCCCCCGGGCCCGCACGGGCACCACCGGCAGGGCGCGCGCGTAGGTACGCGCCGCGGTCTCGCGCGCCCGCTGACGCCTCGGAGCGCCCTCGCCCCCGCCCACGGGCCGGGCACACGAGCGCACGGCGCTCCCGCCGCCGACGGCGCTCACCTCGTACGCGGAACCCATCACGGCCTCCCCCACCTCCCGCTGTCCGGACGTGATCCGTCGACGGCGGACCCCCACCGCTAGCAACCGCGGCGCGTGCCGGGGGTTACGGGTTGCCCGAAGATCCTTGCCGGCCGGGCGGCTGTGTCCGAACCGTTGCCGTTCCGTCGGAACTCCCCCACAGGCGGCGCATAGTGTGTGGTCCCGTTCCAGGTCGCCGCCGCTCCGCGGAGTTCGGGAGGTCCGGGAGACCGGGCCGGGGCAGCGGAGCGACCGGCGCGGCACCACGTTCGTTCACAGCAGGGGGAGTCGACACCATGCGATCCATACGTCCGTCGTTCAGCATGCGCGGAAAGGGGCGCGGACGGCGCGGGAGCACCTCCGCGGCCGCCGTGGCGCTCGTCTCGGCGCTCGCGCTCACCGCCACGGCGTGCGAGTCCGGGGACCCGGAGGCGGGCGGCAACGCCTCCGCCTCCGCGACGGCGGCGGAGGACGGCAACGGCGGGATCCGGATCCCGGACCACATCAAGGACAAGCTCAAGGAACACGGGATCGACGTCGACGACTGGAAGAACGGCGCCTGGCGGGACTGGAGCAAGGACGACTGGCTGCGCGAGGCGCAGGACTACGTCAACCCGATCATCGCGGGCCTGTGGGACCCGGACCGCATGCGGGACGCCGAGGAGCCGGGCAAGGAGGTCGACGACAACGACCTCTCGGGTGACCAGGGCGTCACCGACCCGGAGCCGGCGCCCGTCGAGGCGCGGGCCGTCGAGCCCAAGTACCACGACAACGCCGCCACCGCGGGCAAGGTGCTCTTCGACTCCCCCCAGGGCTCGATGGTCTGCTCGGCGACTGTGGTGGAGGACCCGGCCAACCCCGGCAAGTCCAACCTGGTCTGGACGGCGGGCCACTGTGTGCACGCCGGCAAGAAGGGCGGCTGGTACCGCAACATCGCCTTCGTGCCGTCGTACAACGACGCCGGAAAGTCGGCCGAGCAACTGCAGAACGCCACCAAGGAGGAGGTCGCTCCGTACGGTGTCTGGTGGGGCGACTGGGCGCAGACCTCGGACCAGTGGATCGAGCAGGGCGGTGCGACGGGCGGCGACGGGGCCCCGTACGACTACGCCGTCATCCATGTGACGCCGGAGAAGGGCAGCGGCGGCAAGTCGCTGGAGGAGACGGTCGGCGCGGCGCTGCCGGTGGACTTCGGCGCGCCCGCGGTGCCCGAGGTCGAGAGCATCGAGGCGACCGGCTACCCGGCCGCGCCGCCGTACGACGGCCAGAAGCTGTACCAGTGCCAGGACAAGCCCGGGCGGCTGTCCCTCAACGCCGCCGACCCGACGATGTACCGCATCGGCTGCACCATGACCGGCGGCTCGTCCGGCGGCGGCTGGGTCGCGACCGGCTCCGACGGCAAGCCGGCGCTGGTGTCCAACACCTCGATCGGCCCGGTGACGGCGGGCTGGCTGGCCGGTCCGCGGCTGGACAAGGGCGCCAAGGGCGTGCTCGACGCGGTGAGCGGCAAGTTCGCCGGCCAGTGAGCACGGCCCGTACACCGCGCTGAATCAAGTTCACTCCACACACGTCCAACGGGGGTCGTCCCAGCATGCGTTCCACACCCAGGTCCGCCGCGCCACGGCGCGCGCGGCGCACCGCACTCGCCGCCGCCGGTCTCGTCACCGCGCTGACGCTCACCGCCACCGCCTGCGGCGGCTCGGAGCAGGACGAGGCCGCCGCCAAGCCCGGCGGTGGCACCTCGCAGGCCGCCGACGCCGGTGACACCGGTGGTGGCGAGGGCGGTCTGCCCGCAGGTGTCGCGGACCGGCTCAAGGAGCAGGGCATCGACGTCGACCGGTGGAAGGACGGCGGCTGGAAGAACTGGGACAGGGACAAGTGGCTCACCGAGGCCAAGGACTTCGTCAACCCGGTGATCGAGGGCCTGTGGAAGCCTGACCGGATGAAGTCCGCGAAGGAGGCCGACAAGACGGTCACCACCAAGGACGCGTCCGCCGACCAGGGCGCCACCGACCCCGAGCCGGCCCCGGTGGAGGCCGTCGCCGAGAAGACGCCGTACCACGACAACGCCGCCCCGGTGGGCAAGGTCTTCTTCGACTCCCCCGAGGGCTCGATGGTCTGCTCGGGCACCGTCGTCAAGGACGTCAACCACCCGGGCAAGTCCAACCTGGTGTGGACGGCGGGTCACTGCGTGCACGCCGGCGGCAGCGGCGGCTGGTACCGCAACATCGCCTTCGTGCCGTCCTACAACGACCTCGGCAAGTCCGAGCCGCAGCTTGCCGACGCGACCACCACCGAGATGGCGCCGTACGGCACCTGGTGGGCGAACTGGGCGTCGACCTCGAACCAGTGGATCCAGGGTGGTTCGGGGAACGGCGGCGACGGGGCCGCGTACGACTACTCCGTGCTGCACGTGCAGCCCGAGCAGGGGAGCAAGTCCCTGGAGGAGACGGTCGGTGCCGCGCTGGAGGTGGACTTCTCCGCCCCCTCCGCGACCGAGGTTCCCAGCATGGGTGCCTGGGGCTACCCGGCCGCGGCGCCGTACAACGGGCTGAAGATGTTCAAGTGCCTCGACCGGCCCGGCCGGCTGTCGCTGAGCCCGTCGCTGCCGACGATGTACCGCATCGGCTGCACCATGACCGGCGGTTCGTCGGGCGGCGGCTGGTTCCGGGTGGTGGACGGCGAGACCAAGCTGGTCTCGAACACCTCGATCGGCCCGCTGGAGAACACCTGGCTGGCGGGCCCGCAACTGGGCCCGGAGGCCCGGGCGATGTACCAGAACATGAGCGAGACGTACGGCGGCCAGTGACCACGCGGTCTGCCGGGGGCTCCTGCTCCCGGCAGACCGAAGGCCCGCCTCCGCGATGTGCGGGGGCGGGCCTTCTTCGCGCTCGCGGCGCTCGTGCGCTGGGGCGCTCGGGTCAGAGCGCGGGCGCCGGAGCGTACGGCGTCAGTTCCGCCGCCAGCTCCTCGTGCACCCGCACCTTGAGCAGGGTGCCCTCCGCGGTGTGCTCCTCGGAGATCACCTCGCCCTCGTCATGGGCGCGGGCGACCAGCTTGCCGTGGGTGTACGGCACGAGCGCCTCGATCTCGACCGAGGGACGCGGCAGCTCGTTGTCGATCAGGGCGAGCAGCTGGTCGATGTTCCGGCCGGTGCGTGCCGAGACGGCGATGGCCCGCTTCTCGACCCGCAGCAGCCGCTGCAGCACCAGCGGGTCGGCCATGTCGGCCTTGTTGACCACGACGATCTCGGGTACGTCGGTGGCGCCGACGTCCCGGATCACCTCGCGCACGGCGGCCAGCTGCTCCTCCGGGGCCGGGTGCGAACCGTCGACCACGTGGAGGATCAGGTCGGAGTCGCCGACCTCCTCCATCGTGGAGCGGAACGCCTCGACCAGGTGGTGCGGCAGATGCCGGACGAAGCCGACGGTGTCGGCCAGCGTGTACAGCCGGCCGCTCGGCGTCTCCGCGCGGCGCACGGTCGGGTCCAGGGTGGCGAACAGGGCGTTCTCCACCAGCACGCCCGCGCCCGTGAGGCGGTTGAGCAGCGAGGACTTGCCGGCGTTGGTGTAGCCCGCGATGGCGACGGAGGGGACCTTGTGGCGCTTGCGCTCCTGGCGCTTGATCTCGCGGCCGGTCTTCATCTCCGCGATCTCCCGGCGCATCTTCGCCATCTTCTCGCGGATCCGGCGCCGGTCCGTCTCGATCTTGGTCTCACCGGGGCCACGGGTGGCGAGGCCGCCGCCCTTGCCGCCGCCCATCTGACGGGACAGCGACTGACCCCAGCCGCGCAGCCTGGGCAGCATGTACTGCATCTGCGCGAGCGCCACCTGCGCCTTGCCCTCTCGGGACTTGGCGTGCTGGGCGAAGATGTCCAGGATCAGGGCCGTACGGTCGATGACCTTGACCTTGACGACGTCCTCGAGGTGGATCAGCTGTCCGGGGCTCAGCTCACCGTCGCAGATGACGGTGTCGGCGCCGGTGTCGAGGACGACGTCGCGCAGCTCCTCGGCCTTGCCGGAGCCGATGTAGGTCGCGGCGTCGGGCTTGTCGCGGCGCTGGACCACGCCGTCGAGCACGAGGGCGCCGGCGGTCTCGGCGAGGGCGGCCAGCTCGGCGAGCGAGTTCTCCGCGTCCTGCACGGTGCCCGAGGTCCACACGCCGACGAGGACGACCCGCTCCAGGCGGAGCTGGCGGTACTCGACCTCGGTGACGTCCTCGAGCTCGGTGGACAGTCCGACGACGCGGCGCAGGGCCGCGCGGTCGGAGCGGTCGAACTGCTCACCGTCCCACTGCGAGCCGGTCTCGTGGTTCCAGGCGACGTCCTCTTCCATCAGGGCATCGGCCCGGAGGCCCTCGGGATAGGTCTGCGCGAGACGCTTGGTGTCCTGGGAGGGAGAAGAAGAGGAGGTCATTGGATCCTTACGTAGCTGGGAAGGGAATCGCGCGGCACTTCGGCTGCGACATTCTGCACAACGCACGAGCCGCCGGGGAGATTCCCGCGGCCCGTACCGCGCCGTCCCGAAGATGGTCGCACGGCACGGGCCGTCTCGTCACCGGCTTATTCGCCGTGTGCCTTATGGGATCCGTGTGCCTTTTGGGACCCGTGTGCCTTTTGGGACCCGTGTGCCTTCTGGGACGAGGGCGCCTTGGCGGCGGCCGTCGGCTTCCAGTCCGGGTGGCCTGGCATCGGCGGGGTCTTCTCGGCGTAGAGCCAGCCCTGGAAGAAGGCGCCGAGGTCGCGGCCGGAGATCTCGGAGGCGAGCCGGACGAAGTCCGCGGTGGTGGCGTTGGCGTCCCGGTGGCGGTCGACCCAGACGGACTCCAGGCGCTCGAAGGCGGTCCGGCCGATCTCCTGGCGCAGCGCGTAGAGCACCAGCGCGGCACCGTCGTAGACGTTGGCGCGGAAGATGCCGGTCTTGCTGCCGGAGGCGGGCGGCTTGGGGGCGGCCGGGGGCCCTCCCTTGGCGCGCCAGCCGTCGGAGGCGCCGTAGGCGGCCTTCATGCGAGCCGCCATGGGCTTGTCCGCGGTCTCCTCCGCGTACAGCGCCTCGTACCAGGTGGCGTGCCCCTCGTTGAGCCACAGGTCGGACCAGGTGCCCGGGCTGACGCTGTTGCCGAACCACTGGTGGGCCAGCTCGTGGACCATGATCGACTCGACGTACCACGCGGGGTAGCCGGGCTCCGTGAACAGTTCGCGCTCGAAGAGGGAGAGCGTCTGGGTCTCCAGCTCGAAGCCGGTGGTGGCGTCGGCCATGAGCAGGCCGTACGTCTCGAAGGGGTAGCGCCCGACCTTCTTCTCCATCCAGGCGATCTGGTCCGGCGTCTTCCGCAGCCACGGTTCGAGCGCCGCGCGGTGCTCGGTCGGGACGACGTCCCGTACCGGCAGTCCGTGCGGGCCGGTGCGGTGCAGCACCGTGGAGCGGCCGATGGACACCTGGGCCAGCTCGGTCGCCATGGGGTGCCGGGTCCGGTAGGTCCAGGTGGTCGAGGAGCCGGTGCGGTCGACGCCCGCCGGGAGCCCGTTGGCGACGGCGGTGAGCCCGTCGGGCGCGGTGACGCGGAAGGTGAAGCGCGCCTTGTCGGAGGGGTGGTCGTTGCAGGGGAAGACCAGGTGGGCGACGTCGGCCTGGTTGGCCATGGCGAGGCCGTCGGCGGTGCGCACCCAGCCGCCCGGGCGGTCCTCGGCGTACACGGGATCGCTGCTGTGCCGCACGGTGATCCGCGTCCACTCGCCCTCGTCCAGGGCGTCCGCGGGTGTGACGACCAGGTCCTCGCCGGCCGTGGCGAAGTCCGCGGGCTCGCCGTCGACCTCGACGGAGTCGACCTTGCCGTGGGCGAAGTCGAGGTTGACCCGGTCCAGGTCGGCAGTGGTCCGGGCGTCGATGATGGTGACGGCCTTCAGTGGCTTGGTGTTGCTGCCCGAGTAGGTGAAGGAGAGGTCGTACGCCGCGACGTCGTAGCCGGGGTTTCCCAGGTGCGGGTAGAGGCGGTCGCCGACGCCGAGCGGGGCCGGCGGGGCACTCGCGGCGACCAGGCAGACGGAGACCGCGGACGCGAGCAGCGCCGCCGCCCTGAGCCGAAGGCGGGAGCGTACGCGGGACCCTGGACGCGGAGACCGAGAGGCGTGAGGGGTATGAGGGGTGTGCGGCATCCCTCACGGCTATCAGCGCGCGCGTGCCCCGCGGCGACGGCGCGCGCCCGGGGCACCCGAACGGGTACGTCCGCTCAGGCCCCGGTGGGCTGCGGCTGGGACCTGCTGACGTCGTACACCCCGGCCACGTCGCGCATCGCGCGCATCAGGGCGGGCAGCCGGGCCGCGTCCGGGAGCAGCACCGTGTAGGTGTGGCGGACCCGCTGGCGGTCCGGGGGCTCGACGGTCGCCGAGACGATCTCGGCGCCCTCGAGAGCCATGGCCTCGGTGAGGTCGGCCAGGAGGTGCGGGCGGCCGAACGATTCGGCGAGCAGCGTGACCCGGCACTCGGTGCTGTCGCC
The DNA here is from genome assembly GCF_003947455.1 of Streptomyces sp. WAC 04229. Classification (GTDB taxonomy): domain Bacteria; phylum Actinomycetota; class Actinomycetes; order Streptomycetales; family Streptomycetaceae; genus Streptomyces. Next base: position 3,050 of record NZ_QHJH01000230.1, on the reverse strand, counting down.
CCAGCGCACATCGACCTCGGGGCGCCCGGCGCTCGTCATGCGGGCCACGGCGGGGCACTCCGCGCGGTGCACGGTCACCACTCCCCCGCGGACGGCGAAGCCGGTGACCCGGTCCGGCGGCACGGGTGTGCAACAGCCGGCCAGGCGTACGGTCGCGCCCGGCAGGTCGACCAGTACGTCGGGGGAACCGGCTCCGGAGCCGGGGCGGACCTCCGGCGCGTCGGCCGCAGGTCGGGAGGCGGGCGCCGGGGCGTCGTCGGCCGGGTCGGCGGACGTGGGCGCCGGACGTGCGGCGAGGCGGCGCCGGATGGCGATCCGCGCGGCGGGCGTGTGGGCGTGCTCCAGCCAGTCGCCGGCGGGCTCGGAGGCGGGGTCCTGGCCCATCAGGAGCTGCACGCCGTCGCCGTCGCGCAGCACCGTGCTCATGGTGGCCAGGCGGCCGTTCACCCGGGCGCCCATGCAGGCGTGCGCGTCCTCGCCGTACTGGGCGTAGGCGGCGTCGACGCAGGTGGCGCCCTCGGGGAGGCCGAGGGTTCCGCCGTCGGGGCGGAAGACGGTGATCTCGCGGTCCTGGGCGAGGTCCTCGCGCAGGGTGGACCAGAAGGTGTCGGGGTCGGGTGCGCCGCGCTGCCAGTCGAGCAGCCGGGAGAGCCAGCCGGGGCGCGTCGGGTCGGCGCGTTCGCCGTCGCCCGCCGTCTGCTCCTCCGGAGGCGTGGCGTACGGGTTGCCGAGCGCGACGACGCCCGCTTCGGCGACCTTGTGCATCTGGTGGGTGCGGATGAGGACTTCGACGACCTGGCCGTCCTGCGCGCGGGCCACCGCGGTGTGCAGCGACTGGTACAGGTTGAACTTCGGGACGGCGATGAAGTCCTTGAACTCCGAGACGACGGGCGTCATGCAGGTGTGCAGTTCGCCCAGGACTGCGTAACAGTCGGCGTCCTCCTGCACGAGCACCAGGAGGCGGCCGAAGTCGGCGCCGCGAAGCGGATCGCGTTTGCGGGAGACGCGGTGCAGGGAGACGAAGTGGCGGGGCCGGATGAGGACTTCGGCGTTGATGTCGGCCTCGCGCAGCACCTTGCGGACGTCCTCGGCGACCTCGGCCAGCGGGTCGTCCGCGCGGGCGGCGTTCTCGTCGACCAGCTTGCGTGTGTGCTCGTACTCCTCGGGGTGCATGACCGCGAAGACCAGGTCCTCCAGCTCGGACTTGAGCGCCTGGACGCCGAGCCGTTCGGCGAGCGGGATGAGTACGTCCCGGGTCACCTTGGCGATGCGCTCCTGTTTCTCGCGGCGCATCACGCCGAGGGTGCGCATGTTGTGCAGCCGGTCGGCGAGTTTGATCGACATCACGCGGACGTCGTTGCCGGTGGCGAGGAGCATCTTGCGAAAGGTCTCGGGCTCGGCGGCGGCGCCGTAGTCGACCTTCTCCAGCTTGGTGACCCCGTCGACGAGGTAGCGCACCTCGGCGCCGAACTCCTCGCCGACCTGATCGAGCGTCACGTCGGTGTCCTCGACGGTGTCGTGCAGGAGCGAGGCGGTCAGGGTGGTGGTCTCCGCGCCGAGTTCGGCGAGGATCAGGGTCACCGCGAGGGGGTGGGTGATGTACGGCTCGCCGCTCTTGCGCATCTGGCCGCGGTGCGAGGACTCGGCCAGCACGTAGGCGCGGCGCAGCGGGTCGAGGTCGGCCTCGGGGTGGTGGGCCCGGTGGGCCTCGACGACGTGACCGATGGCGTCGGGCAGCCGGCCGCGGGCGGTGGAGCCGAGCAGCGCGGCGCGGCCGAGACGGCGCAGATCGATCCGGGGGCGGGCCTTTCTGCGGGCCGCCGGGGGCGCGACGGGACCGACGCTCGCGGGCGTCACGGGGCCGGGGCTCGCTGGATTCACGGCCTCCGCGTTCATGGGCACCTCCGGCTGCGTAAACCGGCGGACGGGGTATCCCAGGGCGGACACGGCTCAGGGGATGGTGTCGGTCCCCCGTCCGGGCCGGTGCTTGATGCTATCGAGCCCACCACGTGCGGCCGACCGCCTCTCGCCGAGCGTGAAACGGATCACCCATTCGAGCGATGGACCGAGGGTTTACGTTTTCGTACTGAGTGTCATGGACCGGGCTGTGGTTCACCCGGCCGCCGTGGTGGCGAGTACCCCTTCCAGCCATGCGGAGTCGAACTCTCCCTCCGCGACGATCACTGCCGGACCGGTCATCTCGATCTCGCCGTCGGGGCGCTCGGTGATCACCAGGGTGCCGCCGGGCAGGTCGACGGTGTAGGTCGCCGGGGTGCCGGTGACCGCCGGGTCGGTGCCGTCCCTGCGCGCGGTGGCGACGGCGACGGCACACGCGCCCGTGCCGCAGGATCGGGTCTCCCCGGAGCCGCGCTCGTGCACCCGCATCGCGACGTGGCGGGGGCCGCGGTCGACGACGAACTCGACGTTGACCCCGTCCGGGTAGGCGGCGGCCGGCCCGACGGGCGGCGCGGTGTACAGGTCGCCCGCGTGGTCGAGGTCGGCGACGAAGGCGACCGCGTGCGGGTTGCCCATGTTCACGTTCCGCGCGGGCCACTGGCGCTCGCCGACGCTCACCTCGACGTCGCCCTCGGGGAGCAGCGCGCGGCCCATGCCGACGGTGACGTCACCGTTCTTGGCGAGGTGCACGGTCTTCACGCCCCCGCGCGTGGCGACGGCGAGGTCGCCCTCGGTGACGTGCCCGGCGCGCTGGAGGTAGCGCGCGAAGACCCGCACGCCGTTGCCGCACATCTCCGCCACCGAGCCGTCGCCGTTGCGGTAGTCCATGAACCACTCCGCCTCGCCCGCCATGTCCCGGGCGTCGGGGTGCGCCGCGGACCGCACCACGTGCAGGAGTCCGTCACCGCCGATGCCCGCGCGGCGGTCGCACAGGGCGGCGACGGCGGCGGGGGGCAGATGGACGGTGTTCTGCGGGTCCGGGACGATCACGAAGTCGTTCTCGGTGCCGTGACCCTTGAGGAAGGCGATCCGCGTGCTCATTCCTCGATCGTACGGGTTGGGTACGACGAGCCGGGGGCGGGAGCGCGGGAGGG
>NZ_QHJH01000022.1 GCF_003947455.1 Streptomyces sp. WAC 04229 | reverse complement strand
CCCGTGGACCTGCCACGCCCCGAACTGGCCCTCGTGCCCCGCCCTCGACGCCTCTCCACCCGGGCCGGCCGCTTCCGTCTCGACGACACGACCCGGCTGCGGGTCACCCCGGGCGCCGGACCCGCCGCCGCCCTGCTGCGCACCCTCCTCGCCCCCGCCACGGGGCTGCCCCTGCGGGCGGCGGCCGACGGCGCCTTCGTCCTCGCCCTCGACCCCGCCCTGACCGGCCTCGGCGACGAGGGCTACGGCCTGACCGTCAGCCCGCAGGGCGTCCTCCTGCGCGCCGCCCGCCCGGCCGGACTCCTGCGCGGCGTGCAGACGGTGCGGCAACTCCTGCCGTACGAGGCCCTGTCCGGACGGCCGGTGCGCGGGGTGCCGTGGGAGCTGCCCGCGGTGGAGATCACCGACGTGCCCCGGTACGCCTGGCGCGGCTCCATGCTCGACGTGGCCCGGCACTTCCAGCCGGTGTCCTACCTGCGGCGCTACGTCGACCTGATGGCGCTGCACAAGCTGAACGTGTTCCATCTCCACCTCACCGACGACCAGGGCTGGCGGATGCCGGTGGCCACCTATCCGCGGCTCACCGAGGTCGGCGGAGCGCGGGCGGAGTCGATGGCGGGGCCCGCGGGCAGCGACCGATTCGACGGCGTCCCGCACGGCGGGTCGTACACCCGGGCGGAGCTGCGGGACCTGGTGGCGTACGCGGCCGGGCGCGGCGTGAGCGTGCTCCCGGAGATCGGGCTGCCCGGGCACGTCCGTGCCGCGCTGGCCGCCCACCCCGAGCTGAGCACCGATCCCGGACGGCGCCTGGGCGTGTGGACGCACTGGGGGGTGTGCGAGAACGTCCTGGGCACCGACGACCACGTCCTGGACTTCTTCCGGACCGTCCTGGACGAGGTCATGGACGTCTTCCCCGCGCCGTACGTCCACATCGGGGGCGACGAGTGCCCCACCGTCGAGTGGGAGCGCAGTGCGGCGGCGCGCGCCCGGGCCGCCCGGGAGGGGCTGCCGGGTCCCCGCGCCCTGCACCCCTGGTTCATCGCCCGCATGTCCGAGCACCTGGTGGGCGCGGGCCGCCGGCCGGTCGTGTGGGCCGAGAACGGCGTCACCCTCCCCCTGGACTGCACGGTGATGAGCTGGCGCGAACCCGGCCACGCGCACGCGGCGGCACGGCGCGGACACGAGGTCGTGCACGCCGACCACCGGGCGACGTACTTCGACTACCCGCGCGGCCCCGGCCCCGGGGAACCGCCCGGCCAGCCCGGCGGGATCGTCGACCTGCGCGCGGTGTACGACGTGGACCTCACCCCGCCCGTGCCAGAGGACGCGTCCCGGGTGCTGGGCGCCCAGGGCCAGTTGTGGACCGAGTTCGTGACCACCGGGGCGCACGTCGAGTACCTCACCTATCCGCGGCTGTGCGCGCTCGCCGAACGGGTCTGGGACGGCACCTCCGGCTGGCGGGACTTCACGTCCCGGCTGGCCGGGCACCGGGCCCGCCTGGACGCCCTGGACGTGCCGCACGCCGACCCGCCGGCCCCCGTGCCGACGCTCCACGCCCCGAGCTTCACACCCCCCACGCTCCCGCACCCGCGGGAGCCCTGCCGAAAGGATTCCCGATGAGCAACCGACCCACCGGCCGGCTCACGAGCCGGTCCACCGGCCGAACCGTCCCCGGGCGCGCCCGACTCGCGCTCGCCCTGGCGGCACTCCTCGGCGGCGGGGCCCTGACCGCCCTCCCCGCCCAGGCCGCCCCCGCGGCGGACGGCCTCAGCGTCCAGTACCGCACCAGCGCGGGCGGGGCCACCGCGGACCAGACGGAACCCTGGCTGAAGGTCCGCAACACCGGCTCCTCCACCGTCCAGCTCAGCCAGGTGAAGGTCCGCTACTACTTCAAGGCCGACTCGCCCGGCGACTCCTACCGCTTCGCCTGCTCCTGGGCGGTGCGCGGCTGCTCGGTCGTCACCGGCACGTTCGGCACGCTGAGCAACCCGACGGCGACCGCCGACCGCTACCTGGAGATCGGCTTCACCGAGGCGGCCGGCACGCTGGCGCCCGGCGCGGACACCGGCGACCTCCAGCTGCGGTTCCACCGGACCAACTGGCAGACGGTCCGGCAGAGCGACGACTACTCCTTCAACGGCGCCCAGACGTCGTACGCGAACTGGGACAAGGTCACCGCTCAGCTCGCCGGTGCCACCGTGTGGGGCGCGGCCCCCGAGGGCAACGACCCGACCGACCCCACCGATCCCACGGACCCGCCCGGCGACGGGCAGGCGCTGTTCGACGACTTCGACTACAGCTCGCACACCGACCCCGCGATCTCCGCGCACGGCTGGAGCGTGCGCGCCAACTCCGGCGGCCCGGGCGTCCCCGGCGCCACCTGGGACCCCTCGAAGGTCACCTTCGTGTCGTCCGGGGGCAACTCGGTGATGAACCTGGAGACCTCCACGGCGGGCACCGGCGCGTCCACCACTCACACCGAGGTCCTCACCCGGGCCACGAAGTTCCGGAACGGCACCTACGCCGCGCGCGTGAAGTTCTCCGACGCGCCGAAGTCGGGGCCCGACGGGGACCACCTGGTGCAGACGTTCTTCACCATCAACGACCTCAAGGCGCCGATGGCCGACGACTACGCCGAGTACGACTTCGAGTACCTGCCCAACGGCGGGTGGGGCGAGCCGGCGAACATCCTGTACACGACCTCCTGGGAAACCTACAACCCCGACCCCTGGCAGGCCGTCAACCAGCACTCGGAGCAGCGCCGGAGCTACGCGGGCTGGCACGACCTGGTCGTCACGATCGACGACAGCGCCATCACGTACTACGTGGACGGGCAGCACTTCGGCACCCATGACGCGCGGTACCTGCCCGAGCGGCCGATGTCGATCAACTTCAACCAGTGGCTGATCGACCTGAACGGCCAGACGTCGACGACCCCGCGCGCCTACGACCAGCAGGTCGACTACGTCCTGCACGTCAAGGACCAGGTGCTCACCCCGGCCCAGGTGGCGGCGAAGGTCGCCGGGTACCGGGACGCCGGTACGGACTTCGTGGACGAGGTGCCCGCCTCCTGACGCCTGGCGGGGACGGTCAGAACAGCCGCTCCTGGGCGGGTGCGGGCCGTCCCCGCCGGTTGCGCGGCCGGGTGCCCGGTGCGGGCGCCTCCTCCCCGAACAGGGGGGCGGTGCCGTACTCGTCCGGCTCGGCCGGCACGGTGGCGGGGCCGGTGCCCACGTTGAGGACCAGCGGGGCGTCCCGGTCGAAGTCGCCCGGTGTCATCGCCACCCACTCACAGTCCTGCCGTTCTCCCACGCACCGACACCTCTCTCGCGCCGCCCGCCGCGACCACGCGACGCTACCAGCCCCGCGGCCACCCGGTGATCACGGCTCCGACCTGGCTCCCTCCCATCGTTCCCGGCGCTCCGCCGACCGACGCATCATGATTGTTTCTGCGCTGAATGAAGGTTCTTCGATCAGCTTCGCGCATACACTCTCTCATTTCGCACCCTTGACAGGGGCTGGATCCGGTCGATTTACTCCCGGTCAACGCCGATGCCATGCGATCGGCGGCAGAGGTACGCCCAGCCGGTAGCTGGCTCGACGCCAGGAGCCCGGACTGAGTCGCCAGGACTGCCATGCGCGTCCGAGGCGGGGTCGTGCCCACCACCCTCCGGAGCTCGAACCATGAGCCGCACGCAGGTGCACACCTCGAAGAAGCCGGTTCTGGCGGGCGTCTGCGTCGCCGCCGTCCTCGCCACCGCCGCCGCCCTCGTCCCGGGCAGCACCCCGGCCGAGGCCGCCGCACCGGCCCCGCCCCCCGCGCACGCGGACTTCGACTACCAGATCGGCGGCGCCTACACCCCGCCGGCCGGCGTACGGGTGGTCAGCCGCGACCACACGGCCTCCCCCGCGGCCGGTCTCTACAACATCTGCTACGTCAACGCCTTCCAGGCGCAGCGCGGTGCCGAGGACGAGTGGGACGACGACCTGCTGCTGCGCGACGCGGCCGGCGACATCGTCTACGACACCGAGTGGAAGGAGGCCCTGCTCGACCTGCGCACCGCCGACAAGCGCGAGCGCGTCGCCGAGAAGATCGGCACCTGGATCGACAGCTGCGGGGACAAGGGCTTCCAGGCGGTCGAGCCGGACAACTACGACAGCTACACCCGCTCGCACAAGCTGCTCGACGCCGCCGACGCCCAGGCGTTCATCAAGCTGCTCGCGGAGCGCGCGCACGCCGACGGGCTGGCCGTCGGACAGAAGAACACCGTCGAACTCGCCGGGAACCGCGTGGCGAACGGTCTGGACTTCGCCGTGGCCGAGGAGTGCGGCGAGTGGGACGAGTGCGGCGACTACACGGCCGAGTTCGGCGACCACGTGATCGTCATCGAGTACACCGCCAAGGGCCTGTCGAAGGCCTGCTCCGGGTTCGCGGACACGCTCAGCATCGTCCGGCGCGACCTGGACGTCTCGCCGAAGGGCAGCAGCTCGTACGTCCGTGAGACCTGCTGACTTCACCCGACGGCCAGTCCTTGGAGGTACAGATGGATGCGGTCCGACGTGCCGCGGGACCCTCCCGCAGGAGGGTGCTGCGGTCGGCCGGGGGCGCGGCGCTCACGGCGGTCGCGGGCACCGCGCTGACCGGCTGCGGAGCCGGTGGGGATGACGGCGTCGGCCCCGACGGCACGGTCACGATCGAGATGTGGCACGGCCAGGCCGACACCGCGAAGAAGGTCCTGCAGGGCCTGGTGGCCGACTTCGAGCGCAGCCACCCGCGCATCAAGGTGTCGATGGGCGGTGGGGTGCTGTCGGACGTGATGCTCCAGAAGGTGACCGCCGCCCTCGCCGCCGGGTCCTACCCGGACATCGCCTACATCTTCGGCTCGGACCTGGCGCGGGTGGCCCGCAGCCCGCAGGTCGTCGACCTGACCGAGGAGGTCGAGTCCGGCCCCGTGCCGTGGAAGAACCACTGGGCCGCGGCCCGGGAGGCCGTGACGATCAACGGGCAGGTCAGGGCCGCTCCGGCCCTGCTCGACTCACTCGCCGTGGTCTGCAACAAGAAGCTGTTCCGCGAGGCCGGGCTGCCGCTGCCGGAGGCCGGCTGGAGCTGGCAGGACTTCGTCACGTGCGCGCGTCGCCTGACCGACGGCGGCCGCGGCCGGTTCGGCACCGGCTGGCCCGGCACGGGCGACGAGGACACCGTGTGGCGCCTGTGGCCGATGATCTGGGACCTCGGCGGCGACGTCGTCGACGACAGCGGCAAGGGCATCGGCTTCGCCGACTCCGGCACCCGCGCGCTGGAGGTGGTGGCCGACCTGGTCCGCGACAAGAGCGTCTACGTCGACCCCAAGCCCGGCAGCGAGCAGATGTACCAGGTGTTCCTGTCCGGCCGCATGGGCATGGTGGTCACCGGTCCTTGGCAGCTGCCCGACATCGAGCACGCGGAGATCGACTACCACGTCGCGCCGCTGCCGACCTTCAGCGGGCGCCCGGTCACCATCTCGGGACCCGACACCTGGACCGTGTTCGACAACGGCGAGGCGCGGTCCCGTGCCGCCCGCACCTTCCTGGACTGGCTCTCGCAGCCCGAACAGGACGTGCGCTGGGACATCGAGGCCGGCAGCCTCCCGCTCAGCCGCCGCACCGAGTCCCTGCCCGCCTGGCAGGACAAGGTCGCCCGCACCGAGGGCCTGGCCGTGTTCACCAAGGCCCTGGAGACGGCGCGCGTGCGCCCCGTCCACCCGGCGTACCCGGAGGTCTCGCAGGCGCTGGGGCAGGCGATCGTCGCCGTGCTCCTGGGGCGCGGCACTCCCGAGAAGGCGTTGCGCGCCTGCGCCGACGACGCCAACGCCGCCCTGCTCATACCGCGCTGAGGAGCCACACCGCCATGCCGCGCCTCCCCCAACCCATCACCCTCGCGGGTCCGCCGCCGGAGCCACGTGCCCTGCGCACCAAGCGCCGGCGCGAGACGGGCACCGCCTGGGCCTTCGTCTCACCGGCGGTCCTGATCGTCCTGGGCCTGAGCATCGTGCCCGTGATCTGGTCGCTGCTGCTGTCCTTCCAGGCCAGTGACCTGGTGACGCCGAGCCGCTGGGTCGGCCTCGACAACTACCGCGCCCTCGCCCAGGACCCCCACTTCAGTCGAGCGGTCCGCAACACCCTGCTCTACACGGTCCTGTACGTGCCGCTGAGCATGTTCTTCGGACTGGCCCTCGCCCTGGTGCTGAACCGGCGCATCCGCCTGGTCGGCCTCTACCGCACCCTGATCTTCGTACCGTTCGTCCTGTCGGCGACCGCGCAGGGCGTGCTGTTCTCCTTCATCCTGGACCCGGAGTTCGGCGCGGCCAACTCGGTGCTGCACCGCCTCGGCATCTCGTCGCAGGGCTTCCTCTCCGATCCGTCCCAGGCGCTGCTGGTGCTGGTGGCGATCACACTGTGGAGCGGCACCGGGTTCTGCGTCGTCGTCTATCTCGCCGCCCTCCAGGACGTGCCGCCGTCCCTCGTGGAGGCGGCCCGCCTCGACGGCGCCGGCCGCCGGCACCTGCTGCGCCACGTCACGCTGCCCACCCTCACCCCGGTCACCGTCTTCCTGGTGGTGTGGCAGGCCATCCAGTCCCTCCAGGTCTTCGACCTCGTGTACGTCACCACCAAGGGCGGCCCGCTGGGCTCGACCACGGTGATCGTCTACTTCATCTGGGAGCAGGCGTTCAAGAACGCCACCGCCGGATACGGGGCCTCGGCCGCGTACGTCCTGGCCGTCGCCCTCGCCCTGGTCGCCGGGTCCGTCCGCATCGTCCGGCGTCGGGGACGCCACCGTCTCGAAGGGGCCCGATCATGACGGCGACCTCCGCCCGGCCCGACACCGTCCACGCCCTCGCGGCCAAGCCCGCCGCCACCGAACGGCGCCGGCGGCGGCTCCCGTTCAGTCCGTGGCACCTGCTGCTGGCGCCGCTCGCCCTCACCTTCGCCGTGCCACTGGTCTGGCTGCTGCTGAGTTCGGTGATGAGCAACGCGGAGATCAACCGCTTCCCGCCGGCCCTGTGGCCGTCCGGCATCGATCTCGGCGGCTACCGCTACGTGCTGGGCAACGCGATGTTCCCGCGCTGGTTCGCCAACTCGCTGATCGTCTCGGCGGTCACCGTCACCGCGAACCTCGTCTTCGGCTCGCTCGCCGGGTACGCCTTCGCCCGGATGCGGTTCGCCGGGTCCCGGGTGCTGCTGGGGCTGATGCTCGCCACCATGGCGGTGCCGTTCCAGCTGACGATGATCCCGACGTTCCTGGTGATGAAGAAGTTCGGGCTCATCGACACCCTGGGCGCGCTGATCGTGCCGTCGCTGGTCACCCCCTTCGCGGTCTTCCTGCTGCGGCAGTTCTTCCTCTCGCTGCCCAGGGAGCTGGAGGAGGCGGCCTGGATCGACGGCTGCTCCCGGCTGCGGGTGCTGTTCCGCATCGTGCTGCCGCTGTCGCGGCCGGCGCTGAGCACGGTGGCCGTGCTCACCTTCCTCACCACCTGGAACGACCTGACCTGGCCGCTGATCGCGATCAACCACGACACGCAGTACACGCTGCAACTGGGCCTGACCACCTTCCAGGGACAGCACCACACCCAGTGGGCCGCGGTGATGGCCGGCAACGTCATCACCGTGCTGCCCGTGCTGCTCGCCTTCCTCGGCGCGCAGAAGACCTTCATCCAGTCGATCACCTCCAGCGGTCTCAAGGGCTGACGTCCCGCCACGTCCCGGCCCTCCCGCACCGCAGTCACCTCCGTCATCCCAGGGAAGACCCATGCCGCACACCCTCGACCTGCTCGTCGTCGGCGACGCCAATCCCGACGTCGTCCTCGGGCCGCTCGACGCCCCGCTCGCCTTCGGGCAGCGCGAACAACTCGTGGCCGACGGCGCCCTCACCCTCGGCGGCTCCGCCGCGATCATGGCGTGCGGCGCGGCCCGCCTCGGTCTGCGGGTGGCGTTCGCCGGACGCGTCGGCGACGACGACGCGGGCCGCTACATGCGCGACAGCCTCCGTTCGCACGGTGTCGACACCACCGCCCTGCACACCGATCCGCGCCTGCCCACGCCGCTGACCGTCGTCCTGACCCTGGCAGAGGGGGACCGCGCCATCGTGACGGCGCCGGGCACCCTGCGGTCCACGACGGCCTCCGACGTCCCGGCCGACCTGCTGGCCGCGGCCCGCCACGTGCACGCCGCGTCGTACTTCCTGCTGCCGGGCCTCGCCGCCGGTCTGCCCGGCCTGCTGCGCGCCGCGCGCTCGAACGGCGCGACGACGTCGCTCGACACGAACGACGACCCCTCGGGGCGCTGGGACCCGCCCGGTCTCCACGCCGTGCTCGCCCACACCGACTACCTGCTGCCCAACGCGGCCGAGGCCCGGCGACTCGCCGGACTCGACACCACCGACCTCGGCGAGTCCGCCGCCGCCCTCGCGAAGCGGGGACCGACGGTCGTCGTCAAGAACGGGGCCGAGGGCGCCCTGTGCCACGACGGCCGCACCCTGCTCACCACGCCGGGCATCCCGGCGCGGCCCGTCGACACGGTGGGCGCCGGCGACAGCTTCGACGCCGGGTTCGTCGCCGCCCTCCTCGCCGGGCTCGCCCTGCCCGGCGCCCTCGAACTCGCCGCCGTCTGCGGCGCGCTGTCCACCCGCGCCCACGGCGGCACGACCGCCCAGCCCACCTGGGACGAAGCGTTCGCCCAGGTCACCCGCAACGGAAAGAACTCCGCATGAGCACCGCCCAGCCGACCGCCCCCAAGATCACCTTCGTCGGAGCCGGCAGCGTCGTCTTCACCCAGGGCCTGCTCGCCGACCTCTTCGCGTTCGACGAGCTGAAGTCCGCGCACATCGCGCTGCACGACATCGACGCGGAGCGCCTGTCCACCGCGCGGGCCGCGGCCGAGTACATCGCCGCCGAACGCGGTGCCCGCCCGCGTGTCACCGCGCACGCCGACCGCCGCGAGGCCCTCGCCGGCGCCGACTTCGTCATCAACATCGTGCAGGTCGGCATGCGGGAGGCGACCCGCACCGACTTCGAGGTGCCGGCCCGGTACGGGCTGCGCCAGACCATCGGCGACACCCTCGGCGTCGGCGGCGTCTTCCGCGCCCTGCGCACCTTCCCGCTGCTCAGGGAGCTGGGTCGGGACATCGCCGAGCTGTGCCCGGACGCCTGGCTGCTCAACTACACCAACCCGATGGCGATGAACGTCCAGTACCTCGCCGAGGCGACCGGCCTGACCCGGGTGGTGGGACTGTGCCACTCCGTCTACTGGACCGTCCAGAGCCTGTGCGACCTGCTCAAGGTCCCCTATGAGGAGGTCACCTACCGGGCCGCGGGCGTCAACCACCAGGCGTGGGTGCTCCGTCTGGAGCACGGCGGCGACGACCTGTACCCGCGGCTCGACGCCCTGATCGCCGAGGACGAGCAGTTGCGCCGGCGGGTCCGCGTCGACATGTACCGGCGCCTGGGCGCGTACCCGACCGAGACCAGCGAGCACTCCTCCGAGTACGTCCCCTGGTACCTGCACCACGACAGCGAGATCGACCGGCTGCGGCTGCCCGTCGGCGCCTACCTGGACATCGTGGACGAGAACGTCGCCGAGTACGAGCGGACCCGGGACGCTTTGGCCTGCGGAGCCCCGCTCACCGTCGAGGGCACCATGGAGTACGCCCCGCAGATCATCCACAGCATCGTGACCGGCACGCCCCGCACGGTCTACGGCAACGTGCCGAACCACGGACTGATCGACAACCTGCCCGCCCACGGCGCAGTCGAAGTCCCGTGCCTGGTCGACTCCTCGGGCATCCAGCCCACCCGCATCGGCGCGCTGCCCCCGCAGCTGGCGGCCCTCAACCGCACCTACCTGAGCACCACCGACCTGGTGGTGCGGGCCGCGACGGAGGACGACCCGCGGCACATCAGGCACGCCGCGATGACCGACCCGGCGACGGCGGCGACGCTGCGGGTCGAGCAGATCTGGGAGCTGTGCGACGACATGGTCCGTGCCCACGGTGACCGGCTCCAGCCGGGGCTGCGGGCGGTGCTCGGCAGCTGATGCGGGCGGTGCTCGGCCGCTGAGCCGACGCGACGAACACGACGAACACGACGAGGGACGAGTACGCCGAGGGAGGCGAGACGATGCCGCGAGTGACGCTGGCGGTGGTCGGTGCCGGTCTGCGCGGGCTGACGTACGCACGCCACGCCCGGGCCACCGGCGCGGGCGAGGTGGTGGCGGTGGCCGAACCGGACCCCGTGCGCCGGGCCGCGGCCGGACGGGAGCTCGGCGTGCCGGCGCACCGCCTGTACACCGGCTGGGAGGAACTGGCGGGGCGGGAACGGCTGGCGGACGCGGCGGTGGTCGCCACCCAGGACCGCCTGCACACGGCGCCGGCGGTCCGGCTGGCGGGCCTCGGCTACCACCTGCTGCTGGAGAAGCCGATGGCGACCGGGGAGCGGGAGGCGACGGCCATCGCCGAGGCCGCGGAGCGGGCCGGAGTCATGCTCGCGGTCTGTCACGTCCTGCGGTACACGCCCTACACGCGGGCCCTCAAGTCCCTGCTGGCCAACGGCCGGATCGGCAGGCTGACGAGTGTGGAGCACCTGGAGCCGGTCGGCTGGTGGCACCAGGCGCACTCGTTCGTGCGCGGCAACTGGCGCCGCAGCGACACCTCGGCGCCGATGCTGCTCACCAAGGCGTGTCACGACGTGGACTGGCTGGTCCACCTCGTCGGCAGCGCCCCGCGGCGGGTCTCGTCCTTCGGCTCGCTCACCCATTTCCGCGCCGACGCCGCGCCCGCCGGGGCGGCCGCACGCTGCCTGGACTGCCCGGTCGAGGCGGACTGCCCGTACTCGGCCAAGCGGCTCTACCTCGGCTGTCTGGGCGACGCGGACAGCGAGTTCTGGCCGCTGTCGGCGGTGACGGACGACTTCACCGAGGAGGGCGTACTGCGGGCGCTGCGCACCGGTCCCTACGGGCGTTGCGTGTACGCCTGCGACAACGACGTCGTGGACCACCAGGTCGTCGCCATGGAGTTCGCCGACGGCGCCACCTGCTCGTTCACCATGAGCGCCTTCACGCCGATGGGGCACCGGCGCACGCGGCTGCACGGCACGCACGGCTTCGCCGAAGGGGACGGGACGAGCATCCGGCTGGTCGACTTCCGCACGGGCGCCGAGTCGGTGGTCGATCCCGAGGTCACGGCGGGGGCTTCGGCGGCCGACGGGCACGGCGGCGGGGACGAGGCGCTGGTCGACGCGTTCCTCGACGCGGTCGCCACCGGTGACGCGAGCGCCCTGGCGTCGGACGCGGCCGCGAGTCTGGCGACCCACCGGGTCGTCTGGGCCGCGGAACGGGCCCGCCGTACCGGCGAGGTGGTCACGATCGGATCGTGACGCGGACGCTTGGTGCGGCCCCGCGTACGGGGGATGACACGGGGCCGCACCAGCAAGCTATCGAAGTAATCCGCGCCCGGCCAGACCCGGCGCCCCCGCGGTCGCCGTCCTCGGCCGGCTCTGCCCGTTCGGGCAGCCCCTTCTGCCTCGGCGTCTCCTGACTCTCCGGCACCGCCGCGTTACCGTCCTCGGGTGAGCATCACGTCCCGGCGAGCGGCCAGGTGAACGACGAACGGCTGACCGTGGCGGAGGCGACCGGCCACACGGACGAGGCACCGCCGGAGCAGGCGGAGCAGCCCCCGAAGCGGAAGCGCCGGGGCCCCGGACTCCTCACCCTGCTGCTGCTGCCGGCCCTGGTGACCGTCATCGGTGTGGCCTCCTTCCTCGCGCTGACGGGCGGACTGCCGAACCCCTGGCCCGACGATCCGGACCCGAAGCGGTCCTCGGGAGTCGATGTCGACCCCTCCTACATCCCGTGGCTGCGCAAGGCGGCCTCGGCCTGCACCGTCCTCGACCCGTCCGTGCTCGCCGCCCAGATCGACCAGCTCTCCGGCTGGAGCGACGACACGGACGAACTGTCGGGGCAGAAGGGCATCGCCGCCTTCACCGACTCGGAGTGGCGGACCTGGGGCAAGGACGACGACGGCAACGGCAAGGCCTCGCCGCGCGAACCGGCGGACGCCATCATGGCGCTGGGCCGGCGGGACTGCTCCCTGGCCGAGAAGGTGACCGAGCTGCGCACCGAGGGCCGGGTCAACGGCGACCTCGTGGACCTGACGCTGGCCGCGTACGCGACCGGAACGGACGCCGTGACGAAGGCGGGACGCGTCCCGGCGGAGGCGGAGACCTATCTCGCCGAGGTCCACAGGCTCCTCCCCCGCTACGAGGCGCTCGACCGGGAGGACCCCGCCGGTGCGGGCGGGGCGGCCGGTGCCCTGCTGACCGCCCCGGTCAGCCCGCTCACCGTCACCTCGCCCTACGGATCGCGCGAGCATCCGCTGACCGGCGTGACCAAGCTGCACACCGGCGTCGACTTCGCGGCGCCCCAGGGTGCGCAGGTCGTCGCCGCGCGCGGGGGGCGCGTGGTGTTCGCGGCGCCGACCCGCGCGTACGGCAACCGTGTCGTGGTGGACCACGGGGCCGTCCAGGGCAAGCGGCTGGAGACGACGTACAGCCATCTGTCCGCCCTGGAGACCGCCGTCGGGCAGTCGGTGGAGGCCGGGACACCGATCGGCCGGGTCGGCTCCACCGGCCTGTCCACCGGCCCCCACCTCCACTTCGAGGTCGTCCTCGACGGCTACTACACCGACCCGCAGCCCTGGCTGGTCAGCGGCGGCTAGCGGCCGCCGGAGAGGGAACTCCTTACAAGGGGGCGGGTATGCCCTCTCCTCCCGGCGCGGTGTCACTCCCGCCGCGCGTGTTTGATCCGCCGGATACCGTCCAGGGACACAACATGACCCAGTCGAAGCACGAGACAGAACGAAAGTACGAGCCCGCCACCCGCGGCGCCGGCGGGCTGCCCGACCTCACCGGTGTCGGTCCGGTCGCCTCGGTCACCGAGGCCGCGTCCGAGAAGCTGGACGCGGTGTACCACGACACCGAGGATCTGCGTCTCGTCGCGACCTCGGCCACGCTGCGCCGCCGGACGGGCGGTGCGGACGCCGGCTGGCATCTGAAACTGCCGCTGACCGGGGACACCCGGGAGGAGGTACGGGCCCCGCTGTCCGACGAGGTACCCCGGGCACTGCGCGAGCTGGCCCTGTCCCGCACCCGGGGCGCCCACCTGCGCCCGGTCGTCCGGATCCGCTCCACCCGGACCGTGCGGCACCTGCGCGACGCGGAGGGCAGGGTGCTCGCCGAGCTGAGCCTCGACGACGTGTGCGCCGACTCGCTGCTGCCGGGCGGCGGACGTGCCGAGTGGAGCGAGCTGGAGGTCGAACTGGCGGACGGGACCGACGCCGGTCTGCTGGACCGCGTGGAGAAGAAGCTCCGCAAGAAGGGAGTCGTCCGGTCCGACAGCCCCTCCAAGCTCGCCCGCGCCCTGCGGGACACCGGATCGGGAACGGGGCGGGAGGTGCCGCGCCCGGACGGTGTGGTCGCCGCCTCCCCCGGCTCGTATGTGCTCGGGTATCTGCGGGAGCAGGTCGGCAGGCTGGTCGCCCTGGACCCGGCGGTCCGGCGCGACCTGCCCGACGCCGTGCACCAGATGCGCGTCACGTGCCGCCGTCTGCGCAGCTGCCTGCGCTCGTACCGGTCGGTGCTCGACCGGCGGAGCACCGATCCGGTGCGCGCGGAACTCAAGTGGCTGGCGGGTGAGCTGGGAGTGGCGCGGGACCAGGAGGTACTGCGCGAACGCATCGGCACCGCGCTGGACGAGCTGCCCGACGACCTGGTGCTCGGCCCCGTCGCCGCCCGGCTGCGGGTGTGGGACGTGTCCCGCGGCGGCGACGCCCTGACCCGGACGCGCGAGGCCCTGGATGCGCCCCGCTACCTGCTGCTCCTCGACGCGCTGGAGGGGCTGCTGCGGGAGCCGCCGCTGCGGGCCAAGGCGTCGGGGAAGCCGGCCCGGACGATGGCCGCGGCGGTGCTGAAGGAGTACGGCCGCCTCGCCGGGCGGATGGAGCACGCCTTCGCGCTGGAGTCCGGCCCCGCGCGGGCGACGGCGCTGCACGAGGCCCGCAAGGCCGCCAAGAAGGTCCGCTACGCGGCCGAGGTCGCGCGTCCCGCGCTCGGCAAACCCGTCGCCCGGCTCGGCAAGCGGGTCAAGAAGGTGCAGAAGGTGCTCGGCGCGCACCAGGACGCGGTCGTCGCCCAGGAAGCCCTGCGGGCGCTGGGCGTGGCGGCGCACGCGGCGGGCGAGTCCGCCTTCACCTGGGGGCTGCTGCACGGCAGGGAGCGGGCGGGCGCACAGGCCCGGCAGCGGGAGCTGCCGGAGGTGTGGGGGGCGGCCTCGGACCCGGCGCTGCGCGCTCCGCTGGAGCACTGAGTACCGTCCGGCCCCTCGGAGGCCGTGTCTCCGAGGGGCCGGACGGCCGGGCTCAGTGCGTCGGGTCCGGATGGGTCCCGGGGCCGGGGCCGTCGCTGCGGTCGGCGAGCGGGGTCGGCGAGAGGTCGGCCGGTTCCTCGTCGGCCTCCAGCAGGGTGTCGGCGGGGCCCACGATCAGCGGGTCGGGCCGGCCCACGGCGCGGTGGTCCTTGGCGGGGTAGTCGCAGCGGTCCAGCAGGCTGCGCATCGCCTCCAGCCGGCCGCGGCGCTTGTCGTTGTTCTTGACCACCGTCCAGGGCGCGTGTTCGGTGTCGGTGGCCCGGAACATGTCGACCTTCGCGGTGGTGTAGTCGTCCCAGCGGTCCAGCGAGGCGAGGTCCGTCGGCGACAGCTTCCAGCGGCGTACCGGGTCGACCCGGCGGATCGCGAAACGGGTCCGCTGTTCGGCCTGGGAGACGGAGAACCAGAACTTCACCAGCAGGATGCCGTCATCGGTGAGCATGCGCTCGAACAGCGGCGCCTGCTGGAGGAACGCGCGGTACTCGTCCTCCGTGCAGAATCCCATCACGCGTTCGACGCCCGCCCGGTTGTACCAGGAGCGGTCGAAGAAGACGATCTCGCCGCGGGCGGGGAGATGGGCGACGTAGCGCTGGAAGTACCACTGACCGGCCTCCTTCTCGGTCGGTTTGTCCAGGGCGACCACGCGTGCGCCGCGGGGGTTGAGACGTTCGGTGAAGCGTTGGATCGTGCCGCCCTTGCCGGCCGCGTCGCGGCCCTCGCACAGCACCACGATCCGCTGTCCGGACTCCTTGACCCAGCGCTGCATCTTGAGCAGCTCGATCTGCAGGACCCGCTTCTCCCGCTCGTAGTCGGCCCTGCGCACCTTGCGGTCGTAGGGGTGGTTTTCCCGCCAGGTGTCGATGGGGGTCCGGTCGGCGTTGAGGAGGACCGGCTTCTCCGGTCTGCGCTCGTCGATCCGCAGGCCGTCGAGGAGGTTCGCCTCGGTGGGCTCTTCGTCGCGCCCCGTCCCGTCCTGGCGGCCCGCCCCGTCCCGGCTCACGCGGCACGCTCCCGCCGGGGCACCGCGCGCAAGGGTGCGGCCGGTGTGCGGGCGGCGCGCACGCGGTACGTCGTCCGCGCCGGGTCGGCGACGGGATCGCCGAGGGTGATCCGCCCGGCGGCGTGCAGCGCGTCGCACTCGGCGGTGGGCAGCGCGACGTAGCAGCCCCCTCTGCCGGTGGCGGAGTCCAGCGGGCGCCAGTAGCTGTACCGGCGGCGCCCGCCCTCGCGCACGGTGACGAAGACGGGGGTGCGCGCGTCGGCGACTATCCGCAGGACCTCGGCCTCACCCTGGCCGAGCGGGGTGTGGCGCGCGGTGGCACGGGAGGCGGTGGTCCGCGGTCGGACGGCGTGAAGCGGCATCGGCAATGGCCCTTCCAGGTCAGTGACTCGAGACCGCCTACCCGGTCCGGCCGGTGTTGATCTCGGTTACCCGCATTCTGCGCCACCACACTGACAACGGCGTGATCCGCGCGCCGGAACTCCCAGGTCAGCCGAGGGCGGAGGCGCTCGCGTGGCCGCCCGCGCGGCTCAGGGGGTGCGGGTTGACCCGGGCGAAACCCTCCTGGCGCTCGTAGGGGAAGTACGGGTAGGGGGCGGCCTTGGCGCTCGCGGCGTCGAGCCGGGCCACCTGGTCCTCGGTCAGGGACCATCCCACGGCGCCGAGGTTCTGCCTGAGCTGGTCCTCGTTGCGGGCGCCGATGAGGACCGAGGAGACGGTCGGGCGCCGCAGCAGCCAGTTGATGGCGATCTGCGGGACGGTCCGGCCGGTCTCCTCCGCGATCGCGTCGAGGCAGTCCGTGACGCGGAAGAGGAGGTCGTCCGCGACGGGCGGCCCGTAGTCGGCGGTGGCGTGCAGCCGGCTGCCGGGGGGCAGGGGCCGGCCGCGGCCGATCCGGCCGGTGAGCCGCCCCCACCCGAGAGGGCTCCAGACGACGGCTCCGACCCCCTGGTCGACGGCCAGCGGCATCAGCTCCCACTCGTAGTCCCGTCCGACGAGGGAGTAGTACACCTGGTGCGCGGCGTAGCGCTGGTACCCGTGGGTGTCCGCGTCGGCCAGCGACTTCATCAGCTGCCACCCGCTGAAGTTCGAGACGCCGGTGTAGCGGAGCTTTCCGGCGCGTACGAGGTCGTCCAGGGTGGTCAGCACCTCGTGCACCGGGGTGCCCGCGTCGTAGGCGTGCAGTTGGAAGAGGTCGATGTAGTCCGTGCCGAGCCGGCGCAGGGCCTGGTCGACGGCCTTGATCAGTCGCGTCCGCGAGGTCCCGGCGTCCCCCGGGCCGTCCCCCGTCGGCAGACCGGCCTTGGTGGAGATCAGCACCTGGTCGCGGCGTCCCTTGACGGCGGCGCCGAGCACTTCCTCCGAGGCGCCCGCGGAGTAGACGTCGGCGGTGTCGAACATGGTCACGCCCGCTTCCAGGCAGATGTCGACCAGCCGGCGCGCCTCGGCCGCCTCCGTGTCGCCCCAGGCGCCGAACAGCTCGCCGCGCCCGCCGAAGGTGCCCGCGCCGAAGCTCAGTGCCGGGACCATGAGCCCCGACGCGCCCAGTCTCCTGTATTCCACAACAGCATCCCCTCGTCCGGCCGTCGCGCACGACGGCGGCTTTTAACGGGACTTTCGTTCCGTTAATGTGGGGCACACGCTAGCACCAGTCACCGCATTACTGGAACAGGAGTCCCGTTATGGCGTCCGAGAGCACAGGCCACGGCACCGTTCGACCCGGCGGCCGCACCGCCCGGGTGCGGTCCGCCGTACTCGGGGCGGCGGGCGACGCACTGGCGGAGCACGGACTGGCCGGCCTCGACCTGGCCGACGTGGCGCGCCGCGCGGAGGTCGGCAGGACGACGGTCTACCGCCGCTGGGGAACCCCGGCCCACCTGGTCGCCGACCTGCTCGCGGACATGGCCGAGCAGTCGCTGCCCCGCACCGAGTCGGGCTCCCTCCTCGGCGACCTGCGGGCGAACGCCCGGCTGGTGCAGCGCACGCTGGCCGATCCCCGCCAAGGCGCCCTGTTCAAGGCCGTCCTGGCCGCCGCCACCTGCGACCCGCAGACGGCGGCCGCCCTGCAGCGGTTCTACGAGGTCCGCGTCGCGGAGTGGGAGCCCTGCGCCCGGCAGGCCGTGGAACGCGGCGAACTGCCGGCGGCCACCGACACCCGGGAGGTGATCCGGGCCGTCTCCGCCCCGCTCTACTACCGCCTGCTGACCACCGCCGACCCGCTCGACGAGGCGGCGGCCGACCGCGCCGCGGAGGCCGCCGCGGCGGCGGCACGGGCCGGGGTCTTCACCCGGCCGACGGCCTGACGGCCGGCCGAACGGAGCCGCCCGGACCGAAGAGTTGCCCGAACTCTTGCCCGGACTCTTGCCCGATCGAGGCCTCACTACTTAAATCACACCTTGAACTAAGCCGCCGCGTACTGCGGTTGGCGCTGGGCCACTCCTTGTCCGCACCCGCAGAAAGCCCACAGATGAGACTCAGATCCTTGGGTGTCGCGCTCGTCGCCACGGCGGCGCTCGTCACCCTTCCCGCGCCCGTCACGGCCACCGCGGCCGACACGCCCCTCTCCCAGGGCCGCACGGCCACGTCGTCGTCGGCCGAGAACGCCGGAACGCCCGCCGGGAACGCCGTCGACGGGAACGCGAACACCCGTTGGTCGTCGGCCGCGAGCGACGACCAGTGGCTCCAGGTCGACCTGGGCGCCACCGCCTCCGTCACCCGGGTCGTCCTCGACTGGGAGGCGGCCTACGGCAAGGACTACAAGATCCAGCTCTCCCCGGACGGGAGCTCCTGGACCGACGCGAAGACGGTGACCGGCGGCGACGGCGGCACCGACACCCTGGACGTCTCGGGTCAGGGACGGTACGTCCGCATGCAGGGCGTCCACCGGGCCACCGACTGGGGCTACTCCCTGTGGGAGTTCCAGGTCTTCGGCACCACCGGCCCCACCGCCCCCGGCACCTGCGACAGCGCGGACGCCGCGCGTGGCAAGCCCGCCTCCGCCTCCTCCGTCGAGAACGCCGGGACACCCGCCGCCGCGGCCTTCGACGGCGACGCCGGCACCCGCTGGTCCAGCCAGGCATCGGATCCGCAGTGGCTGCGGGTCGACCTGGGCGCGGTGCGCGACCTGTGCAAGGTGGACCTGCACTGGGAGGCCGCACACGCCAAGGAGTTCCGGATCGAGGCCTCCTCGGACGGACAGAGCTGGCAGACGCTGAAGAGCGTCACCGGCGCCACCGGGGGCAAGGCCTCCTACGACGTCAGCGGCTCGGGCCGGTACGTCCGCGTGTACGGCACCGCGCGTGCCACGGGCTACGGATACTCGCTCTGGGAGTTCGCCGTGCACACCGGCACGACCGGCACTCCCCCGATCGAGGGCGGCGGCGACCTGGGCCCGAACGTCATCGTGGTCGACCCCTCGACCCCGAACCTCCAGCAGCGCTTCGACCAGGTCTTCGCCCAGCAGGAGTCGGCCCAGTTCGGCAGCGGGCGCTACCAGTTCCTGCTGAAGCCGGGCACCTACAACGGCATCAACGCCCAACTCGGCTTCTACACCTCGGTCTCCGGCCTGGGCCTCAACCCGGACGACGTCCAGCTCAACGGCGACATCACCGTGGACGCCGGCTGGTTCAACGGCAACGCCACCCAGAACTTCTGGCGTTCGGCCGAGAACCTCGCCATCCGGCCCGTCAACGGCACCAACCGCTGGGCTGTGGCCCAGGCGGCACCCTTCCGTCGCATCCACGTCCAGGGCGGCCTCAACCTCGCCCCCGACGGCTACGGCTGGGCCTCCGGCGGCTACATCGCCGACTCGAAGGTCGACGGCACGGTCGGCCCCTACTCGCAGCAGCAGTGGTACACCCGCGACAGCTCGGTGGGCGGCTGGACCAACGGCGTCTGGAACATGACGTTCACGGGCGTCCAGGGCGCGCCCGCGGGCAACTTCGAGACCGGCCCGTACACCACGCTCGACACGACGCCGATCTCCCGCGAGAAGCCGTTCCTCTACCTGGACGGCAACGAGTACAAGGTGCGGGTGCCCGCCAAGCGGACCAACGCCCGCGGGGTGTCCTGGCCCGCCAACGCGGGCGGCACCTCGCTGCCGCTCAGCCAGTTCTACGTGGTCAAGCCGGGCGCGACGGCCACGACCATCAACGCCGCGCTCGACCAGGGCCTCAATCTGCTGTTCACGCCCGGGGTCTACCACATCGACAAGACCATCGAGGTCGACCGCGCCAACACCGTCGTGCTGGGCCTCGGCCTGGCCACGATCATCCCGGACGGCGGCGTCGACGCCATGCACGTGGCCGACGTCGACGGTGTGCGGCTCGCGGGCTTCCTGATCGACGCCGGGCCGCAGAACTCCGAGACTCTGCTGCGCATCGGGGCGCCCGGCGCGAACGCCGATCACTCGGCCAACCCGACCACCATGCAGGACGTGTTCATCCGCATCGGCGGCGCGGGACCGGGCCGGGCCACCGACTCCGTCGTGGTCAACAGCGACGACGTGCTGATCGACCACACCTGGATCTGGCGGGCCGACCACGGTGAAGGAGTCGGCTGGGAGACCAACCGCGCCGACTACGGAATGCGTGTCAACGGCGACGACGTCCTCGCGACCGGCCTGTTCGTCGAGCACTTCAACAAGTACGACGTGTACTGGAGCGGCGAACGCGGCCGGACCATCTTCTTCCAGAACGAGAAGGCGTACGACGCCCCGAACGAGGCCGCCATCACCCACGACGGCATCGTCGGCTACGCGGCCTACAAGGTCGCCGACTCGGTGAACGAGCACGAGGCGGTGGCCCTGGGCAGCTACTGCAACTACACGTCCGATCCGGGCATCGTCCAGCACCACGGGTTCCAGGTGCCGGTCAAACCGGGCGTCAGGATGCGGAACCTCCAGGTGATCTCGCTCGGCGGCATGGGCCAGTACCGGCACGTCGTCAACGACACCGGCGCGTCCACGTCGGGGACGAGCACCGTGCCGTCCAAGGTCACCCAGTTCCCGTGACCGGAGGGTAGGACGCGGCGACCCGCGCGCCCGGGGGTGGGCCCCGGGCGCGCGGGTCGCCGGCGGGTCAGGTGAGTTGCACGAGCAGGTCGCCGCCCTCGACCTGCTGGATGCGGTTGATGGCGAGACGGCTCACCGTGCCGGCCTTCTGGGCGGTGATCGTGGCCTCCATCTTCATCGCCTCGATGGTGGCCACGGTGGCACCGGCCGCCACCTCGTCGCCCTCGGCGACGGCGAGGGTCACCACACCCGCGAAGGGCGCCGCGACGTGGCCGGGGTCGGTGCGGTCCGCCTTCTCGGTGACCGGGACGTCGGAGGCCGCCGAGCGGTCGCGGACCTGGATGGGCCGGATCTGCCCGTTGAGCGACGACATCACGGTGCGCATGCCGCGTTCGTCGGCGTCGCCGACCGCCTGGAGTTCGATGAGCAGCCGCACGCCGGGGTCCAGGTCGACCGTGTACTCCTTGCCCGGACGCAGCCCGTAGAAGAAGTCCTTGCTGTCCAGGACGCTGGTGTCGCCGAACGACGCCCGATGGGTGTCGAACTCGCGCGCCGGCCCGGGGAACAGCAGCCGGTTGAGGGTCGCCCGGCGTTCCTTGGCCAGCCCCGTGCGGTCGTCGGCGCTCAGCTCGGGCACCGGCTTGGCCTCGGCCCGCCCCCGCAGCGCCTTGCTGCGGAACGGCTCGGGCCAGCCGCCGGGCGGGGTGCCCAGCTCGCCGCGCAGGAAGCCGACGACCGAGTCGGGGATGTCGAAGCGGTCCGGCTCCGCCTCGAAGTCCGCCGGGGAGACGCCGGCGCCCACCAGGTGCAGGGCCAGGTCGCCGACCACCTTGGAGGAGGGCGTGACCTTCACCAGGCGGCCCAGCATCCGGTCGGCGGCCTCGTACATCGCCTCGATGTCCTCGAAGCGGTCGCCGAGACCGAGCGCGATGGCCTGGGTGCGCAGGTTGGAGAGCTGCCCGCCGGGGATCTCGTGGTCGTAGACGCGGCCGGTCGGCGAGGCGAGGCCCGCCTCGAAGGGCGCGTAGACCTTGCGGACGCTCTCCCAGTACGGCTCCAGGTCGCCGACGGCCCTGAGGTCGAGGCCGGTGGGCCGGTCCGTGTGGTCGGTGGCGGCCACGATCGCCGACAGGGACGGCTGCGAGGTGGTGCCGGCCATGGACGCCACCGCTCCGTCCACGGCGTCCGCGCCGGCCTGGACGGCGGCCAGGTAGGTGGCGAGCTGACCGCCGGTGGTGTCGTGGGTGTGCAGGTGCACCGGCAGGTCGAACTCCCTGCGCAGCGCGGACACCAGGGTCGCCGCGGCCGGGGCGCGCAGCAGTCCCGCCATGTCCTTGATCGCGAGGACGTGGGCGCCCGCATCGACGATCTGCTCGGCGAGCCGCAGGTAGTAGTCGAGGGTGTAGAGCCGCTCGGCGGGGTCGGACAGGTCGGCGGTGTAGCAGAGGGCCACTTCCGCGACGGACGTCCCCGTCGCCCGTACGGCCTCGATGGCGGGGCGCATCTGCTCGACGTCGTTGAGGGCGTCGAAGATGCGGAAGATGTCGATGCCGGTGGCGGCGGCCTCCTGCACGAAGGCGTCGGTCACCTCGGTCGGGTACGGGGTGTAGCCCACCGTGTTGCGGCCGCGCAGCAGCATCTGGAGGCAGATGTTGGGCACGGCCTCGCGCAGGGCGGCCAGTCGCTCCCACGGGTCCTCGGCGAGGAAGCGCAGCGCCACGTCGTAGGTGGCACCGCCCCAGCACTCCAGGGACAGCAGTTCGGGCAGGGTGTGGGCGACCACCGGGGCGACGGCGAGCATGTCCTTGGTGCGCACCCGGGTGGCGAGCAGCGACTGGTGCGCGTCCCGGAAGGTGGTGTCCGTGACGCCGATGGTGGACGACTCGCGCAGCCGGCGGGCGAAGCCCTCGGGGCCCAGCTCGGCCAGCAGTTGCCGGGAACCGGCCGGGGGCTCCCCCGCGGGCACCGCCCGCAGCTTGGTCATCGGGTCGATCAGCTCGGGGCGCTCGCCGTGCGGCTTGTTCACGGTGACGTCGGCGAGGTAGGTCAGCAGCTTCGTGCCGCGGTCGGCGGAGTGCCGGGCGGTGAGCAGGTGCGGGCGCTGCTCGATGAACGAGGTGGTGACCTGGCCCGCCTGGAAGTCCGGGTCGTCCAGGACCGCCTGGAGGAACGGGATGTTGGTGGCGACGCCGCGGATGCGGAACTCGGCCACGGCGCGCCGGGCGCGGTTGACCGCGGTGGTGAAGTCCCGGCCGCGGCAGGAGAGTTTGACCAGCATCGAGTCGAAGTGGGCGCTGATCTCCGTACCGGCGTGGGTGGTGCCGCCGTCGAGGCGGATGCCCGAGCCGCCGGGCGAGCGGTAGGCGCTGATCTGCCCGGTGTCGGGGCGGAAGCCGTTGGCCGGGTCCTCGGTGGTGATGCGGCACTGGAGGGCGGCGCCGCGCAGGGTGATGTTCTCCTGCGCGAGTCCGAGGTCGGCCAGCGTCTCACCGGCGGCGATGCGCAGCTGGGCCTGGACGAGGTCGACGTCGGTGACCTCCTCGGTCACCGTGTGCTCGACCTGGATGCGGGGGTTCATCTCGATGAAGACGTGGTTGCCGTCGCGGTCGACGAGGAACTCCACGGTGCCGGCGTTGCGGTAGCCGATCCGCCGGGCGAAGTTCACCGCGTCGGCGCAGATCCGCTCGCGCAGGGCGGGGTCGAGGTTGGGCGCGGGCGCCAGCTCGATCACCTTCTGGTGGCGGCGCTGCACCGAGCAGTCCCGCTCGAAGAGGTGGATGACGTCGCCCTGCCCGTCGGCGAGGATCTGCACCTCGATGTGGCGGGGCTCCACGACCGCCTTCTCCAGGAAGACCGTGGAGTCGCCGAAGGCGGAGGCGGCCTCCCGGGAGGCCGCCTCGACGGCCTCCCGCAGCTGCTCGGGGTCCTCGACCCGGCGCATGCCGCGCCCGCCACCGCCGGCGACCGCCTTGACGAACACCGGGAAACCGATGTCGTCGGCGGCGCGGACGAGTTCGTCCACGTCGGTGGAGGGCGCGGAGGAGCCGAGGACCGGTACGCCGGCCTCGCGTGCGGCGGCCACGGCACGGGCCTTGTTGCCGGTCAGTTCCAGGATCCCGGTGCCGGGCCCGACGAAGGTGATGCCGGCCTCTTCGCAGGCGCGGGCCAGCTCGGGGTTCTCCGACAGGAATCCGTAGCCGGGATACACGGCGTCGGCCCCCGCGCGGAGCGCCGCGCGGACGATCTCCTGCACGGAGAGATACGCGCGCACCGGATGCCCCGGCTCCCCGATCTCGTAGGCCTCGTCGGCCTTCAGCCGGTGCAGCGAGTTGCGGTCCTCGTGCGGGAAGACGGCGACGGTGCGCGCGCCGAGCTCGTAGCCCGCCCGAAACGCGCGGATCGCGATCTCACCGCGGTTGGCGACCAGCACCTTGCGGAACATTCTTGATCCCTTCAGCCTGCCGGGTGACGAGACCATCGTGTCGGGGCCACCTCTGGTACGCCATGTGAGCCGGGCCACTCAAGGCCCGCGTTTCCCGCGGGCCGGTTCACACGTCGGAGTCGATACCGGTGACGACCGAGGGTCCGAGCGGTGTGCTGTCGCGGTCCAGGCCGGCGGCGCGCAGGGCGGAGTCCGCGACCTCCTGGGCCCGCCCCTCCGCGTGGGCGCGGGTGTCGGCCTCGACGGTGAGACGCATGGTGAAGGTGCCGTCGTCGTTGACCGAGAGGGCGTCCAGGTCCTCCTCGTCCCCCAGGTGGGTCCGGTGCGGGTCGTCGGGGCGCAGCGCGCGGGCGAGCGCGTCCGTCGTGTCGTCCTGGACCGCACCGGTGAACGTCCCCGGCACCGAGATGACGTATGTCGTCATGGCACTCCTCCTTTTGACCCCCTCCGCCTACCCGGATACGGCCGCGGGATCCGGCCGGAGGTGTTCTGTCACCCCAGGGCGGCGGTGAGGCGGTGGCGCAGGCGCTCCACGCCGACCGGGGTGCGGAAGGGGGCGGCGACGGCGCAGCCCGGAAGTGCCGCCCTGGCCAGGGTGGTCAGCAGGGCCCGCGGGCCGCTGTCGAGGTAGGTGGTGACGCCCGCCCGGCGCAGCGCGTGCAGCGTGGGGTGGAGGGCCATGGGCTCGGTGAGGTGGGCGGCGGCCAGGGAGCGCAGCTGAGCCGGGGTGCCCAGGGGACGGTCCGTGACAGTCGTGTACACGGCGAGAGCGGGTGGTGCGACGCGCTGCGCGCGCAGGAGGCGGCGGAAGGACCGGTGGACGTCGATGAGCAGGGGGTGGTGGTAGGCGGTGCGGCTGGTCAGCGGCGTGGCGCGGTGGCCGAGTGCGCGGGCCGCGCGCGCCGCGGTGGCCAGCTGGTCGTCGGGGCCGGCCAGGACCGTCTGGGTGGGCGCGTTGCGGGCGGCGATCCGCACCCGGGCCAGCGCCCGGGTGCGCAGCAGCTCCGCTGCCCGGTCGGCGGTCAGGTCGGTGCACAGCAGGCCCGCCGCGGGGAGCGCGGCGTCGCGCAGCAGCCGGTCGCGCAGGTGCAGCAGCCGGACGCCTTGTTCCAGGGTGAGTACCCCGGCTGCGGTGAGAGCCGCGAGGTCGCCCATGCTGTGGCCGAGCACCGCGTGGACGGGCCGGGCGGCGAGGTCGAGCAGGACGACGGCCAGGGCGGTCACCGCGGTGTAGGTGGCCAGGTCGAAGGCGAGGGGGTCGGTGTGCAGGAGCTGGTCGGGGTCGGGCGCGCCGGGGTCGGTGAGGAGACGGGCGACGGGTGGCCCGGTGGCGCCGAGGGCGGTGCTGTGGGCGTCCACCCTCCGCAGTACGTCCGCCACGGCCGGCAGGTCCCGCAGGTGGCGCAGCGCGCCGGGGAGGTAGGCCCCCTGGCCGGGGCACATCAGCACGGTGCGCGGTGTGTCTCCGGTGAGGGCGGGACCGTCGTGGCTCATGGGGCGCCGGTGAAGGCGAGCGCGACGTTGTGGCCGCCGAATCCCATGCTCGTGGTGACGGCCGCGAGGGGTCCGGGAGGCAGTGCCGCGGGGCTGGGTCCCACGACGTACAGGTCGATCTCGTCGATCTCGGGGTCGAGGCGTTCGAGACTGCACGCGGGCGGTGCGGTCCGCTCGCGCAGGGCGAGCACGGTGAGGACGGCCTCGACGGCGCCGGCCGCCCCGAGCGTGTGCCCGAAGGCGGCCTTGGTGGCACTGACCGCCACGTCCTTGATGCCCCCGGCGAAGATCCGGCGCAGGGCCTGTGCCTCGCCGAGATCGCCGAGCGGTGTCGACGTGGCGTGGGCGTTGACGTGCCGGACCTGCCCCGGACGGAGACCGGCGTCGCTCAGGGCCTCGTCGACGGCGGCGGCGCAGCCCGTTCCGCCGGGCGCGGGCTGGGCGACGTGGTGGCTGTCGTTGGTGATGCCGGCTCCGGTCAGCCGGCCGTGGACGCGGGCGCCGCGGCCGGCGGCGTGCGCGGCGCTCTCGACGACGAGCATGCCGGCGCCCTCGCCCATCACGAAGCCGTCCCGTTCGGCGTCGAAGGGTCTGGACGCGCCCTTGGGGTCGTCCAGGCGCCGGGAGAGTGCCCGCAGCCGCGCGAACCCGGCGAGGGCGAGCGGATGCAGGGCTGCTTCGGCACCGCCCGCGACGACGATGTCGGCACGGCCGTCCCGGATCATGCCGAGGGCCTGGGCGAGGGCCTCGGCACCGGAGGCACAGGCGCTGACCGGGGCGTGCACCCCGGCCTTGGCTCCCACCATCAGTCCCACCTCGGCCGCGGGGTGGTTGGGCAGCATGACGGGGATGGCGCGCGGGCTCACCCGCCCCGGGCCCCGGGTCCGGAGGCGGTGCTCGTGCTCCAGGATGCTGGTGAAGCCGCCCAGCCCGGTCCCCACGACCACGGCCACCCGCGAACCGCCCGCGGAGAGGGACGACGGGTCCTCGAATCCGGCGTCGCGCGTGGCCTCACGCGCGGCGACCAGGGCGAACTGCGCCGAGCGGTCGCAGTGCGCCGCCTTGGCGGAGGGCAGCGCGGTGCCGGGATCGACCGCCGCGGGCGCCGCGAGGTAGGTCTGCGCGGGGCCGTCCGGCGTCGCGAATTCGACGCGCTCGATGCCGCACACGCCGTCCAGCAGGGCCCGCCAGGTGGTGGGGACGTCGCCGCCCAGCGCGGTCGTCATGCCCAGCCCGGTGACGACGGCGTCCCGCTCGTGGCGGTCCGGGCCGGCCGCGTCTCGTGGGCTCACGCGGTTCCGCCCGTGGGAGCGGCGGCGATCTCGGCCAGGTGGGCGGCGATCTGCCGGACCGTCGTGAGCTGTTCCGCCTGTTCCTGGGACACCTCGATCTGCCAGCGGTCCTCGATCGCGGCGATCAGCTCCAGCATGGCCAGCGAGTCGACGCCCAGGTCGTCCTTGAGGGACGAGTCCGGTACGACTTCCTCGACGGACAGGTCCTCGACGGTGGCGGCCAGCAGTTCCCGCAGTTCGTCGAGCAGTTCGCGTTCCTCGGCGGTGGATGCCATGTCGGTTCCTCCTTCTCGTCCGGCGACCTGCCGGACGCACGCCGTCAGGCTGTCCGGCGCTCCGGCACGGCAAGCGCCCCGGAGGGGGTGACAGCGGGGTGCCGGGAGCACATGAGGGGCGTCGGCGGACCCCCGTGTCCTCCCTTCACGTTGAGGCGCCCCGCCGCGGGGCGAGGGCTGCGGGCGGTGAGCGCGTAAAGAGACCGCCTGGACCGGCCGGCCGGGGCCGTCGGTTCCTCAGCGGACTTTGGCGGCTCTTTTAAGGCTTTCTGAAGATGACCTTCGAACGGCCGTTTCCCGCCGTTCGGGTCCTAGGCTCTCGAACACCCCCCACAGTCCCGGTGGGCGCGGTCGCGTCCACCGGGTCCGGGTACGGGGTTCCGACAGCCGACAGACAAGCCGAGGTGTCCTGCGCATGGGTTCCCGCCGAGCCGCTCGCCCGTCCCGCTCCCACGCCCGCCCCCGCGGCGGGTTCCGGACCCGCGGTACCGCGCTGGTGCTCGGCGCGGTCACCCTGACGGCGGGTGTCGGGATCACCCTGGCGGTCGCGGACGGCGACGACGGCGGGGCCTCGGACCAGGTCAGCGCGAACGCCGCCGGCCAGACGCCGGACGCCGAGGACGCGGCGGGCGGCGCGTCGCCCCCGACGTCCCCGTCCGCGAGCCCGACCACCACGGCGAGCGGTTCGCCGAGCGCGAGCGCGGAGCCGACGAAGAAGCCGAAGAAGACGGCGAGCCCGTCCACCAGCGCCGCGAAGGCGGACCCTCCCGCGTCACGCACGCCCGGGAAGGTGACGGCGAAGAGCGGCGGCGACCGCTCGGCGGGCGGCGACGGGGGGTCGGACAGCGGGTCGGGGTCGGGTTCGGGCTCCAGTGGGCCGAGCGGTCCCGAGGCCCAGGTCCTCGCACTGGTGAACGAGGAGCGGGCCGCCGCCGGCTGCGCGCCCGTCACCGCCAACGACAAGCTGACCCGGGCCGCGGACGACTACAGCGACGTCATGGCGAGCAGCGGTGTGATGTCCCACACGGGCCCGGACGGCTCCACGATGACGAGCCGCGTCGAGGCCGCCGGTTACCAGTGGTCCACGCTCGGCGAGAACATAGCCCGCGGTCAGGCGGACGCCGCGGCGGTGATGGACTCGTGGATGAACAGCGAGGGCCACCGCGCGAACATACTCAACTGCTCCTTCAAGGAGCTGGGCGTCGGCGTCCACGTCGGCGACGGCGGCCCCTGGTGGACCCAGAACTTCGGCGCGAGCCGCTGACCCGCGTCACCGCTGAGCGCCCTCGCGGGCGCCGGCGAGCACGAACGACACCCGCACCCGCGCGCCGCCCATCGGCGCGCGGGTGATCGTCAGTTCACCGTCCGCCGCGCGGGCCGCCCGGGCCACGATGTCGAGGCCGAGCCCGGTGGAGCCGCCGACGCTGACGCCCCTGGTGAGCGCCGCCTCGGGATCCGACACGCCCGGCCCGGCGTCGTCGACGGTGAGGAAGACGTACCGCTCCTGCCGCTCCACGAGCACCGTGAAGGCGGTGCCCTGCGGGGTGTGCCGGAAGACGTTGCCGATCAGGGCGTCGACGACGGCCGCGAGGTCGTCCTCGGGGAACGCGACCGGTGCCGGGCGCGGAGTCAGCGAGCGCTGGTACGCCCGGCCCTGCTGACCCGCGAGGACGGACCAGAAATCCAGGCGCATGGCGACCACCTCGGCGACGTCGCACGGTTTCCCCGTGCCCGCCGCCCCGCCGAGCTGCGCCGCGGCCAGGGGGGTGCGCGCCGCCGCGATGATCGCGTCCAGCTCGCTCTCCAGCTGCCCGGCCGCCTCCGTGACCCGCCGGGCGCTCGGGGTCGCGCCCATCCGGTCGGCCTCCAGGTAGAGGGCGGTCAACGGGGTGCGCAGCCGGTGGGAGAGGTCGGCGACCAGCTCGCGTTCGACGGCCAGCAGGTCCACGACCCGGTCGGCCATGCTGTTGAACGCCACTCCGGCCTCCTGTAGTTCGGGCGGCCCGTCCGGTTGCACCCGTACGTCGAGGTCGCCGGAGCCGAGGGCGAGCGAGGCGCGCTTGAGGCCGCGCGAGGAGCGGACGACGCGGGCGCCGAGCCGGTCGGCGACCAGCACCGAGCCACCGACCAGGCCGAGGGCGAGCAGCGCCATGACGCCCCACGAGGCGGCGACGCCCCGGGTGAGGTCGGCGGCGGGGACGTAGGCCTCGACGACCGCGACCCGGTCGCCGCGCAGGACGACGGGCTGGAGGTAGACCCAGCCGTCGCCGGTGTCGACGGCGAGCGTCTCGCGCCCTCTGACCGCCCGGTCGAGCGCGCTCTCGGGGGCGTGCGGGGTGCCGACGAAGCCGCCGTCGGGGAGCCGGACCACGAGCTGGTCGGACGAGCCCAGCTCGGCGACGGCCTGCTGCACGTCGGCGCGCCGGGTGGTGAGGGCGAGCACCGGCGACAGGGCGGAGGCACGCTGCTCGGCGGCGGTGGTGACGCGGTCCCGGGCCTGTTCGCGCACGAGCAGGGCGAGCGGGATGAGGAACGACAGCGCCACCATCGAGGTGACGGCCAGGGCGATCCCGGCGAGGGCACGTCTCATGGCGAGCTGACCAGTTTGATTCCGATGCCGCGCACGGTGTGGAGATAGCGGGGCTTGCGCGCCTTCTCCCCCAGTTTGCGGCGGAGTGCGGAGAGGTGGACGTCCACCGTCTGGTCCTCCACGTACGGCTGCTGCCACACCTCGGCGAGTATCCGCTGCCGGGACATGACCTGGTCGGCGTTGGCCGCGAGGTAGGCGAGCAGGTCGAACTCGCGGCGGGTGAGGGGCAGTTCCCGGCCGGCGAGGTGGGCGGTGCGGGCGGTGGCGTCGATGCGCAGGTCGGCGACCTGGAGGACGGGCTGCCGCGCCGCGCGGACGTCGGCGGGCACCGAGCGGCGCAGCACGGCGGCGAGGCGGGCGGCGAGCTGGCCGCCGGAGAAGGGCTTGACCATGTAGTCGTCGGCCCCCGCGTTGAGCAGCCGGATCACCTCGGTGTCGTCGTCGCGCGCGGTGGCGACCAGCACCGGGACCCGGGAGATGCCCCGGATCATCCGCAGCACGTCGAGCCCGTCGAGGTCGGGCAGCCCGAGGTCGAGCACGACGATGTCCGGCGGGCTCTGGGTGATCTCGCGCAACGCCTCGAAACCCTGGTGCGCGGTCTTCACGGCGTAGCCGTGCCCGGTCAGGACCTCGATCAGCGCGGCCCGGATCACGGGGTCGTCCTCGACGACAAGTACGGAGGCCATGGGCAGGCACGTTAGCCGGTCCGTCACTATGGTGTCGTGCCCCGCCTTCTGCGCTACCTGATCATCTGGCTGTCGTGCACGGCGGCCAGTGTCACGGCCGTCATCATCACGATCCACTTCGTGGTGGGCTCGACCCGGCCGACGGCACCGGTCGCGCAGTCGGCGCCGAAGGAGCCGCCGGCCTCCCCCGCGCCCAGGCCGTCCAGGACCGCGAAGCCCTCCCCCAGCGCCTCGCCCACCAGCCGGAAACCCAGCCCGACGCCGTCCCGTACGAGCACGAAGCCGCCGAGCCCGGCTCCGAAGCCCACGCCGACCGCGCCCACCACCTCCCCGCGACCGCCGGGCGGCGGAGGCGACCCGGGGTGCGAGGAGGGCGGCGCGGGCGTCTACACGGTGCCTTCGGAGGGCGGCAAGGCGACCGTGCGGTTCGGCGGTTCCGGGGTGTGTCTGATCTCGGCGGTGCCGAACCAGGGCTTCACGGTGAGCACGGAGCAGAGCGAGCCGGAGAAGCTGACGGTGACGTTCTCGGCGAGCCGCCACCGCTCGGAGGTCACCGCGACGACGCGGCCGCAGAGCCAGGCCAACGTGCGTGAGGTGTCGTGGTGACGTCGGTCACGCCGTGGCGCAGGCGGACCCGTTCAGACGGAACGCGGCCGGGGCGGTGTTGGCGGCGCCCTTCCCGGCCGTGAAGCCGAGGGTGACCGTGGAGCCGGCCGGGATGGTGGCGGTGTAGGAGGCGGGGGCGACGCTGACCGCGCCGGCGTTCTGGGTGGCGGTGCCTCCCCACATGTTGGTGATGGTCTGGCCGTCCGTGAAGGCGAACGCCAGCGTCCAGGGGGCGATGGCGGCGGTGCCGGTGTTGCGGACGGCGATCTCGCCCTGGAAGCCGCCCGGCCACTCGCCGACGACCCGGTATCCGACGGAGCAGGCCGCGCCCGGGGTGCCGCCCTCGTCGGTGGTGACGCCGACGGTGGCCGAGCGGGCGGAGCGGTTGCCCGCCGCGTCCCGGGCGTAGACGGCGAAGGTGTAGGCCGTGCCCGCGGTGAGGCCGGTCACCGTGGCGGTGGTGCTCGTGGAAGCGGCGACCCGGGTCTCGGCGCCGCCGGCGACGCGGACGACGTCGTAGCCCCTCACGCCGGTGTCGTCGGTGGACGCGGCCCAGGTGAGCGTGACCGACGTGTCCGTGACCGCGGAGGCGGCGGGCGCTCCGGGTGCCGTCGGGGCCTCGGTGTCGCCCGGGGTGCCGCCGCCGTAGACGGTGGCCTCCTCGGCGGTCTGGGCGATGCCGTCGACGCCGTGGAAGATGCGCTCGCCCCAGGAGCTGAGCCGGCTGGGGTCGAAGTCGAGGGCGAGGTCGAGGACCGGGTCGGTGTTGCCGCTCCAGGACCAGGCCAGGTAGCCGAGGTCGAGCTGCTCGGCGGTGGCCATCATGGTGTCCTCGTCCGGGTCGCCCCACTGGTCGGCGGGGCCGCCGAACTCGCCGATGAGGATGGGCAGTCCGGCGTCGACGAAGGCGTTCAGGTAATCGGTGATCTCCTGGGCCGTGTCGTAGACGCTGTACATGTGGATCGAGAAGATCAGGTTGCCGGTGGGGTCGGCGTCGTACACGGACCGCGCGTTGGCCCGCATGACGCCCTGCCAGTCCTGGCCCCAGTTGGGCGCGTCCACCATGATCGTGTGCTGGAAGCCCGCGTCGCGCAGTTTCTCGACCGCCGCGATGGTCGGCCCGGTCCAGCCGGCGGGGTCGGTGTTGCCCCAGGGCTCGTTGCCGATGTTGACGACGACGTAGTCCTCCTGGCCGGCCAGCACGTCCTTGAGGCCGATCCAGTAGTCGGCCGCGTGGTCGAGGGTGCCGGCCGCGGCGTCCTCGCCGTAGCCGGTGGTGTCGTGCACCTCCAGCACGCAGATCAGCCGGTTGGCCTTGCACTGTCCGACGACGGCGGCGACGTCCTCGGGGCTGTTCTCGCTCCAGCGGTGCCCGTCGGACAGGACGACGCGGACGGTGTTGGCGCCCAGCGCCTTCACGTCCGCGAGGGACTGCGTCTCGCCGGGGTACCAGGTGTGGGCGTGGTTGACCCCGCGCATGACGAAGTCGTTGCCGTTGCCCTCCAGTAACCGGCCGTCGCTGATGTGCAGGCCGGTCGCCTGCGCGGCGGCAACCGACCGGGCCACTGCCACGGAGGGGCAGAGAGCGCCGGCGACGACCAGCCCGAGCAGGGCGGCCAGCCCCGCCATGAGCCGGGCCAAGGGGCGTTTCGACGTGTCTCGTCTTGCTGTGCGCACGGCGACTCCAGGAGTAGTGCGGATACGGGAAGACATGGTGTGGGAGCGCTCCCACACCACGCCCCATCCACTCACTGCGCCGCGTACACGTCAAGACGTCGCACAGAAAACGCTTGCCCCGCCGTCCAGCGTCTCCGGACGGCGGGGCGGTCCGGCCGCGGCCGCGGGTCAGCCCTCTTCGCGCAGGCCCCAGGGGGACCCGTACTCGGTGAGGAGGTCGAGGAAGGGGCGCGGCGGGAACGCCTCGGGACCGAGGACCCCGGTGCCCTGCCAGGCGCCGGTGGCGAGGAGTTCGAGGGCGACGACCGGGTTGACGGCGGTCTGCCAGACGACGGCCTGGGAACCGTACTCGCGCATCGACCACTCGTTGTCGACGACGTGGTACAGGTACACCTCGCGCGCCGCGCCGCCCCGACTGCCCCTGACCCAGGTGCCGGCGCAGGTCTTGCCGGTCATCCGGTCGCCCAGGCCGGCCGGATCGGGCAGGCAGGCGGCGACCACGTCGCGCGGGGACACGCCGACCGGGCCGTCCGCGCCGGGCACGGTCACCTCTGCGGTGGAGTCCAGGCCGAGTTCGTGGAGGGTCCGCAGCTTGGCGATGAAGTCCTCACCGAGGCCGTACTTGAACGTCACGCGCCGGGCGTCCACCCAGCGCGGGATGAGCAGGACCTCCTCGTGCTCGACGTTCACGCACTCCACGGGGCCGATGCCCTCGGGGAAGTCGAAGGTCTCGGGCTCGCTGAACGGCGCGGTGGTGAACCAGCCGCGGTCCTTCTCGAAGACGACCGGCGGGTTGAGGCACTCCTCGATGGTGGTCCAGATGCTGAAGGAGGGCGCGAAGTCGTAGCCCTCGACGGTCAGGTTCGCGCCGTCGCGGACCCCGATCTCCTCGATGTCGTCGAAGAGTTCGTCGGCGGCGTACCGCGCGAAGACGTCGGACAGGCCGGGCTCCACGCCCATGCCGACCAGGGCGACCCGGCCGGACTCGTCCCAGCGGCCGGCCAGGGCGAACTGGTCGTCGCCGAGCTTCACACCGCACTCCTCGTGCGGGCGGGAGGGGTGCGGGACGGACAGCGACATCGCCATGTCGAGGTAGTGCGTCCCGGCCGCCAGTGCCGCCTCGAACAGGGGCATCACGAAGCGCGGGTCCGTGGCGTTGAGCAGGACGTCGCAGCGCTGCTCGGTGAGCATCCGGCGTACGGCCTCGCCGTCCGAGGCGTCCAGCCGGCGGGCGCTGAAACGGTCGCCGTCCCCGCCGAGCGCGGCGACCGCCGCCTCCGCACGGGCGAGGTCGTAGTCGGCCACGACCATGTGGGTCAGGAACCGCCTGCGGGCCGCGATCCTGGTGACGGCGGTACCGACACCGCCCGCGCCGACGAGGAGTACACGCATGTCGGACACCTTTCTGGCTCGTCACGGAAGACGGGCGCCTCCCGGGTACCCCCGATGGAACGGGAGCCCGAACGGTAAGGTCAACCGTGTTGGCATAAGGCCGCCGCGGTGGCGGTGGCGGTCGCGGTGACGAGGAGGAGTGCGATGCCGAAGCCGGTGGTACGGGACGAGGCGCGGCGCAGGCGGCGGCCGACCCGGCAGGGCACGGTGCTGTCCGAGACGCTCATCGTGGACACCGCGCTGCGGCTGCTGCGCGAGCACGGCGGCAGCGGCCTGACCGCCCGGCGCCTGGGCCTGGCGCTGGGCGCGGATCCGAGCACCCTCTACCGGTACTTCGCGGGGATGGACGACCTCACGCGGGCCATCGGCGACGAACTGATGGGCCGGGCCCTGGGGAACTGGACGGCGACCGGTCGGTGGCGTGCCGACCTGCGGGCCCTGGGCCTCGCCATCCACTCGGCCTACCTGGCCCACCCGCAGGCCGCCGTGCTCACGGCGAGCCGGGTCACCGGGCGCCCCCGGGAGATCGCGGTGGACGAGACCATCCTCGGCATCCTGCGCGGCGCCGGTCTGCCGGACGAGGACGCGGCCCGGATCTACCACACCTTCATCGACCAGAGCCTGGCCTTCGCGGCGCTCGACGCCGGTGCGCTCGCGCTGACGGAGGAGAGCCGGACGGCGGACGAGGACATGTGGGCCACCACGTACGCACGCCTGCCGGCGACGTCGCACCCCCACATCGCCGCCACGGCCCCCCTCCTGGCCCGGCGGATGCCGCACAGCGCCTACCCGGTCGCCCTGGAGATGCTCCTCGACCACATGGCGGCGCGTCTGGAGCCGTGAGGGACGCGCTCTCACCGCGGGAGGACGGCTCGGCCCCGCTCAGTCCACGGTCACCACCACGGAGTGCCATCCGCTCGCGCCGTCCGGCACGGTCCCGGTGCGCTTCTCGGTCTGTACCTCGCCGGTGCGGTCGGTGGCCCGGACGGTCAGGGTGTGGCCGCCCTTCGTGGCCTTCCAGGCGTAGGACCACTGGCGCCACGTGTCGCGGGAGTCCTCGGCCGCGAGGGTGGCCTCCCGCCAGGGGCCGTCGTCGACGCGGATCTCCACCTTGTCGACGCCCCGGTGCTGTGCCCAGGCGACGCCCGCGACCATCACCGTGCCCGCCTCGGGCCGGCCGAACGGCTTCGGCGTGTCGATCCGGGACTGGGTCTTGATCGGGGCCTCGCGGGCCCAGTCGCGCTTGACCCAGTAGGCGTCGTAGTCGTCGAACCTCGTCAGCTCGATGTCCTGGATCCACTTGCAGGCCGAGACGTAGCCGTAGAGACCGGGCACGAGCATGCGGACCGGGAACCCGTGGTCGAAGGGCAGGGGTTGGCCGTTCATCCCGACGACGAGCATCGCGTCGCGGCCGTCCATGACGTCCTCCACCGGGCTGCCGATGGTCATGCCGTCCGTGGAGCGGGCGACGAGCTGATCGGCGGGGCCGCCGGCCGACGGCGGCCGCACGCCGCACTCCTGAAGGAGGTCGGCCAGCCGGACGCCGATCCAGCGGGCGTTGCCCACGTACGGGCCGCCGACCTCGTTGGAGACACAGGTGAGGGTGATGTCGCGTTCGATCAGCTCGCGCCGCAGCAGGTCGTCGAAGGTCAGGGTCTTCTCCCGGGTGACTCCCTTGCCGTGGACGCGCAGCTTCCAGGTCGTCGCGTCGACCTTGGGGACCACCAGGGCGGTGTCGACCCGGTAGAAGTCGCTGTTGGGGGTGAAGAAGGAGCTGACCCCGGCGACCCGTACCCGGGCGCGGCGGGGCACGGCGGGGGCGCCCGAGGCGGGCCGCGGCAGGGTGAGGTCGTCGCGGGACGCGACGGCTGCGCGGCCGCCTGCGCCGCTCAGGGCCCGGCCCAGGACACCGGCCCCGGCCGAGGCGGCGGCAGCGGCGGTCGCCGCGATCACGAACCGGCGCCGGTCCCAGTCCTCGCCCTGCCCCTCCGGGACGTCCCGGCCCGGTGCGGGCAGACGGCCGACGAGGAAGTACAGGAGCAGCGCCCCGGCGGCCGCCCCCAGCACGGAGGGCAGGGCGTCCGTGAGGCCCGTGGAGTCGGGCCGGCCGAGGGCGGCGGCGGCGCCGACGACACCGAAGACCAGGACGCCCGCGGCGCCCGTCCGCCGGTGGCGGAGGGCGAGCAGGCCGAGAGCCAGGGCGAAAAGCGTCAGGACGGCGAGGATGCCGAGCTGGAGGACCAGTTTGTCGTCGGTGCCGAAGGAGCGGATCGCCCAGTCCTTGACGGCGGCCGGCGTCCGGTCGATGGCGGCCCCGCCGACCGCGACGACCGGACCGGCCTGCGGTCGCACGGCCGCCGCCGCCAACTCGGCGGCGGCGAGCGCCGCGCCGCCCGCCAGCAGACCGCTCAGCGCCCCCGGTCCGAGACGCGCCCGTGCCGGGACCGGATGATGGCGCGGGGTCCTGTCGTCGTCACTCACGTCGGTAATCCGGGGCCGGACGGCGGGCGGATTGGTGACCGCGCGTGTCCGGCCCGAAGGCGAGACGCAGGACCGACCGCATGGCGTGCCGTATCGCCGCGCGTGCCTCGTCGGTCCGGTCGATGGTCTCGAAGCCGTGGTGGCCGTTCGGCACGTCGATCACCTCCACGTCCGCGCCGTGGTCCTTCGCCGCCGCCAGGAACTCCTCGACGGTGGCGGCGATCTCGGGCATCTCCCGTCCCACCCGGGTGAGTACGAGGGGCAGCGCCCCGGCGTTCGCCAGCGCCCGGGCCGGGTGGAAGCGGGTGCCGGACAGACCCCAGTTGGGGAGCGGGGCGAGGACCGGGTACGTGGCGGCGAGGCAGCGCAGCCACGCCGGGGGCGCGGACAGCCAGTCGACGGTGAGCAGGCCGCCGCCGGAGAAGAACCACAGTGCGATCCGGTCGGCGTCCACCCTGGGATCGGCCCGGACCAGTTCGACGGCGGCGGCCACGTCGGCGGCGGCCCGCTCGTAGTCGCCGAGGTCGTGCAGCCGGTGGTCGAGGAGCACGCCCACCGCGCCTTCCGCAGCCGCGTACCGGGCGTGCCCGGTCAGTCCCGGCCAGCCGCGCGGGGTCGGGGTCGCGTCGGCGGGTACCGGACCGCCGTGCACGAACACCACGGCGGGGCGCGGCTCCTGGGCGTCGGGCAGGTACAGGTCGACGTTGCCGTGCCGTTCCCGGGGGACTTCGGGGACGTCCAGCAGGAACGGCCTCAGGTGCGCGGGCGGTTCGGCGGCGTCGACGGGCGTCAGGCGGTGTCCCTCGCCGGCCGCGGCCCGCAGCAGTACGTCGCCGAGTTCGGCCGGGCGGGAGAGCATCGGCCAGTGCCCGGTGGGGAGTTCGAAGAACGTCACGCGGCGGTCGGTCAGGGCGCGCA
The DNA here is from genome assembly GCF_003947455.1 of Streptomyces sp. WAC 04229. Lineage (GTDB taxonomy): Bacteria > Actinomycetota > Actinomycetes > Streptomycetales > Streptomycetaceae > Streptomyces. Next base: position 28,396 of record NZ_QHJH01000022.1, on the reverse strand, counting down.
GCGCGGGATCGCCGAGGCCCACCAGCATCTGGATCAGTTCGATGCTGGTGCCGTTGCCGGTGCAGAGCACTCCGGTGGAGGGCACCGTGTCGACGGCGCCGGTCAGCCGCAGCGGCTGGAGCAGGGTGCCGAGCGGCTGCGGGGCGGCGAGCGCGGTGAGCCGGTCCAGGGCCGCGGCCGGGACGCCATCGGTGCTGCCCCAGCGCTGCCACGCGTCGTGGGCCGCCGGGGGCGGCAGCAGTCCGTCGTGGCTCTCCTCCCCGCCCAGCCGCTCGCGCAGGGACTGGTCGGGCACCGCGGCCAGCGCCGGGACCCCGTCCCGCGGCAGGCCCGAGTCGAGGTGCACGATCCGGGCGACGCGGTCCGCGCGCCGGTCGGCGGCGCCGACGGCCGGGTGGATGCCGTAGTCGTGCCCCACCAGGACGACCTTGCCGTCCGGCCCGGTCTCCACCGAGTCGATCACCGCGAGTACGTCCGCGATGTGGGTCTCCAGGTCGACGCCGGTGCCCGGCGCGGCGCGCGGCCCGTCGAGCCCGGTGAGGGCGACGGTGTGCGCCCGCGCGCCGGCGGCGGTGAGGCGCGCGGCGGTGTCCTGCCAGATGTGGGTGCCGGTGAACATGCCCGATACCAGGATGAAGGTGGTCATGGTCGCTCCCTCGTCGCGGAGTCCGGTACGGCGTCGCAGCGATGCCGTACGTCCGCGGACCGGGCCGATCACCGGTCCGCGTTCGCGGGTACGGTAGGAACTCCCCCTGAGGGAGGTTCAAGTGGTCACGTCGTACGACGATCTGTGCGGCATCGGCGAACTCGCCGAGCGGGCGGGTGTCACCGTCAAGACCGTCCGCTTCTACTCCGACGGCGATCTGCTGCCGGAAGCCTCCCGCAGCACGGGCGGGCACCGGCGGTACGGCCCCGAGGCGCTCGACCGGCTGCGGTTGATCCGGTCGCTGCGCGCGCTGGGTCTGTCCGTGCCCGAGGTGCGCCGGGTCCTCGAGGAGGAGGACGAGACCGGTGGACGGGGCGGCGAGGGCGGAACGCTGGAGGCCGCGGTCGCCGGACGGTTGCGCGAACTCGGCTCGGAGCTGCGGGCGATGCGCTGGCGGGAGGCGGCGCTGCGGCTGGTGCAGGAGTGCCCGCCCGGGGATCGGGCCGGCCGGCTGCGGCTGATCGGCGCCGTGTCCCTGCCGCCCAGCACGGCGCCGCTGGTCCGGTTCTGGCGCGGCTGGCTGCCGGCCCGGATGCCGGCGCCCGCGGCCGCGGCGTTCCTGGACGTGGCGGTTCCGCAGCCGCCCGACGACCCCGCCCCGGACCAGCTGCTGGCCTTCGCCCGTCTCAACGCCCTCACGCTCGCCCCGTGCCCGGGCACCGCGCAGCCGCAGCCCGAGGCGCACCGGGTCTCCGGGGCCCGGGGTGCGGCCGTGCTGTACGCGGGGCTGGCGGAGGCGTACGAGCTGGCCGGTGTGCACCTGCGCCGGGACCGGGAGCCGCGGCCCGGCGAGGCGCTGGACGGTTTCGTCGCCGCGTACACGAGCGCGTACGGCGTCCGGGACACGCCGGGCTTCCGGCACCGGCTCGCCGGGCAACTCGCCGCCGACCCGCGGCTCGACACCTACTGGGAACTGGTCTCCCAGGTGCGTACGCCGCCGGGTGGCAGGCCCGAGCCGACCCCCGGGGCCGCGCACGACTGGCTGCTCGCGGCGCTGGCCTCGGAGACCGGGGCGTTCGGGGAGACCAGGGAGGCCGTGGGTCAGGGCACGTCGCCGCGCCAGTCGAAGCGGCGTGGGTCCCCCGGCCTGGGCGCGTACGCGGAGCGGCCGCCCGCGCCGTAGTGGCCGATCTCGGTGGCCAGGGACACGCCCCGGCCGCGCTCCCGGTCGGTGAGGTCCGTGACGTCGAGCAGCAGGCCGTCCAGGGGACCGCCCACCAGGTGCGCGTACACGCGTCCGGCGCGGGGTCCGGGGCTGTCGTGATCGGCGCCGTAGACCCTGCCCCGCATGAACTCCACTTCATCCATGACGCGCAGCCTCGCATCCGCCACTGACAACGGCCGGGGTCCCGGGCCGGGCCGGGCTAGAGCGGCGGGTCGTCGAGGAGTTGCAGGAGGCAGCGGGCGGCCGCCTCGGCGGTGGCGGCGCCGGCGGCGCCGGACGCGGCGGGGAACAGCCTGCCGTAGGCGGCCGCGCGGCCGAGTGCGCTGAGCCGCCAGGCGAGGCCCACCGCCCTCCGCAGGTCCGCCGTGCTCCGGCCGGCGCCGGTCCAGGGCTCCAGGTAGGCGTCACGCAGGCGGGGCAGTACCCGAGGCCCGTGTTCCTCGCGGGCCCGGCGGGCGGGGACGGCCAGGCTCGCGAAGGGGTGGGAGACGATGGCGTCGCCCCAGTCGAAGAACGTGAACCTGCCGGGCCCGGGGCGGAACACCTGGCCGTCGTGCAGGTCGGCGTGGTCGAGGGAGTCCGGGACGCCCAGGGCCGTGAGCTCCGCGCACCAGTCCGGCAGGCGGGGGCGCAGCTTCCGCAGGCTCGCGCGTTCGTGCGGTGGCAGCGGGGTGTCGTCGATCCGGTCGAAGACGCCGGGCAGCGCGGTGACGGGAACGCCGGGTACACCCAGCCGCGTGATCGTGGGGGTGTGCGGGGTGAGGGCGTGCTGCACGGCCGCGTACTGGCGCACCAGTTCCTCCCAGGCGCCGGGGCCGGCCGTCCCCGTGCGAGGACGTCCCGGAAGAGCGGTCCTCCGTCGGGGAGCAGCGACCAGCCGCGGCGGGCGTCCACGGCCAGCGGCTCCAGTACCCGCCCGGGCACCCAGCGGGCCAGTGCCTCGGTCAGGGCGCCTTCGAAGGCACTGGCCGGCGGATTGGCCTTGAAGCAGACCGCGTCACGTCCCTCGACGGGCACGCGGACCAGGACGGACCACGGGCGCAGCCGCACCCGCCACTCCCCCGCCGGTCGCAGGCCCCGCGCGGCCAGCGCGCCCGCCGTCCAGGCGAGCGCGTCGGCCCGCCAGGGCCGCTCCTCCCAGGGGGTCACGGCATCCTGGTACCGCCCCCGGTCCACCACCACCGGCACGTCACCGAGCATCACGCCATCCCAGCACCGTGTGCCGCGGGCGGCCAGCGCTTTTCGCACCCGTCCGGGCCGGCCGGTGTGCACCGGCCGGCCCGGACGCCGGTGGATCAGGCCAGGTCGAAGCGGTCCAGGTTCATGACCTTGACCCAGGCGGCGACGAAGTCGTGCACGAACTTCTCCTTGGCGTCGTCGCTCGCGTAGACCTCGGCCAGCGCCCGCAGCTCGGAGTTGGAGCCGAAGACCAGGTCGGCGCGGCTGCCCGCCCACTTGACCTCGCCCGTGTCGGCGTCGCGGCCCTCGAACGTGGTCTGGTCCTCGGACGTCGACTTCCACGTGGTGCCCAGGTCGAGCAGGTTGACGAAGAAGTCGTTGGTCAGCACGCCGGGGGTCCGGGTGAGCGCACCGAGCTGGGACTGCTGGTGGTTGGCGCCCAGGACTCGCAGTCCGCCGACCAGTACGGTCATCTCGGGGGCGCTCAGGGTCAGCAGGTTCGCCCGGTCGAGCAGCAGGTACTCGGCCGGCAGGCGGTTGCCCTTGCCGTGGTAGTTGCGGAAGCCGTCGGCGACCGGCTCCAGTGCCTCGAACGACTCGGCGTCGGTGTGCTCCTCCGTCGCGTCGACGCGGCCCGCGGTGAAGGGGACCTCCACCTGGAAGCCGGCCTCCTTGGCCGCCTTCTCCACGGCGGCGGAGCCGCCCAGGACGATCAGGTCGGCGAGGGAGACCTTCTTGCCGCCGGAGTTGAACTCCTGCTGGACGCCCTCCAGGACCCGCAGCACCTGCGCCAGCTCGTCGGGCTCGTTGACCTCCCAGCCGCGCTGCGGCTGCAGGCGGATGCGGGCGCCGTTGGCGCCGCCGCGCTTGTCGCTGCCGCGGAAGGTGGACGCCGAGGCCCACGCGGTGGACACCAGCTGCGCGACGGACAGGCCCGACTCGAGGAGCTTGGTCTTGAGCGTCGCGACGTCCTCGGCGCCGATGGCCTCACCGTCGGGCTCCGGCAGCGGGTCCTGCCACAGCAGGGTCTCCTCGGGGACCTCCGGGCCGAGGTACAGGGACTTCGGGCCCATGTCGCGGTGGGTCAGCTTGTACCAGGCGCGCGCGAACGCGTCCGCGAATTCCTCCGGGTTCTCGTAGAACCGGCGGGAGATCGGCTCGTAGATGGGGTCGAGGCGGAGCGACAGGTCGGTGGTGAGCATCTTCGGGCGGTGCTTCTTGGACGAGTCGTGCGCGTCCGGGACGATCTCCGGGGCGTCCTTCGCCACCCACTGGTTGGCGCCGGCCGGGCTCTGCTCCAGCTCGTACTCGTACTCGAACAGGTTCTTGAAGAACCCGTTGCTCCACTGGGTGGGGGTCGTGGTCCAGGTGACCTCCAGGCCGGAGGTGATGGCGTCCCCGCCCTTGCCCGTGCCGTGGGTGCTCTTCCAGCCCAGGCCCTGCTGCTCCATGGAGGCGGCCTCGGGGTCGTCGCCGACGGCGTCGGCGGGACCGGCGCCGTGGGTCTTGCCGAAGGTGTGGCCGCCGGCGATCAGCGCGACGGTCTCCTCGTCGTTCATCGCCATGCGGCGGAACGTCTCACGGATGTCGCGGGCGGCGGCGATCGGGTCCGGGTTGCCGTTCGGGCCCTCCGGGTTGACGTAGATCAGGCCCATCTGGACGGCGCCGAGCGGGTTCTCCAGCTCGCGGTCGCCGGTGTAGCGCTGGTCGTCGAGCCAGGTGGTCTCCGGGCCCCAGTAGACGTCCTCCTCGGCCTCCCAGACGTCGGCGCGGCCACCGGCGAAGCCGAAGGTCTCGAAGCCCATCTGCTCCAGGGCGACGTTTCCGGTGAGGACCAGCAGGTCGGCCCAGGAGATGCTCTGGCCGTACTTCTTCTTGACCGGCCACAGCAGGCGGCGGGCCTTGTCGAGGTTGCCGTTGTCCGGCCAGCTGTTGAGCGGGGCGAAGCGCTGCTGGCCGGCGCCGGCGCCGCCGCGGCCGTCGCTGATGCGGTAGGTGCCCGCGCTGTGCCAGGCCATGCGGATCATGAGCGGGCCGTAGTGGCCGAAGTCGGCGGGCCACCAGTCCTGGGAGGTGGTGAGCACCTCGGCGATGTCCTGCTTCACGGCGGACAGGTCGAGGTTGCCGAACGCCTCGGCGTAGTCGAACTCCTCACCCAGCGGGTTGGCCACGGCCGGGTTCTTGGCGAGGATCTTCAGGTTGAGCCGCTCCGGCCACCACTGACGGTTGCCGCCGCCCTGCGTGGGGTGCGGGGCGCGTCCGTGGGCGACCGGGCAGCCCCCCGTCTCCTCGGTTTTCGCGTCGGTGACGATGGCGTCGTGGTTCTCGGACATGCGAGGGAAATCCTTCCGAACGGGGCGGATCAAGGTGCTGGGGAACTGCCGGGGGTGGAGCAGTCGGGGCACAGGCCCCGGTAGATGACCTCGGCCTCGTCTATCGCGAAGCCGTGGTCGTCGGAGGCGGTCAGACAGGGCGCGTCGCCGACGGCGCAGTCGACGTCGGCGAGGGCTCCGCAGGACCGGCACAGGACGTGGTGGTGGTTGTCGCCGACCCGTCCCTCGAACCGCGCCGGGCTGCCGGGCGGCTCGATGCGGCGCACGAGCCGGGCCGCGGTGAGCGCGTGCAGGGCCTCGTACACGGCCTGGAGGGAGACCTGCCCGACGCGTCGGCGCACCCCGGACGCGACCGCCTCGGCGTCGAGGTGGTCGCCCTCCCGGACCGTCTCCAGCAGCGCGACGCGGGCGGCGGTCACCCGCAGGCCCACCGCGCGCAGCTCGGCGGCGGTGGTCTGGTTCCGGGAGTGCCGGGATGCCGTCATGGCCGTGAACCTACTCCCTGGAACACGAATGACTCAAGGAAACGAACGATTCCATTCTTGGTTGTCGTCCAGGTCATCGTCCGGCACCGGCCGTCCGGGTCCTGTCCGGCCGGGGCCGGATGATCGTGGTAGACAACCTGCGTGGCGGGCACTGGCAGGGGATGCCCCACCCGCACGTGACGACAGGAATGAGTGGCCGGTGCTTCTGAAGACGTTCCGCTGGGCTTTCGCCGTCACCGCCCTCGGCCTGGCCGTGGGCGTGCTCTACGACGGCTGGACGGCGCTCGGCATCGTGGCGATCCTCTCCGTCCTGGAGGTCTCGCTGTCCTTCGACAACGCGGTGATCAACGCAGGGATCCTGAAGAAGATGAACGCCTTCTGGCAGAAGATCTTCCTCACCGTGGGCATCGTGATCGCCGTGTTCGGGATGCGGCTGGTCTTCCCGGTGGTGATCGTGGCGATCAGCGCGCGGCTGAGTCCCTGGAGCGCGGTGCATCTCGCGCTCACGGACAAGGAGCGCTATCAGGAACTGGTGACGGACGCGCATCCGTCGATCGCCGCCTTCGGTGGCATGTTCCTCCTGATGATCTTCCTCGACTTCGTCCTCGAGGACCGGGAGATCAAGTGGCTCGGTTGGCTGGAGCGCCCGCTGGCCAAGCTCGGCAAGGTCGACATGCTGTCGGTCTGCGTCGCCCTGGTCGTGCTGCTGGTCTCCGCGATCACTTTCGGCGCCCACGCCCACCAGCACGGCGGCATCCACGCCGACAAGACGGAGACGGTCCTGCTGGCCGGTGTCGGCGGTCTGATCACCTACATGGTCGTCGGCGGGCTCTCCGGCTTCTTCGAGCAGAAGCTGGAGGACGAGGAGGAGCGCGAGCACGACGCGGAGCGGCAGGCGGAGCGCGGCCAAGGCTCCGGTTCACCGGTCAAGCTGGCCGGCAAGGCCGCGTTCTTCATGTTCCTCTACCTGGAGGTCCTGGACGCGTCGTTCTCCTTCGACGGCGTCATCGGCGCCTTCGCCATCACCAACGACATCGTGCTGATGGCCCTCGGCCTCGGCATCGGCGCCATGTACGTCCGGTCGCTGACCGTCTACCTGGTCCGCCAGGGCACCTTGGACGACTACGTCTACCTGGAGCACGGCGCCCACTACGCCATCGGCGCCCTGTCGGTCATCCTGCTGGTGACCGTCCAGTACGAGATCAACGAGATCGTCACCGGCCTGATCGGCGTGGTCCTGATCGGCTCCTCCTTCTGGTCCTCGGTACGCCGCAACCGCGCGCTGCGGACCGCCTCCTGACGCTCCGAACGGGTGCGCTACATTTTGCAGCGCCTTGACCACGATCATTCGCGATCCCTCAACCCAACGGAGCCGGCTACCCCATGAGCGACATCGTCAACGGACTCGGCCGGGCCGCCGCTTACGGCGGCCTCGGTCTGGTCCTCCTGGTCCTCGGGATCGTCCTCGTCGATCTGCTGACCCCCGGCAAGCTCGGCCGGCAGATCTGGGAGCAGCGCAACCGCAACGCCGCCCTCGTGCTCAGCTCCGCGCTGCTCGGCATCGGCGGCATCGTCTTCACCTCGATCTGGACCACGTACGAGGACTTCGGCAAGGGCCTGGTGTCGACGGCGGTCTTCGGGCTGCTGGGGCTCGTCATGATGGCCGTGGCCTTCCTGGTGGTCGACCTGATCACCCCGGGGCGGCTGGGCGCGACGCTGGTCGAGCAGGAGCCGCACCCCGCGGTGTGGGTGACGGCGTCCTGCAACGTCGCGGTCTCCGCGGTCATAGCGGCGTCGATAGCCTGACGCCGCCGCCCGGTCACTGCAGGCGCCTGATGTCCCCGCGCACCCGGTAGAAGCCGCCCGAGGCGGCGTGCAGCGCGTCGACCACGTACCGCGCGCCGGGCTCCCGTATCGCCCTCGGGAACTGGACGTTCCAGGAACGGTCGTACCCCTCCGACACCACGTGGATGCGGGTCCGGCCGTTCTCCTGGACACACTCCACGACGACGGAGCCGGCGGGCGCCACGGCCACGGTCGTGACGGCGCCGGCCGCGGTGGCGGGCGCGTACGTCGGCAGGGTGGCGGCGAGCTTGACGTCGCGGGCGACGGGCACCGAGCCCTGCTCCGCCGCCTTCACCGCGGTCTCGCTCGCGTCCACGCAGGCCAGGGAGCCGTCCGTGGCGACCAGGAACAGCCGCTCGTCGCGGTACTGCATCGAGAGCGCGGAGCCGCCGCCGGTGCCCAGCTTCCACAACCGCGTGCCGTCCCGGTCGAAGCAGTAGACCGAGGAGGCGGAGTCGCCCGCGAACACGTACCGGCCGCCGGGCGAGGTGGCGCAGGAGTAGACCGGGCTGTCGCAGTGGTAGGTCGCCTCGATGGTGCCGGTCGTCTTCGACAGCCGCTGGACGGTGTGCCGCGCCGTGCCCGCGTACACCGCGTCGTCCTCCTGCCAGCCGAAGAGCACGGCCCCCTGGGTGGGCGTGTGCCACAACTCGGTGCCGCCGTCCGGGGCGTGGGCCGTCACACCGCGCGTGTGCCCGTGGTAGACGGCCCGGTCGTCGGCGCGCACCATCCAGGCGTGCTCACCGCGCCCGCCGCGCGCCCACTGGTGCTCGTCCTCGTGGTCGATGACGGTGAGGCGCCCGGCGCGGTCCGCGACGTTCAGCACGCCCTCGTGGATGTCGAGCCAGAAGATGTCGACGTCGGCGGCGATGTCGTAGGCGGCGAACGGGAGTTTGGACGACAGGTCGTACACCCGGCCGTCGTCGCAGCCGGCGTAGATCCAGAAGTCGTCGGCGACCAGGCACTTGACGCCGTCCGGCAGCTGGTAGTGGGCGAGGACCTCGCCGCCGTGCGCCAGGGTGTAGACGTCGCCCGACTGGTTGCCCACCCAGCAGCGCTCCTCGTCGATGTGGATGCCGAACGCGGCGGAGCCGGTGCGGAAGCGCCACAGGACCGGGGCGACCGCGCGGGCGGTGGAGGGCGCGGAGGCCACCTGCCTGCGGGTGACGGCGCGCGGCGCGCGCTGTCCCTGGACGGCCGGGGCGTATCCCTTGCGGACCTTCTCGCCTATCTTCTTGGCGGCGGCGGCCGCGGCCTTCTCGGCGGTGGGGAAGGTCGACGTCTGGGTCTGTCCGGCGGCACCGATCCTGCCGTAGCGCACCGACACGACCTGTCCCTGGACGGTGACTTCGTAGAACTTGTGCGCGCTCCCGTCGTCCTGTGACAGCTCCAGGTACGTCTTCGACATGTCAGACCTCTCCCCGCCCGGTCCCGCGGCGTGTTCCGCGGGTCCCACTGCCTGAACAGTAGGAGGTCCCACTGACAATCGGTCCGTCGACCGGGTGGCCCGGTCGTTCAGGAGACGGTCGCGGGCGGCGGGGCCCAGCGCCTGGTGCGGGCGGCGGCGCCGGAGACGCCGTACCCCTCCTTCAGATGTTCGGGGATGGCGTAGTGCATCACGCGTCCACGCGTCAGGGAGGACAGCTCCAGGACGGTGGTGAGATGGCCGAGCCGGTCCAGGGCCCACGCGCCGAGCGGTGAACGGTCCTCGATCGTCTCCAGGACGCCGAGGAGGTGCGGGGCGGCGCGCACCAGGGTGTCCCAGGCGGTGCTCGGTACGCCCAGCCAGTCGGCGCAGGTGTCACCCACGAGGTGGCGGATCAGTGCGGAGACGACCGGGTCGAAGAGGGTGCCCGGGACGACTTCCTCGTACAGGTCGATCAGTTGCCTCGTCAGGTGGACGCCCTCCTCGGAGGGACCCATGTGGCGCAGCATGTACAGGTCGAGGAACCGGCGTGCCTCGTCGAGCGTGGTCGGGACCGCCGACTGGTCGACTCCGAGGACGGCGCCTACGACGCGCCAGGCGTAGAAGTAGGCCTCAGCTCCTTCGACGGACATGTGGATGCCGAGTCGGTGGAGGCTGTCCAGGACGAGCAGGGAGAAGAACATCTGCCCGCCGATCATGTCCTCCTGGCAGATCGGCACGCCGAGGGTCCGGGTGTCCCAGCGGTCCTCCCGCTTCAGGTGGTGACGGATGGCGGCGTGCAGCAGGCGTACCTTCTGGGCGGCGGGGATGAAGCGCCCGCCGGCCTCGAAGGCGTCCGGCTGCATGAGGTAGACGGTGAACTGGCCGGTCTCGGCCATGCGTTTGGAGGGGTAGTCCAGCCCGTGGGTGGCCGACAGCAGCCGGGCGACGTGGGGGACGAGGTAGCAGGCGGGCATGGACGCGAACGACAGCGCGGTGGAGATGTGCACGTTGTTGTCGAGGAAGAAGGCGCGGGCTCGTTCCATCTCCTCCCAGTCGACCCAGTCGGGCGGCGTGCCGGTCGTCCGCAGGTACTCCCGGGCCACGCCGGGAAGGCCGTCCGGCAGTTGCTGACCGGTGGTGGAGACGTAGCGCATCAGTGAGTTGAACTTGCCGACCTCGCCGCGCTCGAACAGCGTGGCGACGACCGCGTCGGCCAGTTCGTCTCCGCTGTGGCGCAGGGCCTCCATCGACGTCTCGGTACAGGTCATCGCGGGCTCCTCGTCAGTGCGTGCGGTCGGTGGCATGGAGGGCGAGTTCGCGCAGGGCCCGGCGGGCGTGCGGCGGTGTCCCCCCGCCGTCCAGGGCACGGGTGGCGCGCTCCACTCGGGCGGCGATCATCCGCTCGATCCGTTGGGGCGCCTTCAGCTCGAGCATGAGACGGCGCACGTCGCGCAGATGGGTTCCGTCCAGGTCGTCGCGGCCCAGCAGGCCGCGCAGCCAGCCCCGTTGCGCGTCGTCGGCCGCTTTCCACGTCTCGGCCAGCAGGGCGGTCGGCCGGTGGCCGCGCACGTCGTCCAGGCTCGACTTCCCGGTGCGTTCCCGGTCGCCGAACAGGCCGAGCAGGTCGTCACGGAGCTGGAAGGCCTCCCCGAGCGGCAGGCCGTAGTTGCGGAAGGTGTCCTGCAACGCGGGGGCGGCACCGGCGAGCAGGCCACCGATGAGCAGGGGGTGTTCGACGGTGTACTTGGCGGTCTTGTACCGGACGACCTTCAAGGAGGTGTCGGTGTCCGGTCGTCCACCGGTGTGCAGGATCTCCAGGCACTCACCGGCGATGAGTTCCCTGGCGAGGGCGGCCCACAGGTCCCGGGCCCGCGCCAGATAGGCGGCCGGCAGACCACTCGTGGTGAACAACCGGCCCGCGAGGGCCATCAGGTGATCGCCCACCAGCATGGCCAGGGACCGCGCGGCCGTGTGGGCCTCGTGGCGGCCGCCACGGACGAGCACGGCTTCCAGGGCGACGTGGGCGGTGGGCAGGCCGTGGCGCAGGCGGCTGTCGTCGATGAGGTCGTCGTGCACGATCGCGGCGGCGTGCACCAGCTCCATGGAGGCCGCCGCTCTGACCAGCGCGTCGCTTTCGGGCTGTCCGGTTGCCCGCCATCCCCAGTAGCAGAAGGCCGCCCGCAGTCGTTTGCCGTGCCCGGCCGACGTCCGCAGCTGCTCGGCCACGGGCGCGAGAGCGTCGTCGACCGCCACGAGCAGGCGGGCCTCCTCGTCCAGGAAGTCCCGCAGGACGCCGTCGACGCGGGCTCTGAAGGCGTCCGGGTCCCAGCGCTCAGACATCGCCGCCGTCGGCCGTCCGCCGGGCCTTCACGTGCTGGGCGAGAACCTCCAAGTGGGCGGGGGGCACTCTCGTGTACCGGTCCAGGGCCAGTCTGCCCCGGGCCCGCAGGTCCCCTTCCACGTCCCGCACCAGGTCCGCGGTGTCCGAACGGCCGAGGAGCCCGCGGAGCCCGCCCACCGCCGAGCCGACCGTGCTCACCGCCAGGTCGGCCAGGCCGGCGACCAGCAGCACGGCCCGTTCGTCCCTGCCCGAACCCCGTCGCGTCGCGTCCGTCATGCTTCTCCCCACCGGTCACGTCATCGGCACGGATGCACCTGGTCGGCGGAGCACCCGGTCCGATCATGGCCGGGCATACGGGGCGGAAGATCCTGAATACCCCTTCGAGTGACGTGGGGAACTGGTGTCAGGCGGCCCGCGCCACGCTCCACGCGGGCAGCCGCTCGAAGAACGCCACCGCGTCCTCGCGCCACCGCGGCCGCCAGCCCCGCGCCACCAGGCCGGCCTGCTCGGCGTAGTGCGCCATCTCGGCGCGCATGCGGTCGTCGACGCCCCGGCGCTCGCCGACCGCACGGATCTCGGCGACGGTCGCCGGCGTGCAGCCGGGGTCGCCCAGGGCCTCCCGCACGAAGTCCCGCTCGGGGCCGCTCACGGCGGACAGGAGCCGGGCGACGGCGTAGCTGTGCCTGCCCTCGCGGAGGTCGGTGCCGGTCGGCTTGCCCATCGTGTCCGCGTCGCCGAACAGGTCGAGGTAGTCGTCGCGCATCTGTCCGCAGATGCCGACGAGGCGGGAGTAGCGCCGCAACTCGCCCTCGTGGGCCGCCGGTTCCTCGCCCGCGGCGATGAGCCCGAGGGTCATGGGGGCGAGGATCGAGTACCGGGCCGACTTCCGGTCGGCGACGTCGTGCAGCACCTCGTCGTCCGGGACCGTGTCGGTGAAGTCGCGTTCGAGGTCGGCGATCTGGCCCACGAAGGTGTCGGCCGCGGCCCGCGTCTGCACCTCGACCATGGCCTGGCGCACTTCGGCCGGCAGCCCGGCGTCCAGCAGCGCCTGCAGCGAGAGGGCGAGCGCGAGGTCGCCGGCGAGCACGGTGAGGGCGAGCGCCGCTCGCGGCTGCCCGGGGAACCTCTCCCGGTAGGCGTAGTACGTCGTCGGGCCGCCCCTGCGGGTCGCGCTGTCGTCGATGAGGTCGTCGTGGACGAGGCCGTGGGTCTGGAGCAGCTCCACGCTCAGGGCGGCGGCGTCCAGCCCTTCGACGGGCTCGTCGGTGACCAGCCGGGCGGCCTCGTGCAGCAGCACGACCCGCATCCGCTTGCCGCCACGCAGGGACAGGTCGCGCAGCAGCTGCACGCACTCAGGGGTGAAGCGGCTGAAGGACGGCGCGTCCAGTGTCCGGGCGAGGTCGTCGAAGTACTCCGTGAAGAGCCTGTCGAACCGGCGCCCGTGGCGGGCGAGGCGGGCCGGCGGCTGCTCGGTCATGACGAAGTCCTCCTGAGGGCGGGCGAGTGACGCGCTCAGCAGTGTGTCAGCCGAGGCTCGCGGCTCCGCCCCGCGGGCTGCCGCCCGGCACCGGTGACCGGTACGGACCACGTACGCGAAAGAGCCCGGCCCCGCGAGCGCGGGGCCGGGCACGGGGCCGCTCAGCCCTGGCGGGCCTTGAAGCGCGGGTCCCGCTTGTTGATCACGTAGGTCACGCCCCGGCGGCGCACCACCTGGGCGCCGGGCCTGGCCTTGAGCGAGCGGAGGGAATTGCGCACCTTCATGGGGTCCTCCTCGTTCCGTGGTGGCGCGGGATCAGCGGTCCTCGCGGAACGCCACGTGCGCCCCCGCGACCGGGTCGTACTTGCGCAGCACGAGGCGGTCGGGAGCGTTGAGCCGGTTCTTGCGCGTCACGTAGGTGACGCCGGTGCCCGCCGTCGACTTCAGCCTGACGACCGGGCGTGCGTTCTGCGTGCCATGGGTGCTCCTTCCGACCGAGCCCGCGGTGTCCGTCCTGTGCTGACCCGCGCATGTCAGTCGCACGTCTCAACACCGTCCCCCGCCGGCGCATTCCCGCGGTCGCGAGGGCCTGCCGGGCGGGGATCAGCAGTCCTGCCACAACCGCGTCCTCACCCGCACCCCGAACCGCAGCCCCTCCAGCGGCACCCGCTCGTCCACGCCGTGGAAGAGGCGGCCGTAGTCGAGGTCGTGGGGCAGCTTCAGGCCCTTGAAGCCGAAGCAGCGGATGTCCAGCTTGGTGAAGGCCTTCGCGTCGGTGCCGCCCGGGTTGCAGTACGGCACCGGGTGGCCGTCGGGGTCCACTAGGTCCAGGACGTACTTCAACATGGGCAGTTCTCCTGATCCGCACCGGGAGCGGTGCTGACAGCAGGTTCGGGATCGACTAACGTTCTCCGCAACTGTTTCCCGTTATATGCAATACGCGTCTGCATGGCGAGACGGAGAGGAGTCACCGTGGCCGACCCGCCGGTACAGCCCGCGGACCGGAAGACCCCGGCCGGGGCCCTCCAGACCGTCGACCGCGCCCTGCTGGTGCTGCTGGCCTTCGAGCGCACCCGGCCGGACTGGGGCGTCACCGAGATCGCCGCCGAGTTCGGCTGGGACACCTCGGTCGCCCAGCGCCTGCTCTCCACGCTCGCGGGCCGCGGCTTCCTGGTCTCCGACCCGGCGACCCGGCGCTACCGCATCGGCCCGGCCGCCCTGCGCCTGGGCCGTCTCTGGGAGCGCTCGGGCTCCCTGGAGCTGCTCGCCGAGCCCGTCCTCCAGGAGCTGCGGGCGGCCACCGGCGACACGGTGCTCTTCTGCCTGCCCGACAACTTCCACATGCGCTGCGTCGCGGCCGTCGAGGGCGAGGAGGGGCCGCTGCGCTACTACCCGCTGGTCGGTGAGCTGTACCCGGCGCACGCCGGGGCCACCAGCAAGTCGTTCTACGCCTTCCTGCCCGACGACCAGCGCCACCGCCTCTTCCGCGGCCGCCCCATGGCCCGCTTCACCGAACGCACCGTCACCGACGCCGACCAGCTGGAGCGCGAGTTCCGCCAGGTCCGCGCGCAGGGCTACGCCTGGACGGTCGGCGAGTACGACGCCGGCATCGGCGCCGTCGCCCTGCCCGTGTTCCTCGGCGCGGAGCCCTACGGCAGCCTCAGTCTCGGCGCCGCCAAGGAGCGCTTCCCCGAGGGCCCCGAGGACCGTCTGGAGGTGCTGCGCCGGGCCGCCCGGCTGCTGGAGCAGCGCCTGACGCATCCGCCCCAGCACCACCGGCGCCCGCGCCCGCCGCGCACCGCCTGACCCGCACCACCGATCCACCCCCGTCGACGAGGATGACCCCGTGAATCTCCTGCTCCTGTCCAACTCCACCCAGCACGGCCGCGGTTACCTGGAACACGCCATGGACACCGTGACCGGCTTCCTGCCCGCGGGCGGGCGCCTGGTCTTCGTGCCGTACGCCCTCGCCGACCACGACGCCTACACCGCGAAGGTGCGCGGCGCGCTCGCCGGGGCGGGGATCGAGGTGCGGGGCGTGCACGAGGGCGGCGACCCGCTCGCGCGGCTCGGCGAGGCGGACGCCGTGTTCGTCGGCGGCGGCAACTCGTTCCGGCTGCTCTCCGCGCTGTACCGTACGGGGCTGCGGGAGGCGCTGATCAAGGCCGTCGGCGCGGGACTGCCGTACATGGGGGCCAGCGCCGGCACCAACATGGCGGCGCCGTCGCTGCGCACCACCAACGACATGCCGATCGTCGAGCCGCCCTCCTTCGAGGCGCTCGGCCTGGTCCCGTTCCAGATCAACCCGCACTACCTCGACCCGGACCCGGCGTCCACGCACAAGGGCGAGACCCGCGAGGAACGGCTGACGGAGTTCCTGGAGGAGAACGACGTGCCGGTCCTCGGCCTGCGGGAGGGCTCCTGGCTGCGCGTCGACGGCGGGCGCGCGACCCTCGGCGGCGCGCGCGACGCCCGTCTCTTCCGCCGCGCCACCGCCGCCCGCGAGATCGCTGTGGGCGCCGAACTGTCCGAACTGCTCGACACAACCCCGGCGTTCGACTCGCGGGCGTAGACAGGCGCGCCGCGCACGTCCCGGCGGACGTCCTAGCGGCGGATCTCCTTGATCTTCAGCATGCGGGTGATGACCTTGTCCAGCTCCTCGTCGTCGAAGACCTTCTTCCAGTCCTCGCGGACGATGGACTCACGGCCGTAGTCCATGGCGATCAGGCAGGCGTCCGAGAAGGGGTTGGAGCCCTTCAGGGTGTTGGCCAGCGCGACCTGGGTGTGGCCGAGCAGCATCGCGCGAGCGGCCTTCTCCGGGACTCCGACCGTGTGGACGGTCTCGTGCAGCGCCTCGGTCAGCAGGGCGCCGACCATGCAGGCGATGGTCTCCACCAGGGTCGGCTCCAGGACGGCGAGCTGCTTGACGGTGACCCAGTGGACGTCGACGACCGGGGCGTACATGGCCCGGACGACGGCGTCGGCGAGCTCCCGCTTGGTCTCGTCCCCGCCCTCGTAGGCGGCGACGACCTCCTGGGGCGCGGCGATGCCGCCGAAGGTGTCCTGCCACTCCTCCTTGGTGGTCCGCTCCAGGAACACCGAGGGGTGGCAGGGGTGCGCGCAGGCGTAGTGGACGTCCTCGCGTGCGTGCAGCAGGCCGGCGTAGGCGGCGGCCGGGTCGAGGGTGAGGACGACGGTGCCGGGCCTCATCAGCGGCACGAGTTCCTCGGAGACCTTGCCGAGAACCACGTCGGGCACCGCGAGGACGACGACGTCGGCCTCGGCGACGGCGTCGGCCGAGTCGGTCAGTTCGCGGCCGAGGCCGCGGATCAGCTCCTGGCCCGCCGGGGACGCCTCGCTGAAGAGCACCCGGAAGTCGCTCTCGACCAGGTTGTCGGAGACGCGCCGGCCCATCTTGCCGGCGGCCCCGATGACGGCGACGGTCGTGACGTCGGCCCGGGTGTGGATCTCGGTGGGCATTACTCGCTCCTCAGGAGGGTGTTGATGCTGTGCTGCGTCCACTGGTGTTCGAGCCGGGCGGTGGCGTCGTAACCGCCGTCCTGCCACGGGAGCCAGTGCTCCACGATCTGGTTGATGCCGCGCTCCCCGGGGCGTACGGCGGCGACCATGCCGGCGTGGTCCAGGAGGCCCTCGCCGAGCGGGCAGCCGGCGTAGGTGAAGCCGACCCAGCCGTCGCGGCGGGTGAAGGCGAAGTCCTTGACGTGGATGTTGACCACGTACGGCGCGGTGGCGGCCACGACGTCGGCGGGGCGTTCCAGCCGGGCGACGCTGTTGCCCGGGTCCAGGACGATGCCGAGACGCGGACTGTCGACGGCGCGTACGACGCTCACCAGGTCGTCGGTGGCGACCTGCTCGTAGGTCTCCAGGCCGAGGGTCACGCCCGCGTCGGCGTAGCGGGGCACCGCCTCCTGCAGCAGGGCGACCGCCTCGTCGGTGTCCGGCCGGTGGTCGGCGGTGTTCAGCATGGAGCGGACCAGGGTCACCCCCAGTTCGCCCGCCATGTCGAGGTACGTGAGCAGGTGGCCGGGCCGGATGCCGCGGGTGCCGAGTTCCAGGGTCAGTCCGAGGTCGTCGGCGGTGGCGCGGAGGTCGGCGAGCCGCGCGCGGTCGTAGGTCTCGACGGGCGCGTAGTCGCAGATCTGGAAGACCCGGCCGCCGAGTTCCGCGGTGTCGCGCAGCATCGCGGTCAGGCTCATCGGCTCGGGGGCGAGGGCGGAGTGGCGCCAGAAGTACGCGTAGGTGCTGATGCCGTACGCCATCACGCCACCGCCGCCGGGGCCGGGGAGCGGATCTCGTCGAGGACCGCCTCCACGTTCGCCGGGTCGTGCGCGAAGCGGCCGAGGAACAGGCCCTCGGCGGTGCCGGCCAGCCGGGTCAGCAGTCCGGGGCCCGCGCTGCCGCCGTAGATGACGGTGGAGCCGGCGTGCCGCGGACGGCGGTCGAGCCAGTCGCGCAGGGCGGTGCAGACGGTCGCGATGTGCTCGGCGGAGGCGGGTTCGGGGGCGCCGATGGCCCACTGCGGTTCGTAGGCGAGGACGACCGCGCCGTCCAGGCCGTGCAGCAGGCGTTCCGCCTCGGCGACCGTGCGGGCCGCCGCGTCGGCCGGGTCGGCCTCGTCGCGTTCGCCGACGCACAGGACGGGCGTGAGGCCGTTGCGCAGGGCGGCGGCGGTCTTGGCGGCGACGACCGTGTCGCCCTCGCCGTAGAGGCGGCGGCGTTCGGCGTGGCCGACCTCGGCGTAGCGGCAGCCGATCTCCTTGAGGACGGGGCCGCCGACCTCGCCGGTGTAGGGGCCGCCGTCCTCGGTCGCGATGTCCTGGGCGCCGAGGGCGACGCCGTAGGGGGCGAGGATGCCGGTGGCGGGCACTAGGGCCGGGAAGGCGGGGAGCACGAAGAGGCGGGCGGCGCCGGAGGTGACGGCGGGGTGCCGCTCGGCGAGGGCGGCGATCCGGCGGGCCCAGTTCAGCGTCTGGTGGTGGCCGAAGTACATCTTCAGGCTCACCCCCAGCAGTACGGGGGACGGTGCGGCGGCGGGCATCAGGCGGCCGCTCCGTCGCCCGAGGCGGTCTCGTAGTCGCACATCAGCTGGACCTTGGCGGCCGACGCCGAGCTCTCGTCGAAGCGGTAGGTGAGCCACTCGGCGGCCAGGCGGCGGGCGAGTTCGAGGCCCACGACGCGCTGCCCGAAGGTCAGGATCTGCGCGTTGTTGGAGAGGACCGCCCGCTCGACGGAGAAGGAGTCGTGGGCGGTGACGGCGCGGATGCCCCGGACCTTGTTGGCGGCGATGGCGACGCCGAGCCCGGTGCCGCACACCAGCAGGGCGCGGTCGGCGTCGCCTCGGGCGACCATCTCGGCGGCGGCGATGGCGACCTTGGGGTAGGCGGTGTGGCCGTCGGCGTCGACACCCACGTCCGTGACGGCGGCGACCAGGCCGCTGCTCTCCAGGTCCTGCTTGAGGGCTTCCTTGTACTGGTAACCGGCGTCGTCGGACCCGACGACGATGCGGAGCTTGTCGGTCATCTCGGCTTTCCTCAGTGGTGGTCGTGGGGGTGGTCGAGCAGGGCGCCGTGGACGGCGCGGGTGATCAGGGCGAGGGAGTGGGCGCCCGCGTCGGGGGTGCCGAGGGACTTCTCGGCGTGCGGTCGGGCCCGGCCCATGCGGGGCAGCAGGCGGGCCGTTGCGGCGGCCGCGTCGGTGGCCGTGGTGGCCGCGCGGTCCCAGGCCTCGGCGAGGGGCAGGCCCTCGGCCGTGGCGGCGGCCAGTGCGTCGGCGAAGGGCACGAGGACGTCGACCATGGTCTTGTCGCCGACTTCCGCGCCGCCGAGCCTGCGCACGGCCGCGGAGGCGTCCGTGACCCCGCCGCTGACGCGGGCGGCGTCCGGGGTGTCCCGGTCGCCGAGGGCGGTGCCCAGGGAGCGCAGGACGGTGCCCCACAGGGCGCCGGAGGTGCCGCCCGCCCGGTCGGCCCAGGCGTCGCCGGCGCGGGTCAGGACGGTGCCGGCGCCCGCGCCGCGCTCGTGGGCCTCGGCGGCGGCCTCGCGGGCGGCGGTGGAGCCGCGCAGCATGCCGATGCCGTGGTCTCCGTCGCCGGCGACGGCGTCGATCCGGCCGAGTTCGTCGGCGTGCGCCTCGACCACGGCGGCCACCGCGTCCAGGGCGGCCAGGACGGTGCGGGCGGCGTGCCGTGAGGCATCCGCCGCCGGGGGCGGGCCGGCGTCCGGGAACGGGGCGGTCTCCGGGCGTACGGGGGTCTCCGGACGTACGGCGGTGTCGGGCTCGGCGGCGTCGAGGGCACCCTTGCGGTAGGCGGGCGTGTCGGCGGGGGCCCGCCACAGCTCCTCCAGGCCCTCGTCCAGCCAGGTCAGGGTGAGGGAGACACCGGCCATGTCGAAGCTGGTGACGAGTTCGCCGACCTCGGGGTCGACGATCTCGACGCCCGCCTCGCCGAGCAGGGCCGCGACCTTGCGGTAGACGACGAACAGTTCCTCGTACTTGACCGAGCCGAGCCCGTTGAGGACGACGGCGGCGCGCTGTCCCGCCGGGCCGGGGACGTCCTCGGGCAGTTCCTTC
This sequence comes from Streptomyces sp. WAC 04229, assembly GCF_003947455.1. Taxonomy (GTDB): domain Bacteria; phylum Actinomycetota; class Actinomycetes; order Streptomycetales; family Streptomycetaceae; genus Streptomyces. The sequence continues at coordinate 8,866 of NZ_QHJH01000022.1, read as the reverse complement.
AGCAGCGTCCGGACCAGGAGCCGCGCCGCCTCGTCGGCGGTGGGCAGGTCCTCCTCGCCGATGCCGGGCTCCCCGTGGATGCCGAGGCCGACCGCCATCCGGGCCTCGGGGACGGTGAACAGGGGGTGGTCGGCGCCGGGCAGGGTGCAGCCGGAGAAGGCGATGCCGAAGGACCGGGTGCGGGCGCCCGCCCGTTCCGCGGCGCGCACCACCTCGTCCAGGGGACGGCCCTGCTCGGCCGCGGCGGCGGCGGCCTTGAAGACGGGCAGGTCACCGGCGATGCCGCGCCGCTTGGCCGACTCGTCCGGACCCGCGCTGGAGATGTCGTCGGCGACGGCGAAGGTACGGGCGTCGATGCCGTCGGCGGCCAGCCGCTCGGCGGCCTGGCCGAAGTGCAGGACGTCACCGGCGTAGTTCCCGTACATCAGCAGGACTCCGGCGCCGCCGTGCGCCGCCCGCGCCACGGAGCGGATCTGCTGGGCGGAGGGCGAGGCGAAGACGTTGCCGACGGCCGCGCCGTGCGCCAGGCCGCGGCCGACCAGGCCGGAGAAGGCCGGGTAGTGGCCCGATCCGCCGCCGATCACCACGGCCACCTGGCCGGCCGGGGTGGCGGTGGCCCGGACGACTCCGCCGGTGACCGGCCGGACCCAGCGCCGGTGCGCGGCGGCGAAGCCCTCCAGCGCCTCGTCGGCGAAGGCGGCGGGGTCGTTGAACAGGCGGGTCATCGCAGGGCCTCCTCGGCCTGGTGGGCGGGGGCGGGGACCGGTTCGTCGGTGCGGTGGCGGGCGGCGAGCCACACCATCAGCGCGGCGGACAGCAGCATGAAGAAACCGACGAGGTAGAGCGGTACGTAGTACGCGCCCGTCAGGTCCTTGAGCCAGCCGGTGATGTAGCTGGAGGCGAAGCCCGCCACGTTGCCGGCGGTGTTGATCAGGGCGATGCCGGCCGCGGCGGCGGCTCCGGTCAGGAAGCGGGAGGGCACCGACCAGAACACCGGCAGGGCGGCGAAGATGGCGCAGGCGGTGACGGTGATCACGGCGACCGTGGCGGCCGGGGAGCCCATGTACAGGGCGAGCGGGATGGAGACACCGCCGACGACGGCCGGTCCCGCCACGTGCCAGGTGCGGGTGCCGTGACGGGTGGCGTGCCGGGTCCAGAAGAACAGGACGACGGCGGCCGGCAGGTACGGGATGGCGGTGATCCAGGCCTTGTCCATCACGCTGAACGTGGTGTCGTACTGGTCCTGGAAGCCGTTGATGATCGTCGGCAGGAAGAAGGCGAGGGCGTACAGGCCGTACACGAAGCCGAAGTAGACGACCGCGAGGGTCCAGACCCGGCCGCTGCTGAAGGCGGTCTTCAGGTCGCCCTTGGCGTGCTTGCCCTCGTGCCCGGTCTTCTGGGCGTTCTCGGCGGCGAGTTCGGCCGTCAGCCAGTCGCGTTCGGCCGGCGTGAGCCACGTGGCGTCGGCGGGCCTGTCGATCAGGTAGAACCAGGCGACGACGCCCAGGATGATCGCCGGCAGCGACACGAACAGAAACATCACGCGCCAGCCCTCGAGGCCGAACAGGCCGTGGCGGCCGATCAGCCAGCCCGCGAGCGGGGCGCCGAACACGGTGGTCAGCGGCTGGGCGAGGTAGAACAGGCCGAGGATCTTGGTGCGGTGGCGGGACGGCACCCACTGGCTGAGGAAGAGGATCGCGCCCGGGAAGAAGCCCGCTTCGGCGACACCGAGCAGAAAACGCAGCGTGTACAGCTGGCCGCTGCTGCTGACCCAGGTGAACAGCAGCGAGACGACACCCCAGGTCACCATGATCCTGGCCAGCCACCGGCGGGCCCCGAAGCGGTGCAGGGCCATGTTGCTGGGGACCTCGAGCACGATGTAGCCGAGGAAGAAGATCCCGGACGCGAAACCGAACTGGGCGGCGGTCAGGGCGAGGTCCTGTCCCATGCCGTTGGGTTCGGCGAACGAGACGGCCGTGCGGTCCAGGTAGTTCACGAAGAACATCAGCGCCACGAACGGGACGAGGCGGACTGAGACCTTCTTGATGGCAGTTCTCTCGACTGCCTCGGATGGCGCTTGGGCACCCATGGGCGACTCCTCGGCTCGCCCGGACAGCTCCGTCCGGGGTCGGTCACACCGGATGTCCGCCGCGGAAGGCGGCCGACCGGTTCGCCCTCACGCTATGCCTCGGATCAAAATTGGTCACCAATTTACCAGTGTGGCGAGCATCATAGATCCACTACCGACCCAACTCTTGACAAACCGCACCCAAGACCGGGGTGAACTGCCTGGTCAGCCGGGTCGGCCCGGCATCTGGTTGACTGGTGACCGTGACCAGTCAGCCTGATCAGCACAGCTCCGCGGCCGCTCCGGACCTCGCGCGGCTGCTGCGGCCCGTCGTGCGCGAGTCGTCCGTCAGCGAGGTCGCCAAACGGCTCCTCGACCACCTCTCGGCCGGCGACATCCGGCCCGGCACGCGGCTGCCCGCCGAGCGTCAGCTGGCCGAGGCGCTGGGTGTCGCACGGTCCAGCGTGCGCGGCGCCCTCTCCGCCCTGGACGTCCTCGGGATCATCGAGATCCGGCCGGGTTCCGGCTCCTACGTGCGCGAGGGCACCTCGGAGTTCCTGCCCCGCGCGATCAACTGGGGGCTGATGCTGGGCCAGCGCCGGACCCAGGACCTGGTCGAGGTGCGCACGTACATGGAAGGGGTGTCGGCCCGGCTGGCGGCGGAGCGGGCCGGCGACGAGGACGTGGCACGACTGGAGGAGCACCTCCAGCACATGCGCGACGCGGGCGGCGACGTCACGGCGTTCATCGACGCCGACATCGCCTTCCACCTGGAGACGGCCCGCATCGCGCGCAACACCGTCCTCAGCGACATCCTGCACAGCATCCGGGCGCTGCTCCAGGTCTGGATGGAGCGCGTCAGCGACATCGAGGGCACCGTCAGCGGCACGCTCTGCGAGCACGACGCGGTGCTCCGGGCGATCCGCGCGCGCGATCCGGAGGCCGCGGACCGGGCGATGGCCGAACACATGCGGATGGCCAGCGCCCGGCTGCGTGCCTCGGTGGACGGCGGCGCCTGACCGGGACCTCGTCCCGTCCGCGGTCTGTCGGCGTCGTCGTGTCGTCAATAGCCTGGTGCCGTAAGGCCGTTGTCGACCGAGGAGCCCCATGTCCACCGCGCAGCAGGTCCCCGACATCCTCTCCCCCGAGTTCGCGGCGAACCCCTATCCGGTCTACCGGGCGATGCGGGAGAGCGCGCCCCTCGTCTGGCACGAGGCCACGCGGAGCTGGATCGTCTCGCGCTACGACGACGTGGAGCGCGTCTTCAAGGACCGGAACGGGCAGTTCACGACCGAGAACTACGACTGGCAGCTCGAGCCCGTGCACGGCAGGACGATCCTCCAGCTGAGCGGCCGGGAGCACGCGGTCCGGCGCGCGCTGGTCGCGCCGGCGTTCCGCGGGGCCGATCTCCAGGAGCGGTTCCTGCCGGTGATCGAGCGCAACTCCCGCGAGCTGATAGACGCGTTCCGGCACACCGGACGCGCCGACCTGGTCGCCGACTACGCGACCCGCTTCCCGGTCGACGTCATCGCCGACATGCTGGGTCTGGACAAGGCGGACCACGACCGGTTCCACGGCTGGTACACGTCGGTCATCGCCTTCCTGGGGAATCTCTCGGGAGACCAGGAGGTGGCGGCCGCCGGTGCGCGCACCCGCGTGGAGTTCGCCGAGTACATGATCCCGGTCATCCGGGAGCGCCGCCAGAATCCGGGCGACGACCTGCTGTCCTCCCTGTGCGCGGCGGAGGTCGACGGGGTCCGGATGAGCGACGAGGACATCAAGGCCTTCTGCAGCCTGCTGCTCGCGGCGGGCGGTGAGACCACGGACAAGGCGATCGCCAGCATCTTCGCCAACCTGCTCGCCCATCCGGAGCAGTTGGCCGCCGTGCGCGAGGACCGGTCGCTGATACCGCGCGCCTTCGCGGAGACGCTGCGCTACACCCCGCCGGTGCACATGATCATGCGTCAGTCGGCGTCCGAGGTGGAGCTGAGCGGCGGCACCATACCGGCGGGCGACACCGTCACGTGTCTCATCGGCGCCGCCAACCGGGACGGGAGCCGCTACCGCGACCCGGACCGCTTCGACATCCACCGCGAGGACCTGACCACCACGACCGCCTTCTCGGCCGCTGCCGACCATCTCGCCTTCGCGCTGGGCCGGCACTTCTGCGTCGGGGCGCTGCTGGCGAAGGCGGAGGTCGAGATCGGCGTGGGGCAGCTGCTGGACGCCATGCCGGATCTGCGGCCGGACGACGGCTTCGACGCGGTGGAGCGCGGGGTGTTCACCCGGGGCCCGCAGTCCCTGCCGGTGCGGTTCACACCGGCAACGGGCTGACGCGGGCAGGCCCGTCAGACCACCACGGGGGTGAACAGGGCGGGCAGGGCGGTGAGTCCGCGCATCCAGATCGACGGACGCCAGGTCAGTTCCTCGGGCTCCACCGCGAGGACGAGGTCGGGGAGGCGTTCCAGCAGGGTCTCGACCGCTGTGCGGGCGACGACGTCGGCGAGCAGCGGTGCCGGGTACGGGCACCGGTGCTCGCCGTTGCTGAAGGACAGGTGCGCGGAGTTCTCGGCGCCGACGTGGGCCTCGGGCCAGAGCTGCGGGTCGGTGTTGGCCGCGGCCAGGCCGAGGACGAGGCAGTCGCCGGCGCGGATCTGCCGGCCGCCCAACTGGGTGTCGTTCACGGCCCAGCGGCCGATGAAGTTCTGTGTCGGCGTGTCCAGCCACAGCACCTCGTTGAGCGCCTCCCCCACGCTGAGCCGCCCGCCCGACACGTTGAGGGCGAAGCGGTCGTCGGTGAGCAGCAGCCGGAGCGTGTTCCCGATCCAGTTGGCGGTGGGCTGCTGGGCGGCGGCGATGACGGAGATCAGGTCCTGCACCGTCTCCTCGTCGGTCAGGCCCGCCGGGTGGGTCAGCATCCGCGAGGTGACGTCGGGGCCGGGACGCTCGCGCTTGTGCCGGACCAGGCCGTGGATGCGCTCGCCCACACGCGTGTACGCCGCGACCGGGTCGTCGCCCTCCGCCGCGTCGAGGGAGATGCGCAGGTCCTCGACGAGGTGCTGGGTCTCGGCACCGCTGTGCGGCATCCCGCACATGCGTACCGCGGCGCGCATGGGCAGGGCGTGCGCGTAGCCGCTCATCAGCTCGGCCCGGCCGCTGCCGGCGAAGCCCGCGATGAGCCGGTCGGCGAGCTGCCGGCAGTCCCGGGCCAGCTCGAACTGGTCGACGCCGGCCAGGGCCTGGGTGATCACGTCGGCCCGGCGCCGGTGTTCCTCGCCCTCGGTGAACAGCACCGAGGGCTGGTGTCCGACGTAGGGCATGAGCGGCCAGTCGGGCGGGATGCGGTCCCACTGGTTCCAGCGCCGCGAGTCCCTGGCGAACAGCTCGTCGTGGCTGGTCACATAGCTGACCTCGGGGTAGCCGAGGACCAGCCAGGCGGGCACCCCGCCGTCGAGGAGCACGGGTGCGACGGCGCCGTGCTCGCCCCGCAGTCCGCGGTACAGCTCCGACGGCGTCTGCTGGTACGCGAGCCCGGCCAGCGGGACGGCGTCCGGGTGGGCGGGGCAGATCGGTGCGACGACGGGGTGCGGAGCGGGGTCGATGTCGGTCACGGTGCGCCCTCCTGGGCCAGGGCCAGTTGGTAGAGGTGGTCCACAAGGGTGACCAGCACGTGCTTGCCGGACGCGCGTACCCGGGCGTCGCAGTCGACCAGCGGTACGCGCTCCGGCAGCGCGAGGGCCAGGCGGATCTCGTCCAGGGAGTGCCGGGCGGTGTCGTCGTCGAAGCGGTTGACGGCCACGACGAACGGGGTGCCGTGGTGTTCGAGCCGGTCTATCGCGTACCAGGAGTCGTCCATGCGGCGGGTGTCGACGAGGACGACGGCGCCGAGGGTGCCGGAGAAGAGACGGTCCCACAGGAACCAGAAGCGTTCCTGGCCGGGGGCGCCGAACAGGTACAGCACCATGCGGTCGTTGAGGCTGATCCGGCCGAAGTCGAAGGCCACCGTGGTGGTGGTCTTCGCGGTGACGTCGCCGGTCTCGTCGACGCCTACGCCGGCCTGGGTCATCACCTCCTCCGTGTTGAGGGGCCTGATCTCGCTGACGGAGCGGACCAGGGTGGTCTTGCCGACACCGAACCCGCCCACGACGACGATCTTCAGGCCGGTCTCCGCGGCGTCGGTCAGGGGTGTGCGGCCGGAGGCGGCGGGGTGCGCGGGGGCCGGTGAGTCAGAGGTTGCGGAGCCCATGGAGCACCTCCTGGAGAAGGGCGGTGTCGGGGCGGTGCGACGCGGCGGACCGCCCCAGGCGCGGATGGCGGGCGGTGATGCTCCCGGTGGCGAGCAGGTCGCCGAGCAGGATGCGGACCACCGTGATCGGCAGTGCCAGTTCGGCGGCGAGTTCCACCACGGCCGTGGGGTGCCGGCACAGTTCCAGGATCCGGATGTGTTCCGACTGCATGCCGGCCGACGGTTCGCACTCGCCGACCACCAGGGTGACGAGGTCGAAGGAGTCGCCGGCGCGGCTGCGTCCGCCCGTGACCGTGTAGAGCCGGTCGGGTGCGCCGGTGTCCACGGGCCTGCGCGTCACGACGGGCCGCTCCCGCGGAGGGCGTGGCGCGGCGCGGCCCGCAGGTGCTCGCCGATCTGCTCGACCAGCTCGGTCATCTGGTGGCCCACCACGCCGGGGTCGGCGTCCTCCACCGCGACGACGGCCAGGTGTGCGCCCTCGCCCGCCTCGACGATGAACAGCAGCCCTCCGTGGAACTCGGTCATGGAGTGCCGTACGCCGCCGGTTCCGTTGCCGAACTCGACGGAGGCGCCCTGGGCGAGGGCCTGGATGCCGGAGCAGATCGCGGCGAGCTGGTCGGCCCGGTCCAGGGTGAGGTGTTCGGTCCAGCAGAGCCGGAGGCCGTCCCGGGACAGGACGAGGGCGTGGCGGGTACCGGGGGTGCTGTCCAGGAGGTTCTGGAGGAGCCAGGTGAGGCTGTTGTCGGTGGTCTGCATGATGGGTGAGGGGACGGTGGGTGCTGCTGCTCCGGTCACCGGCCCGTTCCTCCAATCTCACGAACTCGGGGGCGAGGGGGCGCCGTTGTGCGCCGTGCGGTGGGGCGCGCGGTCTACCCCGACGCGGGCGGTTCCGGCGTGGGCGCCCCGCCGGCGGCTCCGGACCGGCGCCCGCGGTGGAAGGCACCGAAGCTGGACCCGGCGTCGCGGGACGCCGTCGCCGGCCGGTCGGTGGGCCGCGGGGGCGGGTCGCGCAACTCGCGCTCGGCCTCGGCCTCGGCCATGGTCCGGCCCGGGGAGCGCACGGGCAGTCCGCCCGGCGTCGCGGACTGCGGGCGGGTTCGCGGCGCCTGCTCGGGAGGAACGGTCCGCTCGGCGTCACGGACGTCCGGCAGGCGCGAGGCGGCCAGGGGGGCCTCCGCGGCGGGCGCGGGTCCGGGGACGGGGACGCGGGCCGCGCCGCCGAAGGTGCGGCCGGTCAGGGCGGGTTGCGGGTCCCGCTGCTGGGCGAGCAGTTGCGGCGGCACCAGGACGACGACGCCGGTGCCGCCGCGGGACGAGGGGCGGTAGCTCACGCCGACGCCGTACTTGGCGGCGAGCCGTCCGACCACGGCCAGGCCGAGCCGGGTGCCCTGGAGCGAGGCCAGGTCGGTCGCCCGTCCCGACACGGCCTCCTCGGCGTGGTGCATGGCGGCGTCGGCCATCTTGAGGCCGCTGTCCTCGATGGTGACGACGATCCCGGCGGTACGTTCCTCCACGTACACGTGGACCTCGTCGATGGGTGGCGAGAAGTTGGCGGCGTTGTCCATCAGTTCGGCCAGCAGGTGCATGACGCCCTCGGCCGCGTGGCCGGAGATCGCGGCGGTGGTGGAGCAGTGCATGCGGACGCGCTGGTAGGCGGCGATGCGTCCTACTGCGCCGCGCAGGATGCTCTCCATCACGATGGGCCTGTTCCAGGCGCGGCTGGAGCGGCCGCCCATCAACAGGGCCAGGCGGTCGGTGATGAGGCCGAGCTGGGAGGTGCTGTGGTCGAGCCGCAGGAGGTCGCCCAGGACGTCCTCGCCGTGCCGGTCCTGCATGTCCCGCAGGTCGGCGAGCATGCGTACGGCCTTGGCCTGGACACGGCCGAGGGACTTGGCGGAGGCGGCCTCGGCGGCGGCGGTGCGCCGCTCGCTGTGGGCCAGTTCCCGGACGAACAGTTCGGCGCAGGCGCGCAGGTGCGGACGCCGGGGCCAGTCCAGCTCGGCGAGGACGACCTCCGCGGAGGTGCCGTCGCGCAGTCTCCGCACCGCGGCGGGCAGGGTGCTGCTCGTCAGGTGTTCCAGCTCCCCGGTGGCGCCGCGCGTCTCACGCAGCGCCTCCTGGTGCCGGGTCTCGGCCTCCGTGGTGTGCCGTACGGCGTCGGCCGTGAGGGAGGCGAAGCTCTGGACGACCTGCCGCAGGTGCGGCCCGGGGACGGGGGCGGTGCGGGCGACGGCCTCGTCGGCGCCGGCACCCTCGCGCACCTGCTGGGCGACGCCCGGCAGCGTGACGTTGACGAGGTGCACCAGGCCGGCGTTCTCCTGGGCGAGGCGGGCCTTGAGGGTGCCGATCTCGGCTCTGCGGTCGGCCGCGGTACGGCGGGCCCGTCCGACCAGGTGGGAGGCGAGGACCACGGTGACGGCGACGCAGAGCCAGGACGTCAGGGCGAGGGTCGCGGTCCAGCCCCGGGCGGCATCGGGCGCCGCGGCCCAGGCGGCACCGGCGCCCGCGGCGGTGGCGGGCAGCACGACCAGGGCGACGGCGGGGGTGCGGTG
>NZ_QHJH01000229.1 GCF_003947455.1 Streptomyces sp. WAC 04229 | reverse complement strand
CCCCGGGGGGACGAGGCCGGGACCCGGGGGGAGCGGGGCGGCGTGGGCAAGGTGACACCTCCGCGAGGACGGGCCCTTGGCTGCGGACCGTGAGGCCGGACGTGGGATCCGTGAGCACCGTAGGCCCATACGATCTGCTGCTCGCGGCTGTGACCCCCGCGGCGCGCACCCGTGTCCCCCGTTCGCGGTAACGTGAGCACCGATGAACGCCAAGTCCGACGTGCGGCCGCCCGCCGTTTCCGTGATCATGCCCGTCCTCAACGAGGAGCGGCACCTGCGCGGCGCCGTCCGCGCCATCCTCGCCCAGGAGTACGCCGGCGAGATGGAGGTCGTGATCGCCCTCGGTCCCTCGACGGACCGTACGGACGAGATCGCCGCCGCACTCGTCGCCGAGGATCCGCGCGTGCACACCGTGCCGAATCCCACCGGCCGTACGCCCGCCGCGCTGAACGCCGCCATCAAGGCCTCCCGCCATCCCGTCGTCGTCCGCGTCGACGGCCACGGCATCCTGTCGCCCGGCTACATCGCCACGGCCGTACGGCTGCTGGAGGAGACCGGCGCGCACAACGTCGGCGGCATCATGCACGCCGAGGGCGAGAACGCCTGGGAGGACGCCGTCGCCGCCGCGATGACGTCGAAGATCGGCGTGGGCAACGCCGCCTTCCACACCGGCGGCGAGGCCGCCCCGGCCGAGACCGTGTACCTGGGCGTCTTCCGCCGCGAGGCGCTGGAACGGCAGGGCGGGTACAACGAGGAGTTCATCCGCGCCCAGGACTGGGAGCTGAACTTCCGCATCCGCGAGGCCGGCGGCCTCATCTGGTTCTCGCCGGAGCTGCGGGTCTCCTACCGCCCCCGGCCGAGCGTGCGCGCTCTGGCCAAGCAGTACAAGGACTACGGCCGCTGGCGGCACGTCGTCGCCCGCTACCACTCCGGCTCCATCAACCTGCGCTACCTCGCCCCGCCGACCGCCGTGTGCGCCATCGCGGCCGGTGTCGTGGTGGGCGCCGCGCTGACCCCGTGGGGCTTCGTCGTGCCGGGCGCCTACCTGGCCGCGATCGTCGCGGGCTCGGTCCCGGCGGGCAAGGGGCTGGGGCTGAAGGCGCGGGCCCGGATCCCGGTGGCGCTGGCGACCATGCACATGTCGTGGGGGTGGGGCTTCCTGACCAGTCCCAAGTCGCTGGCCAGGAAGGTCATCGCCTCGCGGCGCCCGGCCGTCCAGGCCGACGCCGGGACCGCCGACGCCGCCGGAGCGCGCTGACGTCCGTCAGGGGCTGAACGCCGGGTCCACCTTCATGCAGGCGTTCTCGTCCGCGCCGTTGAGGGCCTCGGCCGAATCCGGGGTGCGGTCGTCGGACTCGGGCGCCTGGTACGCCTTTCCCTCGCGCCAGTCGGCGCCCACCACGAGGGTGACCCCCGAGACGTCGGTCGACCGCTGCACCGAACTCGCGGGTATCCCCAGGGACTCGGCCACGCGCCGGGCGTCGCCCTCCAGGTCGGCGCTCGGATAGCGGACGAGCGTGCGGTCCTCGCTCGGCAGCACCGAGGGGTCCGCGACGGCCCTGGTGAAGCCCCGCTCCACCAGCAGACCGGCGACCGTGTTCGCGCGTCCGCCGGCCGCGCCGAGGCGGTCCGTGCGGGTGCCGTTGCGGACCTGGACCGCGATCTCGCCGTCGGGAGCGGCGGGGTCGTCCGGCTCCGCCGGCTCCGCCTCGGGCTTCTTCTTCGCGTCCTTGCCGTCCAGCGCGATGTCCTCGCGCACCAGCCGGAAGAGCTGTTCGGCGTCCTCGGTCGGCTCCACGCGCGCGCCCACGTACCGGTTGGGCATCGTGGCCATGGTGATGCGCTCCGGCTTCACCCGGCGCAGCTCGTCGCTGAGGTCGTACAGCTTCTTGACGGTGTCCAGACCCGGGTCGACGGTGAGTGCCGAGGTGGCCTCCTCGGCCAGCCTGCGCAGCTTGTTCGGGTTGCCCAGGGTCGCGTTCTCGCGCAGCGTCCGGACCATCGAGTTGAGGTACATGTGCTGGGCCTTCGCCCGCGCCAGGTCGCTGCCGTCCTCGAACCCGTAGCGGGTGCGCAGCCACTGCAGGGCCTGCTCGCCCTTGACCGGGTGCGTGCCCTTCTCCAGCTTCAGACCCGAGCCGTGGCCCTCGCCGTCGCGCGAGTGGATGTCGGCGTCCACACACACCGGGACACCGCCGACGGCGTCCGCCATGGCGACCACGCCCGCGAAGTCCACCATCACGAAGTGGTCGATGTGGATGCCGGTCAGCTCCTGCCAGGTGGCCACCGTGCAGCCCGGGCCGCCGTGCCCGAGGCTCTGGTTGGTCATCACCCGGCCGCCGCTCGCCGGGTACACCTTCCCGTCGTCCGGGTCGGTGCACTTGGGTATCTCGACCAGGGTGTCGCGCGGCATGCTCACCACCGACATGTTGCTGCGGTCGGCGGACAGGTGCACCAGCATCTGCACGTCCGCCAGCGGCGTGGAGCCGAACGTCTCGCGGGCGCCGCCCAGTTGCTGGTTCTCCTCGCTGTCCCGGGCGTCCGAGCCGATCACGAGGATGTTCAGCGGGATCTGCCCGGCCGCGTTCGGCGTCGGCGCGGCCACCTTGCCGTCCCCCAGGTTCAGGGGGTCCTTCTCGATGTTGCCGTTGAGGTGCTCGTAATAGAGGTAACCGGCACCGGCCGTGCCGGCCAGGACCACGGCGAGCACCACCGCGCTCCAGCGCAGCGCCCGGCGGGCACGCCGCGGACGGCGACTGCCGGTCCCGTCGCTCTCCTGGACGTCCGGGACGGCGTCCCGTCTGTCCTCCTCCTGCACACCGCTCCGCGTCACTCGCGCGTCCCTCCCCACCCCCGCGCCACCGCGCGGACCCGTCGCCGTCATGTGAGACGTACGACGGGTCCGTCAGGTCAACTGGCGCACTGCTTCTGGTCGGCCGTGGACTCGTTGTCCAGGTCCGGCTTCTTGACGGCGGCGTCGAGTCTGACTCCGGCGCCCTTGAAGTCCTTGCCGAGGGTGAGGGTCATGGTGGGCAGGCCCTGGGAGTTGGTGACGCTTTCGCCGGGTTTCATGGCGGCGCCGGACAGGCCGAGGATCTCGGCGAGGGCGCGGGCCTGGTCGGCCTGGTCGGGGGCGTACTCCAGGGTGGTCTTGGCGAGATCCGCGGGGGCGTTGCCGGCGTTCTCGGACTTGGTGACGCCGGCGCTCGTCTGGAGGTAGGAGAGTTCCTGTTGGGCGCTGCCGACGGGGGCGCCGCCGTTCATGACGCGGACGCGGACCTCGGAGGGCTCGGACCGCTCGCCCTGGAGCCGGGCGGCGACCTGGGCCGCCTCCTTCTTCTCCTTCTCCGACTCCTTCTTCTTGACCTCGGTGAAGGAGACGTCGTTCCTGATCATGTCGAAGACCTGGGGGCCCTTGGTCTCGTTCACGACCACCGTCGCCTTGACCTTCTCGGCCGGGTTGTCGATCACCGGCACCGTGGTGAACGTGATGTTCTTCGGCGGCACCTTCTTCAGCTCCAGGGCCATGTCCTTGAGCGTGCCCACCTTGCCGATGGCCTCGTCCACGGTCAGGGCGTTGGTGGCGGCCTCGGCGAGCTTCACCAGCTTGGTGGGGCTGGTGAGGGTGTCGCTGGAGGACATCTTGCGCATGAGCGAGCCGAGGAACTGCTGCTGCACCTTGATGCGGTCCAGGTCGCCCTCGTTGCCGAAGGCGTGCCGGGTGCGGACGAAGGCCAGCGCCTGCTCGCCCTCCACCTTCGACTCGCCCGCGGGCAGCTTGAGATGGGACTTCGGGTCGTCCACGGCGTTCTCCACGCACACGTCGACGCCGCCGACCGCGGTGGTCAGCGTCTTGACCGCGTTGAAGTCGGCCATCATGAAGTGGTGCGGCTGGATCCCGGTCGCCTCCTTCACCGTGCGCATGGTGCAGCCCGGATCCCGGCCGCTCTCGCCGAGGCTGGTGTTGAAGCGGACGCCGGTGGAGCCGGGGATGATCTTCGTCGTGCCGTCCTCCTGCACGGTCTCGCAGTCGGGGACGTCGACGATCAGGTCGCGCGGGATGCTGAGGGCGGTGGCGTTGGAGCGGTCCTCGGAGACGTGCAGCAGTATGTTCGTGTCCGCGTGCCCGACGCTGCCCTTGTCGCCGTAGCCCTCGTTGCCCTCACCGGTGCGCTTGTCGGTGCCGATGATGAGGATGTTGAAGGCCTCGTTCTTCTTGAAGCTGCTGCTTCCGGCGCTGCCTACGTCCGTCGTCGACACGTTGCCCTCGAGGTGCTTGAGGTAGACGTAGCCGCCGACCCCGGCCACGAGGACGACGAAGGCCGTGCTGCCTCCGGCCCAGAGCAGGGCCCGCTTGCCCTTCGACTTCTTCTCCGGCCGGCGTCCGCGCCGCCCCGGTACCGGCTCCTCGGGCGCGGACCTGCGCCGCCGCTGGGGCGGGACCTCGCGGCCGGGCGCGGCCGTACGGCGACGGGCCGTGCCCGCCGTGCCGCCGCCGGCGTCGCCGGAGCGGGGTGCGCCCCGGCGGGGGCCCGGAACGGACGACTGCGGTGCGGAAGGGGACAGCTGCAGTTCGTATTCGCCGGTGCGTGGATTCAGTACCCACTGGTCTGCGGGATCGACATCGTCTGCCCGCCCACGTCCTTGCGCGTCCACGGTCTCCCAATCCTCCGTCGGGGGCCACGCGGCGCCTTCTCCGGAAGGCGCACGATGAAGGGTCAACTAGTGCACGACGCCAGGGCTGGCCTCGCGGCAGGGGCACTGGAGCGCTCACACTATCCGCCCAGTTCAGCGTCGAACGACTCTGGTGTCACATTCGACGCCCCTACAACAGGGCAATCCCTCCTATTTTCGTGAACTCCTACCATCGATAGGGCTTGTAGACGTCCATGCACTTGCCGGTGTCCGAGCCGTTGAGGGCGTCGCTGTCGTCCGGCAGATCCCCCGCCTCGGGCGTCTTCTGCTTCGGGTAGGACGTGCCCGAGCGCCAGTCAGCTCCCACGGCGAGCGTGATCCCGGACACGTCGGTGGACTTGCGCACCGAGCTCGCCGGGATGCCCAGCGCATCGGCGACGCGCCGCGCGTCGCCGGCCAACTCGTCGCTCGGATACCGGACCAGGGTCCGCTCCTCGGAGAGGGCGGCGTAGGTTTCGGTCGTCGCCCTGGAGAAGCCCTTCTCCGTCAGCATCCCGGCGACGGCACGCGCCCGTCCGCTGACCGGGCCGAGCGAGCCGGAGCGGGTGGCGTTCTGGACCAGGACGCCGATGTCGGAGTCGGCGGCGGGTTCGTCGGAGGGCTTCCCGGTGGCGCCCTCGGCGTCCCTCGGGTCCTTGCCGCTCCCGCCGCCCTTCTCGTCCTTGCCGCCCTTGTCGTCGAAGGACACGTCGTCGCGGAGCATCGCCCACATCTGGTCCGCCCCGGCGGCCGGCAGCAGGTGGTTGGCGTCCTGGTCGTCCGCCACGGTGGGGATCGTCGTCATGGTGATGCGGTCCGTGGGCACCGTCTTGAGCTGCATGCCCAGGTCGTACAGCTTCTTGACCGTGCCGACCTCCTCGGAGACGGTCAGGGACTTGGTGGCGGCCTCGGCCAGGTTCATCAGCCGGCCGGTGTCGGTGAAGACGTTCTGCTGCTTCAGCGTGCGGATCATCGAGTTCATGTACATGTGCTGGGCGCGGGCCCGCAGCGGGTCGCTGCCCCAGGCGTGCCGGGTGCGCAGCCACTGGAGCGCCTGCTCGCCCTGCACCTTGTTGCGGCCGGCCTCCATCTTCAGACCCGAGCCCCCGGGGACGCCGGGCAACGGACGGTCCCACACGTTCTGGTTCACACAGACCTCGACGCCGCCGACGGCGTCCGCCATCGAGACCACGCCCGCGAAGTCGATCGTCATCCAGTGGTCGACGTAGACCCCCGTGAGGTTCTCCCAGGTGGCCAGGGTGCAGCCGGCGCCGCCGCGGGCCAGCGACTCGTTGATGATGGCGTTGGTCGCGGGGAACGTCTCCCCGGTCTCCGCGTTCTCGCACGCGGGGATGTCCACGCGGGTGTCACGGGGGATGCTCACCACCGCCGCGCTCTTGCGGTCCGCGGCCAGGTGGATCAGCATCTGCACGTCGGCCAGCGGCGGGTTGTCGCGGTTGTTCTTGCCGCCGCCCAGGGCCACGTTGGCCTCGGAGGCGCGGCTGTCGGAACCGATCAGCAGGATGTTCAGGGGAGTCTGACCGGCCGCGTTCGGCTCGGTGCGGTGCGCCTTGGAGTCGCCGCTGCTGCGCGCGCCCTTCTCGATGTTGCCGTTCAGGTGCCGGTAGTAGAGGTACCCGGCGCCCGCCGTGCCGAGTATCAGCACCGAGAGGACCGTCGCCGACCAGCGCAGCGCCCGGTGCCGGCGTCCGGGGCGCCGGCGCCGCGACCGGCGGCGGTGCCCCTCTCCCCGGCCCGGCGGCCCTGCCGTGCCGGTGCCCCCCCCGTCCTCGCCGCCGGTGTCCCCGCCGTGAGCCTGTCGGACCGCGCCCGGCCGCCTTCCCTCCCCCTGCACACTGCCCTGCGTCATGTCCCTCTCCCACCCTCGGCCCGTGAACGCGCCCCTGCGCGCGACCTGTTCGCACAGTTGGACGTACGGCGCCCCTCGTTGGCTGTACGGCGGCCCCGACGGATTGCGGGCGCCCCGCGGGGCCGCTTCCGTCCCGGCCGTCCCCCGGCGCACCGATGGACTGTCGTACTGTCAGACGGGTTTGGAGGCCGTCAGGTCACTTCGCGCACTGGACCTTGTCCGCGGTGGACTTCTGGAGGTCCTCCGGGGCCTTCGCGGAGGCGGCGTCGAGTTTGACTCCGGCGCCCTTGAAGTCCTTGCCGAGGGTGAGGGTCATGGTGGGCAGGCCCTGGGAGTTGGTGACGCTTTCGCCGGGTTTCATGGCGGCGCCGGACAGGCCGAGGATCTCGGCGAGGGCGCGGGCCTGGTCGGCCTGGTCGGGGGCGTACTCCAGGGTGGTCTTGGCGAGATCCGCGGGGGCGTTGCCGGCGTTCTCGGACTTGGTGACGCCGGCGCTCGTCTGGAGGTAGGAGAGTTCCTGCTGGGCGCTGCCGACGGGGGCGCCGCCGTTCATGACGCGGACGCGGACCTCGGAGGGCTCGGACCGCTCGCCCTGGAGCCGGGCGGCGACCTGGGCCGCCTCCTTCTTCTCCTTCTCCGACTCCTTCTTCTTGACCTCGGTGAAGGAGACGTCGTTCTGCACCATGTCGAAGACCTGCTGGGCGGGTCCCTCCTTGAGCACGACCGTCGCCTTGACCTTCTCGGCCGGGTTGTCGATCACCGGCACCGTGGTGAAGGTCAGGTTCTTGGTGTTGAGCTTGCCCAGTTCCAGGCCGAGGTCCTTCAGCTTGCCGATGCTGTCCAGCTTGGAGTCGACGGTCAGCGCCTCGGTCCCCGCCTCGGCCAGCTTCAGCATCTTCGACGGGCTGGTCAGCGTGTCGTTGGACTTCAGCTTGCGCATCAGCGCGCTGAGGAACTGCTGCTGGATCTCGATACGGCTCAGGTCGCCGCCGAATCCCACGGAGTGCCGGGTGCGGACGAAGGCCAGTGCCTGCTCGCCCTCGACGGTGTGCTCGCCCGCCGGCAGCTTCAGGTGCGAGTCCGGGTCGTCGATGTCCTTCGCCAGGCACACCTCGACGCCGCCGACGGCCGAGGTCAGCGTCTTGACCGCGTTGAAGTCGGCCACCATGAAGTTGTCCGGCGTCACCCCCGTCAGCTCGGTGACGGTCCGCATGGTGCAGCTGGGCGTACGGCCGTCCTGGCCGAGGCTGGTGTTGAAGCGGACGCCGCTGGAACCGGGGATGACCTTCTGCGTCCCGTCCTCCTGCGTGGTCGGGCAGTCGGGGACGTCGACTATCAGGTCGCGGGGGATGCTGAGCGCGGTGGCGTTGGAGCGGTCCTTGGACACGTGCAGCAGGATCGTGGTGTCGGCGTGGCCGGCGCTCCCGGTGTCGCCGTAGCCCTCGTTGCCGCTGCCGGTGCGCTTGTCGGTGCCGATCAGCAGGATGTTGATGGCCTTGTCCTTCTGGAAGCCACCGGTGCTCGCGCCGTCGTCGGAGACGGACTGGATGTTGCCGTTCAGGTGCTGGAGGTACAGGTACCCGGCGGTGCCGCCGGCGAGGACGACGAACGCCATGGTGCCGCCCGTCCACAGCAGGACGCGCTTGCCCCTCGACTTCTTCTTCGCCGGCCGCCGGCGCCCCGCGCGTCCCGGCGGCGGTTCCCCGGGAGCCGAACGGCGTCTGCGCTGTGGGGGGACCCCACGGTCCGGTGCCGGGGCGGGTGCTGCGCCCCGGGGGCCCGGGACCGGTGACTGCGCTGCGGAAGGGGACAGTCGCAGTTCGTATTCGCCGGTCTCCGGATTGAGTACCCACTGGTCTGCGGGGTCGATGTCGCCCGCCCGTCCACGGCCTTGCGCGTCCACGGTTGTCCGAATCCTCCGTCGGGGCCACGCGGCGCCCTCCCCTCCGGGCGCCCGGTCTCGCTCACTCGGTGCGCGGCCTCGGGCAGAGCCTCGGGGCCGGGCACACCGGATCGCTCACACTAACCGCCCGGTTCGGCTCGGGGCGATGGCAGTGATGCATGCCACGAAACTTACAACTGGGCAATCCAGCGCATTTCTTGGACAATTGTCCGTACTTTCATGCGTGCCTTGCATCCGTCTTGCCGTGACTTTGAACGCGCTTTACTCGCAGACGTCTTCGTCGGCGGTGTTCCCGCTGAACGTCGGCGCAGGAGAATCGGCGTCCCTCGGCTCGCCGTGGACCGGCGCGGCGATCGTCACCGGGTCGTCCGTCCGCAGCCGCGTGAAGAGCGCCTCGGCGTCGGGCTGCACGAGCTGGTCCCGGTTGGCGTCGCCCGCGTAGGACTCCCGGGGGACGGTCAGGAACTGCACACGCTCGGTGGGAATGTCGCGCAGCCCCCGCACGAGGTCGTACAGGCCGCGCAGACTCGCCAGATTCGGGTCCGTGGTCAGTGACGACGTGGCCGCGTCGAGAACCGGGTACAGCTTCACCGGATTCAGCAGTACGCCATTGCTCTGCACCTTGTTCACGAGCGCCCCGAGGAAGCGCTGCTGCCGGTCCATCCGGTCGGTGTCGCTGCCGTCCCCGAGCGACTTGCGGGCGCGGACGTATCCGAGGGCCTGCTCACCGTCGAGCGTCACCCGACCCGCGGGCAGCTTCAGCTTGGCGTCCTCGTCGTCGACCGGCTTGCGCAGGCACACCTCGACGCCGTCGAGGGCGTCGACCATCTTCTTGAAGCCCTGGAAGTCGACGACCACGTGATGGTCGATCCGGATGCCGGTCAGCTTCTCCACGGTCCGGATCGAGCACGCCGAGCCGCCCGCCGCGAAGGAGTAGTTGAACTGTGTGAACACCGGCGCGGTGCGTGCCCCGTCCGGGCCGTGGCAGCCGGGCACGTTCACCATCAGGTCGCGGGGGAGGGAGACGGCGGTGGCGCTGTCCCGGCCCGCCGCCAGGTGCAGCAGGATCGTGGTGTCCGACCGCTCGGTCCCGGAGTCCCGGCCGTAGCGTGCGTTGCCGTCGCCGGAGCGCGAGTCCGACCCGATCAGCAGCACGTTCTGCGCGCCGCGCACCAGGGCGGTGGGGCGCTCCTTCTCGTACCGGGCGAGTTCGGCGGCCGCCGCCTCGTCCGACGTGATGTTCCCGTTCAGCTTCGCGTACACCGCCCACCCGACGCCCACGGCGCCGACGGCCACCACGCCCACCGCGATCCCCGCCCGGGCCAGCCGCCGCCTCCGACGCCGCCGCCTCAGCCCGTCCCCGGACGCGGACGCCCCCGCCCCCTTGCCGGCGTCATCGCTCACGTCTCCCTCCGTCCCGCACCCGTGCGCTGTGACGATCATGCGGTGCGGGGGAGGGGGACGCGGAACGATAGTGAGCCGAACGGGTCGGGCGGGCCGCACCCACCTGCGGGCAGTCGTGCCGCTGGGGCGATGGGGGTCCCCCCGCTCGAGCGAAGCCGAGAGTGGGGGAGGGTGGGCGCAGCGGCACCCCGCTACGCCGGGCCGCGGACCCACCTCACGCCGGCCCGAACGCCGGTCACGGTGTCAGCGCCGGCCCGCGCAGGTTCACCTCACGCCGACGCCGGATCACCAGTCACCTGCCAAGACCTCACCGAGCCGTGGCAGAAACCCGCTCCGCCTCGATCCGCTGGTCCAGCACCCCGCCCCCCGCCTGCTCCAGGTGCCGGCACAACACCACGGACCCCCCACTGGCCAACGGCCCGTACAACCCGGCGCTCAACCCCTCCCACGTGTCGTACGGCAGCCCCGACAGGATCCGCGCCCCCGGCCCGGTGAGCCCCAGCCCGGACGCCTCCGCCCGCGCCCGCTCCACGACCTCCGCCCCGCTGAACTCCCGCCCGGCCACGATCAGCGCGGGTCCCTCCGGATCCACCGGCGCGTACGGCACGAACCGGTCCCCCTGCCCCGGCACCTCCACCGCGTAGTCGGCGAAGCCCTCCGGCGCGCGCGGCGCGAACCGCCCGCCGAGCGGCCGCAGCGCCAACGCGATCCGCGCGCCCGAGCACGCCCGCGCGGCGTCCAGCGACTCGGGCTCCGGCCCGCTGACGACCACGTCGGCCGACGCCGGGTCACCCGCCACGTCCGCCACGGCGCCCACCGACGCGCACGCAAGCAGCCACACCGCCGTCTGCCAGTGCGCGGGCAGCAGCAGCGCGACCCGGTCGCCGGGCTCGACGGAGAGTTCGTCCTGGAGCAGATTGGCGGTCTTGGCCACCCAATTGGCGAAGGTGGCGACGGACAGTTCGACGCGTTCGCCGGTGGCGTCGTCGTAGAAGGTCACCAGGGGGCGTCCCGGGTCCGCGGCGAGCGCGGAACTCAGCAGGTCGGCAGGGGTCCGATCGGTCGCGTTCACCCGCGCAAGCGTACGCGGCACCCCACACCCGCACCGAGCGGGCGGCGTACCGCACCACCACCGGTTCGGACGAAGGCACCCTACGGGCCGTCAGATCTCAAATGGACATATTTGTATATCCATGTCCAGTATCAGGGGCATGCGTGGATTCCTTGCTTCCTCGATCGGTGTCACGACCGCGGCGGCCCTGGCCGTCCCGCTCGCCCCACCCGCGGCGGCGGCCACCTCCGCGCC
>NZ_QHJH01000228.1 GCF_003947455.1 Streptomyces sp. WAC 04229 | reverse complement strand
GGGCTCGGGCTTGGCCGGGGCCTCCTGGGCCGGAGCCTCCTGGGCGGGGGCGGCGGCCGGAGCGGCACCCGCCTCGCCGATGACGGCGAGCTTGGCGCCGACCTCGGCGGTCTCGTCCTCGCCGACCACGATCTCCAGCAGGGTGCCGGACGCGGGGGCGGGGATCTCGGTGTCGACCTTGTCGGTGGACACCTCGAGCAGCGGCTCGTCGGCCTCGACGCTGTCACCGACCGACTTCAGCCAGCGGGTGACGGTGCCCTCGGTGACGGACTCGCCGAGCGCGGGCAGGACGACGTCCGTGCCCTCGGCGGAACCGCCGCCGGACTGCTCGGCGCTCGGCGCGGGCGCCGGGGCGGCCTGCTCGGTGGACGGGGCGGCAGCGGCGGGCTCGGGAGCGGGCTCGGCGGCCTGCTCGGCCTGCGGGGCCTGCTCGGCGGCCGGGGCACCGGTGCCGTCGTCGATCAGCGCCAGCTCGGCGCCGACCTCGACGGTCTCGTCCTCGGCGACCTTGATGGAGGACAGCACGCCCGACGCGGGCGCCGGGATCTCGGTGTCGACCTTGTCGGTCGAGACCTCGAGCAACGGCTCGTCGGCCTCGACGCGCTCACCCTCGGCCTTCAGCCAACGGGTGACGGTGCCCTCGGTGACGCTCTCGCCGAGCGCCGGAAGGGTTACGGAAACCGCCATGGTTTCGGTTGCTCCTTACGAATTGCGGAAGTCTGTGTCGTCGCGCCCAATGACCGAGGGAGGTCAGTCGTGGGAGTGCAGCGGCTTGCCGGCCAGCGCCAGGTGCGCCTCGCCCATCGCCTCGTTCTGCGTCGGGTGGGCGTGGATGAGCTGGGCCACCTCGGCCGGCAGCGCCTCCCAGTTGTAGATCAGCTGGGCTTCGCCGACCTGCTCGCCCATGCGGTCGCCGACCATGTGGACGCCGACCACGGCACCGTCCTTGACCTGCACGAGCTTGATCTCGCCCGCGGTCTTGAGGATCTTGCTCTTGCCGTTGCCGGCCAGGTTGTACTTCAGGGCGACGACCTTGTCCGCGCCGTAGATCTCCTTGGCCTTGGCCTCGGTGATGCCCACGGAGGCGACCTCCGGGTGGCAGTACGTCACCCGCGGCACACCGTCGTAGTCGACCGGGACGGTCTTCAGACCGGCGAGCCGCTCCGCCACCAGGATGCCCTCGGCGAAGCCGACGTGCGCGAGCTGGAGGGTGGGGGCGAGGTCACCGACGGCGGAGACGGTCGGGACGTTGGTCCGCATGTACTCGTCGACGAGGACGAAGCCGCGGTCCATGGCGACCCCGGCCTCCTCGTAGCCCAGGCCCTGGGAGACCGGGCCGCGGCCGATGGCGACGAGCAGGACCTCGGCCTCGAACTCCTTGCCGTCGGCGAGGGTGACCTTGACGCCGTCCTGGGTGTACTCGGCCTTCTCGAAGAAGGTGCCCAGGTTGAACTTGATGCCGCGCTTGCGGAAGGCGCGCTCCAGCAGCTTGGAGCTGTTCTCGTCCTCGACCGGGACGAGGTGCTTGAGGCCCTCGATGA
Organism: Streptomyces sp. WAC 04229; assembly: GCF_003947455.1. Taxonomy (GTDB): domain Bacteria; phylum Actinomycetota; class Actinomycetes; order Streptomycetales; family Streptomycetaceae; genus Streptomyces. Next base: position 9,647 of record NZ_QHJH01000228.1, on the reverse strand, counting down.
TCGTGACGTCGGCGCCGAAGGACTTCCACGCCGAGGCGAACTCGACGCCGATGACGCCGCCGCCCAGCACGATCGCGGACTTCGGCACGCGGTCGAGCTTGAGGGCGTGGTCGGACGAGATGATCCGCTCGCCGTCGATGTCCAGGCCGGGCAGCGACTTCGGCACGGAGCCGGTCGCCAGCAGCACGTGCCGGCCCTGGACCCGCTGACCGTTCACATCCACGGAGGTCGGCGAGGACAGCCGGCCCTCGCCCTCGATGTAGGTCACCTTGCGCGAGGCGATCAGACCCTGCAGGCCCTTGTAGAGGCCCGAGATCACGTCGTCCTTGTACTTGTGGACGGCCGCCATGTCGATGCCCTCGAAGGTGGCCTTCACACCGAACTGCTCGCTCTCGCGGGCCTGGTCGGCGATCTCGCCCGCGTGCAGCAGGGCCTTCGTAGGAATGCAGCCGTTGTGCAGGCAGGTACCGCCGACCTTGCCCTTCTCGATCAGGGCGACGTCCAGGCCCAGCTGCGCCCCGCGCAGGGCCGCGGCGTAACCACCGCTGCCACCGCCGAGGATCACTAGGTCGAAAACGGTGCTGGCGTCGTTCGCCACGTCACGTCCTCCATGCATGTGCGCCACGCCGGTCTCCAGTGACCGGTCGGCGGCTGGTGTCCGGCCGCTCATTGTTCTCGGCCCTTGGGTGGGCCCTGTCCTGCCGGGCTCCATCTTCGCACTTGTGAGAGGCGAACGAGACGTGGGGCCGGGGTGTGAGACGCCCCACGTTCACCGGGCACCGACGGCAGCGCAACGCCGCCAGGGGCGTGGGGCTGTGTCTGATCTGCGGCTCCGCCGCGTGGGCGCGACCGTTCTGGCCGACGGCACCGCAGCGCCGCCAGGGACGCGGAGAACTGCGCGACCAGCCACGACGGACCCGCAGTCGCCAGATCACCCGCGCCCCCGAGCTGTCGAGCGCCCCTAGCCCAGGTCACCCGCAGCCGTCAGCTCGGCCACGCGGACCAGCGTCCGCACCGCCGTACCCGTGCCACCCTTCGGCGTGTACCCGAACGGGCCGCCCTCGTTGAACGCCGGGCCGGCGATGTCCAGGTGCGCCCAGGCGATGCCCTCGCCCACGAACTCGCGCAGGAAGAGGCCGGCCACCAGACCGCCGCCCATCCGCTCACCCATGTTCGCGATGTCCGCGGTCGCCGAGTCCATCCCCTTGCGCAGGTGCTCCGGCAGCGGCATCGGCCAGGCCGGCTCGCCGACCTCCTCCGCCGCCTCGTGCACCGCGGCGCGGAACGCGTCGTCGTTCGCCATGACCCCGTACGTCCGGCTGCCCAGCGCCAGCATCATCGCGCCGGTCAGCGTCGCCACGTCGATGATCGCGTCCGGCTTCTCCTGCGAGGCCGCCCACAGCGCGTCCGCGAGCACGAGCCGGCCCTCGGCGTCGGTGTTGAGCACCTCCACCGTCTTGCCGCTGTACATCCGCAGCACGTCACCCGGGCGCGTCGCGGAGCCCGAGGGCATGTTCTCGGCCAGCGCCAGCCAGCCGGTCACGTTGACCTCCAGGCCCAGACGCGCGGCGGCGACGACGGCGGCGAACACGGCGGCGGCACCGGCCATGTCGCACTTCATCGTCTCGTTGTGCCCGGCCGGCTTCAGCGAGATGCCGCCCGAGTCGTAGGTGATGCCCTTGCCGACGAAGGCGAGGGACTTCGTCGCCTTGGACGACGTGTACGACAGCTTCACCAGCCGCGGACCCGCCGCCGACCCGGCGCCGACGCCCAGGATGCCGCCGTAGCCGCCCTTGGTCAGCGCCTTCTCGTCAAGCACCTGCACCTTGATGCCGTGCTCCTTGGCCGCGGCCTGCGCGACCGCCGCGAAGGCCTCCGGGTTCAGGTCGTTCGGCGGGGTGTTGACCAGGTCGCGGGCGCGGTTCAGCTCCTCGGCCACGGCCGCGGCGCGCTCGACCGCCGCCTTGTACGCCTTGTCGCGGGGCTTGCCGCCGAGCAGCACGGCCTCCGCCAGCGGGGCCTTGCCGTTCTTGGCCTTGGCGCCGCCCTTCTCCTTGTAGGCGTCGAAGGAGTACGCGCCGAGCAGCACGCCCTCACCGACGGCGCCGGCGTCGGCGGCCTCGGTGAGCGGGAGGGCGAAGGCGGCCTTCTTGGCGCCGGCCAGGGTGCGGGCTGCGACACCGGCCGCCCTGCGCAGCGCCTCGGCGTCGAAGGAGGCGTCCTTCTCGGGCCGGGCGCCGAGACCCACGGCCACCACGATGGGTGCCTTGAAGCCGGACGGAGCGGGCAGCTTCGTCACCTCGCCCTCGGCGCCGGAGGCACCGAGGGTCTCCAGGACGCCGGCGAGCCGGCCGTCGTACGCCTTGTCCACGGCCTCGGCGCCGGGTGCGACGACCAGGCCCTGGGACTTGGACGCCGTGTCCTTGGCGACACCGATCACGATCGCGTCGGCCCGGAGGCCGGGCGCCGCTGCGGTGCTGAGAGTGAGAGCAGTCACGGTGGTGAATTCTCGCTTCCGTATGAAGTCTGGTGTGGCCGAATGCGGGTGGGTCGACCGGGCCCGACATCCGACCCTGGATCCCTCCTGCGACGCGGTCCTCGCCCGGGCGGGCGAACACCGGGACGAGCCTACGCTCGCGCCCGCGCACGTCCGCTCCCGCGGTGCCGCCGTTTCCCGCCGGGTACCCGGGATGAGAGATCATTCCTGGGGTACGCCACCGCGCCACCCCACACCCTGGAGCACCCCCGTGAGACGCCCGGTCCTGTCGATAGCCCTCCTCCTGCTGCTCGCGGGCTGCACCTCGTCTCCCGTCGACGGCGGGGACGGCGGGGACGCCGCGGACCACTGGCGGCCGCGGCCCGGCACCGCCTGGCAGTGGCAGCTCAGCGGGAAGCTCGACACCTCCGTGGACGTGCCGGTCTACGACATCGACGGCTTCGACCACACGAAGGCCACGGTCGGCGGCCTGCACGACGACGGCCGCAAGGTCATCTGCTACCTCTCCACCGGCGCCTGGGAGGACTTCCGGCCCGACGCGGCGAAGTTCCCCGAGTCCGTGCTGGGCAAGGGCAACGGATGGGAGGGCGAGCGGTGGCTGGACATCCGCGCGACGGACGTCCTGGAGCCGCTGATGGCCGAACGCCTCGACATGTGCCGGGAGAAGGGCTTCGACGCCGTCGAGCCGGACAACATGGACGGCTACCGGAACGAGACCGGCTTCCCCCTCACCGCGGACGACCAGCTCCGCTACAACCGGCTGATCGCCGAACTCGCCCACGACCGCGGCATGGCCGTCGGGCTCAAGAACGACCTCGACCAGATCCCCGAACTGGTCGACGACTTCGACTTCGCCGTCAACGAGCAGTGCGCGCAGTACGGCGAGTGCGGCGACAACCAGCCGTTCATCGAGGCGGACAAGGCGGTCTTCCACGTCGAGTACGAGCTGCCCACCGAGCGGTTCTGCGCCGAGTCCCGGAAGATGCGGCTCAGTTCGATGCTGAAGGAGTACGAGCTGGGAGCGGAGCGCGAGGCCTGCTGAGGCCGGTGCCCTCTCGGATCCCGCTCCCGGCTCAGCCGAGGACCGAGACCACCAGTGCCGCGGTGGCCGCCGTCTCCGCGACGCCGCCGAAGACGTCGCCCGTGACGCCGCCGAAGCGGCGGACGCAGTGCCGCAGGAGCAGTTCGGCCGCGACCACGGCGCACAGGACGGCGACGGCCGTGCGTACGACGTCGTCCGGCCCCAGGAGCGCGCCCGCGCCCGCGGCCGCCAGGGTGACGGCGGCGGCCGCACCCAGCGCCGCGGTGGTCGGGACCACCCCCGCGACCGCCGCGCCCAGTCCCTCCGGGCGGGCGGCGGGCACGCCCGCGCGGGCGGCCAGCGTGAGCGCCAGCCGGGCGGCGGTCGCCGAGACCACGGCGGCGAGCGCGCCCCGGGCCCAGGAGCCGTCGTAGGCCTGCGCCAGCGCGGCGACCTGGGCGAGGAGCGTGAACAGCAGGGCGAGCACACCGAACGGCCCGATGTCCGACTGCTTCATGATCCGCAGGGCGTCCTCGGCGGGCTTGCCGCTGCCCAGTCCGTCCGCGGTGTCGGCCAGGCCGTCCAGGTGCAGTCCCCGCGTGAGGACGGCGGGGACGGCGGCGGTGGCCACGGCGGCGAGGAGGCTGCCGGCGCCCAGGAACAGCAGCAGGAGTCCGGCGCCGGCGGCCGCGGCACCGACGGCCAGACCGGCCAGTGGCGCGCACAGCATGCCGGAGCGTGCCGCCTCCCTGTCCCAGCGGGTCACCTCGACCGGGAACACGGTGAGGGTGCCGAAGGCGAAGCGGAGGCCGTCGGGGGAGGGGGTCCTGGACACCGGCGCAGAGTACCCGGATGTGGTTGGCGCGGCGTTGACGAGGGGCGGGGATAAAGTGCGCATATGGGAGATTGGTGGCAGCGGAACATCGTGGAGCCCGGCAAGCTGCCGCTCCTGCTCGCCCTGGGCTCCTTCGTGCTGACGTTCGTGATCACCCGGGTCGTCACGCGTCTGATCCGGGCGGGGAAGGGGCCGTTCGGGAACGTCCAGGCGGGCGGGGTGCACATCCACCACGTGGTGCCCGGGGTCCTGCTGACCGTCCTCGGGGGGTTCGCGGCCGTGGCGGGGGGACGGCACGGGTTCGGGTCCGCCGTCGCGGCCGTGGTCTTCGGCATCGGGGCGGGGCTGGTCCTGGACGAGTTCGCGCTGATCCTGCACCTCGACGACGTGTACTGGACCGAGGAGGGGCGCCAGAGCGTGGAGGTGGTGGTGGTCACGGCGGCCCTGGTGGGGCTGGTCCTCGCCGGGTTCACGCCGTTCGGGGTCGACGGGGTGGACCAGGACGAGCTGCAGGACCGCGCGAGCGTCGTCACGACCGTCGCGGGGAACTTCCTCTTCTCGTTGCTCGCCCTGGCCAAGGGCAAGACGCGGCTCGCCGTCTTCGGGGTGATCGTGCCCCTGATCGCGCTGATCGGGGCGGTCCGGCTGGCCCGGCCCGGCTCGCTCTGGGCCCGCCGCTTCTACGCCGGGCGCCCGCGCGCCCGCGCTCGCGCCCGCCTGCGGGCCTACCACCACGACCGCCGCTGGTCCGGCCCACGCCGTGCCTTCCAGGACTGGATCGGCGGCCGCCCGGACGCCGGGCGCTGACACCCGCGGCGCCTGTGCGGACCGACCCGGCCGCGCCCACCCCCGGCCCGCGCCCGCGCCCGGCGCGGATCACTCGGCGGCGGTGACGGCCTCGTCGGCGGACGACTCCTCCGGGAGCTCCGCGGCCAGTGCCGCCGCGGCCTGGACCAGGGGCAGGGCCAGCAGAGCCCCCGTGCCCTCACCCACCGTCACACCCTGGGACAGCAGCGGCTCCAGGGCCATCCGGTCCAGCGCCTTCGCCTGTCCCGGCTCGCCGCTGTCGTGCGACGCCAGCCACCAGTCCGGCGCCCGGAAGGCGACCCGCTGTCCGACCAGCGCACACGCGGCCGACACGACGCCGTCCAGGATCACCGGCATCTTCCGCACCGCGGCCTGGAGCAGGAAGCCCGTCATGGCGGTGAGGTCCGCGCCGCCCACCGTGGCGAGAAGCTGCAGCTGGTCGCCGAGTACCGGCCGGGCGCGGCGCAACGCGTCCCGGATCGCCGCGCACTTGCGCATCCAGGCCAGGTCGTCGATGGGCAGCCCGCCCCGCCCGGTGACGACCGACGCGTCGGTCCCGCACAGCGCCGCGACCAGCACGCCCGCGGCCGTCGTCCCGCCCACGCTCACATCGCCGAGCACCACCAGGTCCGTGCCCGAGTCGGCCTCCTCGTCGGCCACCGCCATCCCGGCCCGGAAGGCGGCCTCCGCCTCCTCCGTGGTCAGCGCGTCCTCGACGTCGATGCGCCCGCCGCCACGCCGCACCCGGTGGCCGGAGACCTCGGCCGGCAGCGACTCGGGGTCGCAGTCCAGCGACATGTCGACGACGCGGACCGGCACACCGAGGCGCCGGGCGAGCACCGACACCGGCCGGCCGCCCTCCAGCACCTCGCGCACCAACACGCCCGCACCGCCCGCGGGCCGCGCGGAGACGCCCAGTTCGGCGATCCCGTGGTCGCCGGCGAAGAGCACGGCCCGGGGCCGTTCGACGGGCCGCACCGGCACGGCGGACTGCGCCGCGGCCAGCCACTCGCCCAGTTCGTCCAGGCGGCCCAGCGCTCCGGGCGGCACGACCTGACGCTCCCGGCGCGCCTCCGCGTCGCGACGTACGCCGCCGCCCGCGCGCACTTCCCGTACACCTCGTTCGACGGCCTGGACGCCACCCACCGCGTGCTGCGGGCCCGTGCGGTGGAGCGGGTCGAGGAGGCGTTCGTGGGGCGCCTGACGGACCCGCACATCGCGTCCCGGCTGCGCGCCCGCTACGACGTCGTGAGTCTCTTCCAGTACCTGGAGAGCGTGCCCGACCCGCGGGCCGAACTGCGGGCGGCGGTGCGGGTGCTGCGGCCCGGTGGTCATCTGCTCGTCGGGGTGGCGGATCCGCGCCGGGTCGTTCCCCCGCATCCCGTGGGCCTGGCCGCCGAGTTGGTGGCCCAGGGCTGCACCGTGCTCGGCGGCTCCCGGGGGCAACGGGTGGTCGCGCGCCGGGACTGGTCAGCCGCGTAGCACCAGGGCCTGGCCCGCCACCACCAGCAGCACCTGCTCGCACTCGCTTGCGAACGCCGCGTTCAGCCGACCGAGTTCGTCCCGGTAGCGGCGGCCGGACGCGGTGGCCGGGACGATGCCCGAACCCACCTCGTTCGACACCGCGACGACCGTACGCCGGGTGGCGCGGACCGCCTCCGTCAGCTCCCGCACCCGGTCCCTCAGAGCCCGTTCGCCCCCGCCGGACCACTCCGCGTCGTCCCACGCGCCGACCGCGTCCATCGCGTCCGTCAGCCACAGCGACAGGCAGTCGACCAGCAGGGGCGGGCCGTCGTCCTTCAGCAGCGGCACCAGGTCGCAGGTCTCGGCGGTGCGCCACGAACCCGGGCGCCGTTCCCGGTGGGCGCAGACCCGGGACGCCCACTCGGTGTCGCCGCCCCGGGTGCCGCCGGTGGCCACGTAGAGCACGTCCGGGAAGGGCTCCAGGCGGCGTTCGGCCTCCACCGACTTGCCCGACCGGGCGCCGCCCAGGACGAGGGTGCGCCGGGGTACGTCGGGTACGTCCTCGTAGGCGCCCACCGTCAGGGTCGTGCCGTCGGGCACGGCCCTCGCCCCGGCCGCCGCGAGCCGCCGCGCCAGTTCCGGGCCGGGCGGCACGTCGTGGTCCAGGTGGACGGCGACGACGTCCGTCGTCGGGCCCGCCGCGCCGACCGACCGCAGCTTCGCCAGCGCGTCCGGCCGCCCCACCACGTCCGCGACGATCAGGTCGTACGGCTCCGCGGGCTCCTCCAGACCGGCCGGGGCGCCGCCCGGCGGCACGTACAGGAGCCGCCGGCCGTCCGGCCCCGTCACGGCGTAACCCGTGCCCGGCGCGTCCAGCGCCACCGCCCGCACCCGGTGCCCGGTCAGCACCGCCAGCTCCCGCCCGTCCGGCACCCGCCCCGGCTGCGGCAGCCCGGCCGGGACCTCCACCGCGGGCCCGTCGTGCGGATGGGAGAGCAGCACCTGCCGTACGCCGGTCAGGGAGCGCCCGGCGCGGGCCGCGGCGAACGCGGCACCCGGCGTCAGGTCGAGCAGCAGGGCACCGTCGACCAGCAACGCGGTCGCCGCGCGCGCCTGCTCGCCCTGCGCCGCGGCACAGGCCGCGCAGGGACAGTCGGGGCGGGGGAGTCCCGCGGGGGCACCGGTGCCGAGCAGAGTCACGTCCACGCCCCCGATTTTCGCCGGTCGCCCGGCGACGTGCGCGCCCGAGGCCCCCAAGGAGCACGCGACGCCTTGTACGGCGCACCCCGCTCAGCGCATAGGCTGCGGTCGGAGGCCGGACCAAGATCCGGCTTCCGCTCTGCATGTGCTCACATCTTGGAGGCGTACATGGCGGCATGGACGTGGCGGTTCGAGACGGCCGGCGGGACGGAGGTCCAGCCCGCGGTGCAGCCCGAGGAGTTCACCACGCAAGGGGACGCCGAGTCCTGGATCGGGGAGTACTGGCAGCAGCTCAAGGAGGGTGGCGCGGACCAGGTGCGGCTCTTCGAGGACGCCACCGAGATCTACGGCCCGATGAGCCTGCACGCCGAGGGTGCCGAGAGCGCCGAGGCGTCCGAGTCGTCGGAGGCGTAGGCGCGGGGAGCGGACGGGGGCGGCCGCGTCCCCGTCACTGCTCGCCCAGCGTCACCTCGGCGGTGCGCTCGTCGCCGTCCCGGGTGTAGGCCACCTTCGTCCGGTCGCCCGGCGCCATCGACGCCAGGGCCTCGGCCAGGGAGGTGATGGTGGTGATGCCGGTGTCCCCGACCTTGACGATGACGTCGCCGGGACGCAGTCCGGCGTCGTCCGCGGCCCCGCCGTCGCTCACCTCGACGACGGCCACGCCCGCGGGACGGTAGTCGTCGTCGACGACCGTACGGGCGGTGATGCCCAGCGCCGCCCGGCCCGAGTCGGTGACCCGGCCGTCCGCGACGATCTGGCCGGCGACCGTCCGCACCATCGACGCCGGGATCGCGAAGCCGATGCCCGGTGCCGCGCTGTCGCCCATGCCCGGGTCGGTCGCCGCCAGCGTCGGGATGCCGATCACCTGGCCGTCCAGGTTCACCAGGGCGCCCCCGCTGTTGCCGGGGTTGATGGCCGCGGACGTCTGCACCATGTTGGCGATGGTCGCGCCCGTGCCGCCCCCGCCGCTGCCCTCCGTGACGGTCCGCCCGGTCGCCGACACGATGCCCTGCGTCACGCTGGAGGACAGGCCGAGCGGTGAGCCCATCGCCAGCACGATCTGCCCGACGGCGACCTTCGCGGAGTCACCGAAGCGGGCCGCCCTCAGCCCGTCCGGAACCCGGTCCAGCTTGACGACCGCCAGGTCCTGCTCGGGATACGAGGAGACGAGCCGCGCGGCCACGGCACCCTCGCTGCGGGCCGTCGTCACCCGGAAGGACTCGCGGTCCCCGACGACGTGCGCGTTGGTGACGACGTGCCCCTTGCCGTCGTACACGACCCCCGACCCCAGCGAGTCGCCCGCCTGGATCTGCACGACCGACGGCAGCACGTCCTTGATCACCCGCTCGTAGTCGGCCTGGAGGCCGTTGGCGGCGTGCGGCGCGGCGGCCTGCGCCGGCTCGCCCTCCCGTGCGCCCTCGGAGCCCCGGCCGGATCCGGAGCAGCCGGTCACCAGCAGCAGGGCGCAGGCCCACGCGGCGACGGGACCGAGCCGACGTGGCAGACGGGTACGGGAAGCGTCCATGCCCCGAGTCTCACCGCGCACCACGGCGGCGGCTTCCGGTGAACACCCGAACGGGCGCCCGGCAGGCGCACAGGCCCTAGCTGTATTGACCCGCAGGGTTGTTCACGCGGCTGATCGGTGGGTGGCCGCCGAGTGCGGTGTGGCAGCGGTGGTGGTTGTAGGTGTGCAGGAAGTCTGTCAGAGCTTCGGACCGTTCGTGGTTGCTGGTGTAGGGCCGCAGGTAGGCCCACTCATCGAGCAGGGTGCGGTTGAAGCGTTCGACCTTGCCATTGGTCTGCGGCCGGTAGGCGCGGGTGAG
>NZ_QHJH01000227.1 GCF_003947455.1 Streptomyces sp. WAC 04229 | reverse complement strand
TACCTCTCGACCCTCCCCGAACCGGACGACCTGCGCGACCTGTTCGCCCGGATCGCCGCCGGCGCCGGCGGCGATCCGGGCGAACAGGTCGCGCAGGTCGTCCGGTTCGGGGAGGGTCGAGAGGTACCAGGCGCCGCCCTTGCGCAGGACGGCCGGACGTCCGTCCAGCTCGCCGCCCTGGTACGGGATCACCTCGTCGGCGGTGCCGTCCGGTTCGATCTCCTCCGACCACAGGACACCCCGGAAGCCGTCGCAGCCGGCGCGCTCGTCCTCCTCCAGGGGCCACCACTCGTGCAGGGTGCGGATGCCGAACAGCTCGCGCAGCCGGCCGTCCATGCCGCCGGGCCTGATCCGGTCGTCCTGGTCGGCGACGCCGGTGAGGAAACCGCAGACGAGGGTGGAGCCGCGGCGGACGTGGGCGAGGAGGTTGTCGACCGCGGTGTCGGTGAGCGCGTACAGCTGGGGGACGAGGACCACCTTGTAGGGGGTCAGGTCGTGGTCGGGGTGGGCGAAGTCCGCGGTGAGGTGGGCCCGCCACAGCGCGCGGTGCCAGGCGCTCAGGACGCCGGCGTGGTCGACGCGGGCGGAGGGGCGGGCCTCCTGGTCGGCGGCCCACCAGGAGTGCCAGTCGTGCAGGACGGCGATGTCGGCGGTGACGCGGGTGCCGGCGGCGTGCGGGCCGAGCTTCGCGAGGTCGGCGCCCAGCCGCACGACCTCCTCGTACGTGCGGCCCCGCGGGCCCGCGTGGGAGACCATCCCGGAGTGGAACTTCTCGGCGCCCTGTCTCGACTGGCGCCACTGGAAGTAGCAGACGGCGTCCGCGCCCCGGGCGACGGCCTGCAAGGACCACAGGCGGTTCAGGCCGCGGGGCTTGGGGTGGTTCACCCCGCGCCAGTTGACCGGGCCGGCCGCCTGCTCCATGAGCATCCACGGACCGCGCGCCTGGGAGCGGGTCAGGTCCTGGACGAGGGCGCCCTCCTGCGCGCCGTACGGGTCGCGCGGGTCGGGGTAGAGGTCGACGGAGACGACGTCCTCCTCCTCGGCCCAGCGCCAGGCGTCCTGGCCGGACCAGAGCGGCATGAAGTTGGTGGTGACCGGGAGGTGCGGGGTGTGGCGGCGGACGATGTCGCGCTCGGCGACGAAGCACTCCAGGAGCATGTCGGAGGTGAACCGCCGGAAGTCCAGGACCTGTGCGGGGTTCCTCAGGTAGTGGGTGCGGCGGGGCGGCATGACCTCCGCCCAGTCGCCGTAGCCCTGGCTCCAGAAGGCGGTGCCCCAGGCGGTGTTGAGGGCGTCGAGGGTGGAGTACCGGTCCTGGAGCCAGCGGCGGAACCGGGTGGCGGCCTCGTCGCCGTGGTCATGGGTGCAGTACTCGTTGTTGATGTGCCACAGGGTGAGGGCGGGATGGCTCGCGTAGCGCGCGGCCAGGGCCTCGGTGATGGCGGCGGCGTGCCGGCGGTACGTGGCGCTGGAGTGCGAGAAGTGCTGCCGGCCGCCCCACCACTCGGTGCGGCCGTCCGCGTCGCGGGGCAGGGTGTCGGGGTGCAGGTGGCCGAGCCAGGGCGGGGGTGAGGCGGTGGGGGTGGCGAGGACGACGCCGATGCCGCCCTCGTGCAGCAGGTCCATGACCCGGTCCAGCCAGGCGAAGTCGTACACGCCGGGCCGGGGTTCGAGCCGCGCCCAGGAGAAGACGCCGACGGTGGCGGTGTTGACGCCGGCGGCCCTCATCAGGCGGACGTCCTCGGGCCAGGTCTCCTCCGGCCACTGCTCGGGGTTGTAGTCGCCGCCGTAGAGGATGCGGTGCCGGGTCACGTCCGCGAGGTCCGGCATCAGCCCTTCACCGCCCCCGTGAGCATGCCCTTCCTGAAGTGGCGCTGGACGAACGGGGACAGGACGGCGACCGGCAGCAGGGCCATGACCATCACGGCCATCTGCACGGCGAGGCCGGAGAGTTCACCGGTCTTGATGGCCTGGCCGAGGCCGACCGGCGCCTCCTGCTTCTGGACCAGCTGGATCATGACGTTCTGGAGGGGCAGCATGTCCTGGTCGTTCAGGTACAGGGAGGCGTTGAACCAGGCGCTCCAGTAGCCGACCGCGTAGAACAGCGTGATCACCGCGACGACCGCGCGGGACAGTGGCAGCACGATCCGCCACAGGATGCGCAGGTCGCCCGCGCCGTCGATGCGGGCGCTGTCGATCAGCTCCGGGGAGATGCCCATGAAGAAGCCGCGCAGCACCAGGATGTTGAAGACGCTGATGGCGCTGGGCAGGATCAGGGCGAGGTAGCTGTCCATCAGGCCCAGGGACTGCACCAGCAGGTAGGTGGGGATGAGGCCGGCGCTGAAGAACATCGTGGCCAGCAGCAGCATCAGGATCCAGCGGTGGCCGAGGGAGCCGCTGCGGGAGAGTCCGTAGGCGCACAGCACGGACACCGCCATGGAGAACAGGGTGCCGACGAGCGTGACGCCGACGCTGACGATCGCCGCGCGGGTGACCTGGCCGCCGCTGAGCAGCTCCTGGTAGGCGACGAAGGTGACGTCCCTGGGGATCATCACCAGGCCGCCGGCCTCGTCGATGGTCTCGCGCGAGGAGAGGCTGGTGACCACGACGATCCACAGCGGGAACAGGATGGCGAGGCAGGCCAGGGCGAGGACCAGGCCCTTGCCGGCCACCCCGGCCGGGTTGGGCTTCTCCTCCCACGCCGGCCGGGGCGGGGCCGCCCACCGGCCGGGTCCCCGTACGGGACGCTCGGCGGGCTTGTCCATGACGGCGGTCACTTCTTGTACACCCCCTGCTCGCCCATGAGATGGGCCACCTTGTTCGCGGCCAGGACCAGGCCGAGACTGACGACGCCCTTGATCAGGCCGGCCGCGGCGGCGTAGCCGAAGTCCTGGTTGCGCACGCCGTTCCACCACACGAAGGTGTCCAGGACCTCGGCGGCGCCGGGTCCGACGGCGTCGCGTTGCAGCAGGATCTGCTCGAATCCGACGGTGAGGGCGTCACCGACCCGCAGCACCAGCAGCAGCGCGATGACCGGGCGCAGCGCGGGCAGGGTGACGTGCCACATGCGGCGCCACCGGCTCGCGCCGTCCATCGCCGCGGCCTCGTAGAGGTCGGGGCTCACGGATGCCAGCGCGGCGAGGAAGACGATGATCCCCCAGCCCGCGTCCTTCCACACGCTCTCCGCGGTGAGCAGGAAGGGGAAGGTGCCCGGGTCGGTCATGATCGACAGGCCGTCGTGCCCGTGCTCCCGCAGCAGCTGCGAGAAGATCCCGGCCCCGCCGAAGAGCTGCTGGAAGACGGCGACGACCAGCACCCAGGAGAAGAAGTGCGGCAGGTACAGGATGGCCTGCGCGACGGCTCGCACCCGCGGCCTGACCACGCTGTTGATGAGCAGCGCGAGGGCGATGGGGATGGGGAAGAACAGCACCAGCTGGAGGATGAAGAGCACGAGCGTGTTCTGTACGGCGTTCCAGAAGGCCGAGTCCTCGAAGATGCGGTGGAAGTTGTCCAGCCCCACCCAGGGGCTGTTCATGATGGAGACGATGCCGTTGTCGCTGATGTACGGGTCGTACTCCTGGAAGGCGACGACGTTGCCGAGGATCGGCACGTAGTTGAAGATCAGCACCAACAGGACGGCCGGCAGTGTCATCAGCAGCAGGACGCGGTCGCGTCTGAACCGCAGCCGCCGGCTCAGCCTGCCCGCGGGCGGCTTCTCCTTGCCCCCGCTGGCGTCGCCGGACTCCACCGGGGTCTTCGTCTCTTCGGCCTCGGCCCTGCTCCGAGGCACCGTGCTGTGCGACACGGCCCTACTCCTTGCCTCGGTGCCGGTCAGCTCGCGGCCGAACCGTTCTCGTCGAGCAGCTTCTTGTACCAGTCGCGCAGCTCGTCGCCGCCCTTGCTGCGCCAGTCGGAGACGGCCCGCTGCACGTCGCTGATCTTCTTGCGGCCGCGGACGACGTCGTCCTCCAGCTGCTCGAAGTCGTTGGCGAGGTTGGTGTAGCGGGCGGGCTCGACGACCTGCATGCCGTAGCAGGCGGACTTCTTGGTGAAGGCGCCCATCCGCTGCTGCCACTCGACCTGCCCCTTGCCGACTTCGGGGAAGTCGGGGCGGGCGATGGTGGGGCGGGGCTCGCCACCATCACGTAGGCGTTCATGACCTCGACGTTGCCCTGGTCGGTCTTGGTGGGGACGCCGTCCTCGACGGTGTAGTGGGTGCCCTCGACGCCGTAGTTGGTGGCCATGTACTCCTTGGTGCCGTACGGCGCGGCGGTGACGTTGGCCATGGCCAGCACGTCGCGGATCACCGACTCGGACGCCTTCTTGTTGACGAAGGCGAAGATGGTGGCCGGGTTGATGGCCCACAGCGTGGGGTCACCGCCGTCGTGGCCGAAGATGTCCATGCCCCAGATCTTGAAGTCGGGGTTCTGGGTGGCCTGCTCGGCGGTGCGGCTCCACCACTGCGACATGTCCTGGTTGTAGATCAGGAATTCGCCGGCCGCGAACTTCGGCCCGGGGTCGGCGGCGTTGCTCTTGCCGAGGTCGGCGTCGGGGTGGGTGACACCGGCGGCGAAGAGCTTGCGGGTCCATTCCAGCGCCTCGAGGTACTCCTCGGTCTCGACGCGGTTGACCAGCTTGCCGTCGATCTCGTGCCAGCCGAGCGCCTTCTCGTTGCCGGAGAGCACCCCGAAGGCGTTGAAGGCGGTCCACTTCATGTCCAGGCAGGCCCAGCGCTTGGCCCTGGCGTTGGTGGCGTCCTTGGCCAGGGCCATGAACTCGTCGCAGGAGCGGGGTACCTCGTATCCCTCCTTCTCGAAGATGTCCTGCCGGTACAGGGGCACGATGCCGGTGACGTACGAGGCGGGCATCGGCAGGCCGCGGAGCCGGCCGCCGAAGATGGAGCGCCGCCAGGCGTCGGTCGGGATCGCGGCGAGGTTCGGGTACTCCTTGACCGCGTCGCCGGATAGGTGGGGGCCGAGGTCGGCGAACTTGCCGATGATGGCGCTGGGTATCTTGCCGGTCATGTTCCAGCCGGGCACGACCACCACGTCGGGCACCTCGCTGGAGGCGAGGACCGCGCCCAGCTTCTGGTCGTAGGTGTTGCCGTCCTGGTTCTGCCAGGCCACGTCGACGCCGATGAGGTCGTTCATCGCCCGGTAGTAGGCGTTGTCCCCCTTGGGCGGGGACCCCCAGAACGGGGACATGACGGTGACCCGGCCGCCCTTGCCGAGCTTCTCGGGCACCGAGGTCTTCAGGTCCGCGAGCTCGAGCTTGCCGGTGAAGCCGACCGCGGACCCGTTCTTGCTGGGGATGTCGGGGGTGACCACGCCGGCCGCCACGTACGCCGGCAGCAGCTTGTCGGCGTCCTTGCCCGACGTGGTGCCGTCGCGCGAGCCTCCGTCGGATCCCCCGCAGGCGGAGAGCAGCGGCACCCCTCCGGCCACCGCTGCGGTGGCGACCGCCGTGGAGGCGAGGAAACTTCTCCGGCTGGGACCGGAGGCGGCGTTCGGCGTCATTTGCGTCAACCCTTCGTGGCGCACCGGGACACGCGGCGGTGGCCGTCGGCTGCGATGTGGGGAGGCTTAGTCGAAGCGCTTCGATGTTGCTGCGAGGTTAAGTGAACCCCTGGGGGCGCACAAGAGCCGATCCCAGAATTCCTCCGGGGTGGACGCAGGACCGGATCGGCCGAACCTGCTGACGTGACACCTGGGTTGTGACGAGAAGTCGAAGGTGGGACGCTCAAGCGCCTTGACACCCGCCCCTGCTGCAAATCAGCATCGAAGCGCTTCGAATGCGCCTGGCCGATCCATCGCAAGGGGAACCCCACGTGACCGCATCCACGCCGCCCGCGCCACCCTTCCGTGATCCGCGCCTGCCGTTCGCGAAGCGCGTCGACGACCTGATGTCGCGGCTCACGCCGGACGAGAAGACCCGGTTCCTGCACCAGTTCGCCCCCGCCGTCGAACGGCTCGGCATCGCCGCCTTCCGCACCGGGCAGGAGGCGCTGCACGGCGTGGCCTGGATGGGCCCGGCGACCGTGTTCCCCCAGGCCGTGGGGCTCGGCGCGACCTGGAACGAGGACCTGCTGCGCCGGGTCGGCGAGGCGGTGTCCAAGGAGGCCCGTGCGATGCGCGCCCGCGACGACCGGGTCGGCCTCAACGTCTGGTCGCCGACGGTGAACCTGCTCCGCCACCCTCTGTGGGGCCGCAACGAGGAGGGCTACTCCGAGGACCCGCGGCTCACCTCCGCCCTCGCCACCGCCTACACCCGGGGCCTGCGCGGCGGACACCCGGTGTACTGGCGTACGGCGCCGGTCCTCAAGCACTGGCTCGCGCACAACAACGAGCTGGACCGGGACACCTCCTCGTCGTCCGTGCGCCCGCGCGTGCTGCACGAGTACGACCTGCGCGCCTTCCGTGCGACCGTCGAGGCAGGCGCGGTCGCCGGGGTGATGCCGGCCTACAACCTCGTCAACGGCCGCCCCAACCACGTCTCCCCCCACCTCGCCGGGCACCTGCGCACCTGGACGGAGGAGGACCTGCTGGTCTGCTCCGACGCGGGCGCGCCCTCCAACCTGGTCGACTCCGAGCACTACTTCGCCACCCACGAGGAGGCGACGGCCGCCGCGCTCCGCGCCGGCGTGGACAGCTTCACCGACCACGGCACGGACTCCTCGACGACCCTCGCGCGCGTCCGAGGCGCCCTTGACCGGGGGCTGCTGACCGAGGCCGACGTGGACGCGGCCGTGCGCCGCCAGCTGTCGGTCCGCTTCCGGCTCGGCGAGTTCGACCCGGAACACGACCCGTACGCCGTCACGGCGGACACCGCCACGGACTTCGACACGCCGGAGCACCGGGCGCTGGCGCTGGAGGCGGCCGAGCAGGCGGTGGTCCTGCTGCAGAACGACGGTGTCCTGCCGCTGGCCCCCGACACCCGCGTCGCCGTCGTCGGGCTGCTCGCCGACGAGTGCAAGCTCGACTGGTACAGCGGCACGCTCATCCACCGCTCCACTCCGCTGGAGGGCCTGTACGAGCGGTTCGGCGCCGACCGGGTGAGCTTCGCCGAGGGCGTGGACCGGGTCCGGCTGCGCACCGCCGACGGGTCCCACCTGCACGTGCTCCCGGCCGACGGCTCCGCCGACGAGGCGCACGGCGGCGAGGGCGCCCTGGACCCGGCCCTGCTGGCCGGCCGCACCGACCTGCCGCCGCTCACCACGGACGCCGTCGGCACCGAGTTCGCGCTGACCGACTGGGGCGAGGGGGTCCTCACGCTGCGCGCCCCCGACGGCCGCTACCTGTCGGTCGCCGGGGACGGGCGCCTGCGTGCCTCCGCCGACCAGCCCGGCGGCTGGGTCGTGCAGGAGACGTTCCGTCTCGAACCGCACGGGGACGGTCACCTCCTGAGGCACCTGGGAACGGGTCGTCACGTCCGGGTCGCCGCCGACGGCGTGAAGGTTGCCGCCCCGGACGAGGACGACGCCGAGGTCTTCGGCCTGGTCGTCACCGAACGCGGCGAGGACGCGGTGGCGCGGGCGGCGGCCGAGGCGGACGTGGTCGTGGTGGTCGCGGGCAACGACCCGCACATCAACGGCCGGGAGACCGAGGACCGTACGACGCTGCGGCTGCCCGCCCACCAGGAGCGGCTGCTGCGCGCGGCCCGCGCCGCCGGTCGGACCACCGTGCTGGCGCTGGTGTCCGCCTACCCGTACGCGGTGGACACGGAAGGGCTCGGGGCGGTGCTGTGGACCGCGCACGGCGGACAGGCGGCCGGCACCGCGCTGGCCCGGGTCCTCGCCGGGGACGTCTCACCGGGCGGCCGGCTCCCGCAGACCTGGTACGCGGACGACGCCGACCTGCCCGATCCGCTCGACTACGACGTGATCGGCGGCCGTCAGACCTACCTCTACTTCGAGGGCACGCCGCTGTTCCCGTTCGGGCACGGCCTGTCCTACGCGTCCTTCGACTACGGCGACCTGGCCGTGCGGGTGACGGACGGGCGGGTGGCGGTGTCCTTCACCGTCACCAACACCGGGGACGTCACCGCCGACGAGGTGGCCCAGCTCTACGTCCGGGCCGGGTGCGGGTCGGTCCCGCGACCGCGCCGGGAACTGCTGGCGCACCGCCGGTCGGGCCTCGCTCCGGGCGAGACGGCCCGGGTGTCCTTCGACGTGCCGCTGTCCGCCCTCGCGTTCTGGGACGTCGCGCACGGCCGGTGGCGGCTGGAGCCGGGGCCGTACGCGCTGCTGGTGGGGGCCTCCAGCGAGGACGTGCGCCTGGAGACGACCGTCGTCCTGGACGGAGAGCCCGCCGCGCCCCGGCCGATGCGCGAACGCGGCCTGGCGGCCGCCGACTTCGACGAGCAGAGCGGGACCGAGATCGTCGACCGGACGAGGGTGGCGGGCGACGCGGTGACGCCGGTGACGGACCGGACCGGTGAACTGCTCTACCGGGACTGCGACTTCGGGTCCGGTGTCACCGGGGTGACGGTGTCGGTGGCGGGCGGGGGCACGGTCGAGATCGCCCTCGACGGGGGGCCGCCGGTGGCGCTGCTGTCCCCGGACGCGCCCACGTCGGGGCCGTACGACTACGTGGACCTCGACGGCGCGTTCACCGCCGGGGGCGTCCACGACGTCCGCGTCAGGCTGCGCGGTTCACTGCGGCTCGCCCACGTCGGCTTCTCCGGCTGAGGGTGCCCCGCCCGCCCGGACCAGGCCCAGTTCGTAGGCCACGATCACGGCCTGGGCCCGGTCCCGCAGTTCCAGCTTGGCGAACACGCGGTTGATGTGGGTCTTCACGGTGTGGTCGGTGATGGTGAGACGGCCGGCGATCTCCGCGTTGGATAGGCCCCTGGCGATCAGGGTCAGCACCTCCGTCTCCCGGGCGGTGAGGTCGCCGGCCGCGTGGACCGGCAGCCTGGACCCGCGCGCGTGGACGAACTCGGCGATCAGCCGCTTGGTGATGCCGGGCGAGAGCAGCGCGTCGCCGGCCGCCACCACCCGGACCGCGTGCAGCAGTTCGGGGAAGGTGGCGTCCTTGAGCAGGAAACCGCCCGCCCCGGCGGCGAGGGCGTCGTACACGTACTCGTCGAGACCGAAGGTCGTCAGCATCAGGACCTTCGTCGCGCCGCCGGAGGCGGCCAGGATCTCGCGGGCCGCCTCGATGCCGTTGCGGTGCGGCATGCGGATGTCGAGGAGGGCGAGGTCGGGCCGGGTCTCGGCGGCCACCCGGACCGCCTGCACCCCGTCCGCCGCCTCGCCGACGACCTCGATGTCGTCCTGGGTGCCCAGGAGGTTCACGAAGCCGGTGCGGACGACCGCCTGGTCGTCGGCGACCAATGCCCTGATCACACTCGTACCCCTCGCTCCCGCCACCGGATTCACCCGCTCCCCCACGGCAGCTCGGCCTCCACCAGGAACCCGCCGTCCGGTCCCGCCCCGGCGCTGAGCCGCCCGCCGACCAGGGCCGCCCGCTCCCGCATCCCGGTCAGGCCGTGCCCCGTGCCGGGACCGGAGCCGACGCCGGGGCCGTCGTCGCGGACGCGGAGGGTGAGGAGCCGGCCGGCGCCGTAGTCGACCTCCACCACGGTACGGGCACCCGGCGCGTGCTTGCGCGCGTTGGTCAGCGCCTCCTGGGTGATCCGGTAGGCGGACAGCTCCCATGCGGCGGGCAGCGGCACCCGCTCCCCCGTGATCCGCAGCTCGGCCAGGCCGCCCACCGCCCGGTGCTGCTCGACCAGTTCGCCGAGGTGGTCGAGGGTCGGCTGCGGAGCGGTGAGGGCCACCTCGCCCTGAGGGGTGCGCAACACCCCCAGCAGACGGCGCAGTTCGGCCATCGAGGAGCGGGCGGTGGCGGCGATCTGCTGGAAGCCGTCGCGGGCTTCGGGGGTGAGTCCGGGGGTGGTGTAGGTGGCGCTCTCGGCCTGGACGGCGATCATCGACACCGAGTGCGAGACGATGTCGTGCAGTTCGCGGGCGATGGCGGCCCGTTCGGCCTCGGCGGCCTGCTGCCGCTCCATCGCGATCATGCGGGCCTGGGCCAGATGCCGTTCGGTGCGGGTCTCCTCGCGGGAGCGCACCGCGTCACCCATCATGACGGCGCCGAAGACCACCACGGTCAGCAGGAACGACTCGGCGAACAGGCTGAGCGAGCCCTTCTCCCACAGTGCCGGGACCGGCAGCTCCATCCGCGACCAGGTGTTGATGTGCACCAGGTTCACGCAGACGGCGCCGAGCGCGCCCCCCGCGACGGTCAGCGCCGGGTGCAGCACCCGGCGCCGGCCGAGGCAGTAGCAGCCGATCAGTCCGCTCACCATGATCGAGACGTACAGGTTGACGTCGCCGGCGAAGCCGAGGAGTCCCGCGGCGACGGTGAGCACGGCGATCGGCGGGAAGGAGCGCCGCCACATCAGTGAGGCGGCCGAGACGAGCACCCCGATGGTGGTCGTCACGCCCGCGGGGATGACGATCAGCTCGGCGACCGCTCCGGCCGTCACGACGCCACCGGTGACCCAGGGGTAGGCGGGTGCGGCGATCCAGTCGCGGACCCGCCGCTGCAGCGGCGAACTCATACGACCCATGATCCCGGCCGGGGCGGGGCCGCGCGTCACCGCTCGGATGGAGTCCGGCGGCGGACGTCGTACCACGGGTTGAGTCCCTGGTGCGGAGCCTCGGTTGACGCCGGGCGAGCCGCGCGTTCGTAGCGTCGACGGACATGGGGAAGAGTCTTGGACAGCGGGCGGCGGCGTACTCGCCGGCGCGACTGGAGCGCGGGGTCTG
Source organism: Streptomyces sp. WAC 04229 (assembly GCF_003947455.1). Taxonomy (GTDB): domain Bacteria; phylum Actinomycetota; class Actinomycetes; order Streptomycetales; family Streptomycetaceae; genus Streptomyces. Next base: position 515 of record NZ_QHJH01000227.1, on the reverse strand, counting down.
GGCCGGGTGCGCGGTGGTCGCGCCGGGCTTCGCGCTCGCCTCGGACGTGGGAACGCACCGGGTGTGGGGGTGGACGGCCGGGGCCGGGTACGCGTTCGCGGCGCTGCTGTCGTCCGGTTCCCGGCCGCGCCGCACCGCCCGTGCCGTGGCCGTGCTGGGGGCCGTCCTGGTGCCGCTCGCCGGTCTGGTGGCGGCGGGACTCGCGCAGTCGGAGGTCGCCGTCGTCGAACGGTCCGGGCGGCTGCTGCTGACGACCGGCAGCCCGTACGTCTCCGCCCCCGTGTCCGTCGGCGACTTCAACCCCTATCTGCCGGGGATGGCGCTCTTCGGTGTGCTGCCCGGGGACGCCCGCTGGTGGCTGGACGGCGCGTTCGTCGCCTGCCTCGCCGCCGTCGGACTGGGCCGCGCCCGGCTGCTGGCCTGTCCGTTGGTGGCGCTGCCCTGCGCGGTGGGCGGGGTCGACCTGCCGGTGGCCGGGCTGATGTGCCTCGGTGTCGCGCTGGCCGGGCGGGGGC
>NZ_QHJH01000226.1 GCF_003947455.1 Streptomyces sp. WAC 04229 | reverse complement strand
CGTCGACCAGGACGCGTGCGCCGGCCGCGGCCAGCTTGTCGGAGACTTCGAGGGCCAGTTCGGTCTGGAGGGCCTTGCCAGCCGCGACGACGTGGACGTCGGCCGGGGCGACCTCCTTGGACCAGACCAGGCCCTCGGCCGAGCGGCGGCCCGCGACCAGGATCTGGGGGACGCCGATGAGTTCGGCGTCGGTGAACTTGACGCCCGGGGAGACGCCCGCACGGTCGTCGACCAGGACGCGTGCGCCGGCCGCGGCCAGCTTGTCGGAGACTTCGAGGGCCAGTTCGGTCTGGAGGGCCTTGCCAGCCGCGACGACGTGGACGTCGGCCGGGGCGACCTCCTTGGACCAGACGAGGCCCTTGTCGTCGGCGTGCTGCTCGGCGAGGGCCGCGACGGCGCGGGAGACGCCGATGCCGTAGGAGCCCATCGTGACGCGGGCCGGCTTGCCGTTCTGGCCGAGGACGTCGAGCTTGAGGGCGTCGGCGTACTTGCGGCCCAGCTGGAAGATGTGGCCGATCTCGATGGCGCGGTCCAGCTTGAGGCCGGTGCCGCAGTTCGGGCAGGGGTCGCCCTCCCGGACGACCACGACGTCGACGTAGGTGTCGACCTCGAAGTCGCGGCCCGCCACGACGTTCCTGGCGTGGGTGTCGGCCTTGTTGGCGCCCGTGATCCATGCGGTGCCGGGCGCGACGCGGGGGTCGGCGATGTACTTGACCTTGTCGCCCAGACCCTGCGGGCCCACGTAGCCGCGGACCAGGTCGGGGCGGCCGACGAAGTCCTCCGCGGTGACCAGTTCGACGGCGGCGGGGGCGAAGTGCGCCTCCACCTTGTCCATGTCGACCTCGCGGTCGCCGGGGACGCCCACGGCCACGATCTCGCCGTCCACCTTGACCAGGAGGTTCTTCAGCGTGGCGGAGGCCTCGACGCCGAGGGAGGCGGCCAGGGTCTCGATGGTGGGGGTGTCGGGGGTCGGGATGTCCTCGGCGGCGGGCACGGAGGCCGCGTCCACCGGCTCGAGGGCGTACGTGATCGCTTCCGTGTTGGCGGCGAAGTCGCAGTTCGGGCAGTCGGCGAAGGTGTCCTCGCCGGCCTGCGCCGGGGCCAGGAACTCCTCGGACTTCGAGCCGCCCATCGCGCCCGCGGTGGCCGCGCAGATGCGGTAGTCCAGGCCGAGGCGCTCGAAGATGCGCTGGTAGGCGGCACGGTGCAGGGCGTAGGACTCGGCCAGGCCCTCGTCGGCGACGTCGAAGGAGTAGGAGTCCTTCATCAGGAACTCGCGGCCGCGCAGGATGCCGGCCCGGGGGCGGGCCTCGTCGCGGTACTTGTTCTGGATCTGGTAGAGGATGACCGGCAGGTCCTTGTAGGAGGACGCCTGGTCCTTCACCAGGAGGGTGAAGATCTCCTCGTGGGTCGGGCCGAGGAGGTAGTCGCCGCCCTTGCGGTCCTGGAGGCGGAACAGCTCGGGGCCGTACTCCTCCCAGCGGCCGGTGGCCTCGTACGGCTCGCGCGGCAGCAGGGCGGGGAGCTGGACCTCCTGGGCGCCGATGGCGTCCATCTCCTCGCGGACGATGCGCTCGATGTTGCCGAGGACCTTCTTGCCGAGCGGCAGCCAGCTCCAGAGGCCGGCGGCGGTGCGGCGCACGTAGCCGGCGCGGACCAGCAGCTTGTGGCTGAGGACCTCGGCGTCCGCCGGGTCGTCGCGCAGCGTCTTCGCCATCAACTTCGACATGCGCTGGACCGGTGCGTTGGCCATGGTTCTCGTGTCTCCTGCTGCGTAAGGGTGGTGCTAGGAGGTTAGCCGGGGGGCCGCGCACGGTGGAAATCGGTTATCCGGCCCGCCTGCGCAGCGGGAGTGCGGCGCCCATCACCGCGTAGGGCTTGGGGGCGCTCGGGAAGAGGACCTGGCGGGCCAGGTCCTGGTAGCCGAGGGAGCGGTAGAGGCCGCGGGCCGGACTCTCGGTGTCGATGGCCGAGAGGATCGAGCGGGGTTCCGTGGCGCTGTCGGTGATCGTGGTGATCAGGGAGCGGCCCGCGCCGCGGTTCTGGTGGGCCGGGTGGACGTGGAGTTCGGTGATGACGAAGGAGTCGTCCAGCCAGGCGTCCGTGCCCTGGGCGCGGAGGTACGGCTCGACCACGGTGGACCACCAGTGGGTGCGGTCGTTGGGCATGCCGTAGACGAAGCCGACGAGGTCGCCGCCGACGGTGGCCCCGAGGGCCCGGGCACCCGGGTGGGTCATGTGGCGCAGGACGATCTGGCGACGGACGGCGACCTCGTCGGGGCCGAGTCCGAACGCCGCGGCTTGCACGGCCAGGGCCTCGTCCACGTGCGCGGAGAGGTCCAGTGGGCCGATCACGAGGTCCATGGCGGGGAGCCTACAGCCCTGTCGCGGGGCTCAGAACAGCACGCTCATGAAGGCGCCGACCTCTTGGAAGCCCACCCGGAGGTACGTCCGTCGCGCCGCCGTGTTGAAGTCGTTGACGTACAGGCTCGCCACCGGCGCCACGTCCGCGAGGGCGTAGCGAAGAACCGCCGCCATGCCCGGTGCCGCCAGGCCCTTGCCCCGGTACTCGGGGGCCACCCACACGCCCTGGATCTGGCAGGCGCGGTCGGTGGCGGCGCCGATCTCGGCCTTGAAGACGACCTTGCCGTCCGCGTCGAAGCGGGCGAACGAGCGGCCGGAGCCGACGAGTTCGGCGACCCTGGCCTGGTAGAGCAGGCCGCCGTCGCCGGCCAGCGGGGAGATGCCGACCTCCTCGGTGAACATCGCCACGCAGGCCGGCATGACACGGTCCAGCTCGTCCTTGCGTACGCGGCGGACGTAGGGGTCTGGGACGATGTCCCCGGGCATGCGGTCGGTGACCATGAGCGGCTGGCGGGTGCGGACCTCGCGGGCGGGGCCCCAGCCGGGTTCGAGCAGCCGCCACAGCTGTGCGGTCTGGTCGGCGGGGCCGACGATCGAGGAGCAGCGGCGGCCGGCCCGACGGGCGCGGTCGGCGAAGGCGCGGACGGCGCGTTCGTTGGCACAGATGGGGACCAGGTTGGCGCCCGCGTAGCACAGGGACGTCAGCATCCCCTGCTCGTACCAGCCCCACATCTCCCCGCCGAGGCGCCACGGGTCGAGCCCGGCGATGTTCACCCGGGCTGCCACGAAGGCGTTCGCGACCGGCTCGCGGTCGAGGATGGCGAGCGCGGCGTCCAGGTCGCTCGGTTCGAGCACGCGGGAGGTGGTCTGCGTCAACACGTGCGGGGGCCTCACCCTGAGATCTGCTGGTCCCCGCACTGTACCTGCCACGCATTTGCCGCGCCGCCCTCCGGGCGACGCGGCCGGAGCGGGGAGGGTCAGCCCGCGATCGAGACGGAGGGTTCGCCGGAGGTCACGCCGTCCTTCTCCATCTGCTCGGCGATCTTCATGGCCTCCTCGATGAGGGTCTCCACGATCTTCGACTCGGGGACGGTCTTGATGACCTCGCCCTTGACGAAGATCTGGCCCTTGCCGTTGCCGGAGGCGACGCCGAGGTCGGCCTCGCGGGCCTCGCCGGGGCCGTTGACGACGCAGCCCATGACGGCGACGCGGAGGGGGACCTCCATGCCGTCGAGACCCGCGGTGACCTCTTCGGCCAGCTTGTAGACGTCGACCTGGGCGCGGCCGCAGGACGGGCAGGAGACGATCTCCAGGCCGCGCTGGCGCAGGTTGAGCGACTCCAGGATCTGGATGCCGACCTTGATCTCCTCGACCGGCGGGGCGGAGAGGGAGACGCGGATGGTGTCGCCGATGCCCTGCGAGAGCAGCGCGCCGAAGGCGACCGCCGACTTGATGGTGCCCTGGAAGGCGGGGCCGGCCTCGGTCACGCCGAGGTGCAGCGGGTAGTCGCACTGGGCGGCGAGCTGGCGGTAGGCCTCGACCATCACGACCGGGTCGTTGTGCTTCACCGAGATCTTGATGTCGCGGAAGTCGTGCTCCTCGAAGAGCGAGGCCTCCCAGAGGGCCGACTCGGCGAGCGCCTCGGGGGTGGCCTTGCCGTACTTCTGGAGCAGGCGGCGGTCCAGGGAGCCCGCGTTCACGCCGATGCGGATCGGGGTGCCGTGGTCCTTCGCCGCCTTGGCGATCTCCTTGACCTTGTCGTCGAACTGCTTGATGTTGCCCGGGTTGACGCGGACCGCCGCGCAGCCCGCCTCGATCGCGGCGAACACGTACTTGGGCTGGAAGTGGATGTCGGCGATCACCGGGATCTGCGACTTCCGCGCGATCACCGGCAGCGCGTCCGCGTCGTCCTGGGTCGGACAGGCCACCCGCACGATCTGGCAGCCGGACGCGGTCAGCTCGGCGATCTGCTGGAGCGTCGCGCCGATGTCCGACGTACGCGTCGTCGTCATCGACTGCACCGACACGGGGGCGTCGCCGCCCACCGCCACGGCGCCGACCTGGATCTGCCGGCTCTTGCGGCGCTCCGCGAGCCTGGTCGGAACGTCCGGCATGCCGAGAGAAATGGCAGTCATCTGCTGTACAACCCCAAGTCGTGGATCAAGGTCCGGCCCCGTTCTGCGGCGGGCTCCGGCAATCGAGATTACGGCACGCACATGAACGCCGGGGACACGGTGCGCGCGAGATGCACCCGTTGGCGTCCATCTGCCGGACGAACGGAGTGAAGCCCGACCCGGAGGGACAGGCTCTCCGGATCGGGCTTCTCATCGGATCGTTCGGATTGTGCCGATATCAGGAGATCCGTACGGGATTGACGACGTCCGCCACCAGCACCAGCAGCGTGAAGCAGACGAAGATGCCCGCCACCACGTAGGCCACCGGCATCAGCTTGGCGACGTCGAAGGGGCCCGGGTCGGGCCTGCGCAGCACCTTGGCCGCGGCCCGGCGCAGCGACTCCCACAGCGCGCCCGCGATGTGGCCGCCGTCGAGCGGCAGCAGCGGGAGCATGTTGAAGAGGAACAGGGAGAGGTTGAAGCCGGCCACCAGCATGACGAACATGGCGAGCTGCTGGGTGGGCGGGATGTCCAGGGTGGCGATCTCACCGCCGACCCGGGCGGCGCCCACCACGCCCATCGGGGAGTCGGCCTCGCGGGGTCCGTCCCCGAAGGCGGCGTCCCACAGGGCGGGGATCTTGGCGGGCAGGGCGGCGAGGGAGTCGACGGCGTCGCCGATCCGGTCGCCCATCCAGGTCACGGACTGTCCGAAGTCCTGCTTCACCACGCCGGTGGCGGCGCTGAAGCCGAGGAAGCCGGCGGTGACGTACTCGCCCTCGACGATCTGGCCGTTCGCGTCCTTCTTGGCGACCTGGTTGGTGGCGATGGTCGCGTTCAGGGTGATCTCCTCACCCTTGCGCTCGACGACGACCGGCACCTGCTCGCCCGGGTTGGCGCGGATCAGGTTGGACAGCTTGTCCCAGTCGTCGGTCCGTACGCCGTCGAAGGAGAGGATCTTGTCGCCGGCCCGCAGGCCCGCCGCGGCGGCCGGGGAGGCGGGGTCGGACTTGGTGCAGTCGTCGCGGTTCTCCGTCTGTGAGATGACGCACTGGGAGACGGAGCTGACGGTGGTGGTCTGCTGCGAGATGCCGAAACCCATCAGGACGGTGAGGAACAGCACCACCGCCAGGACGAGGTTCATGAACGGGCCCGCGAACATCACGATGACCCGTTTCCACGGCTTGCGCGTGTAGAACAGGCGCTTGTCGTCGCCGGGCTGGAGCTCCTCGAAGGCGGCCGAGCGCGCGTCCTCGATCATCCCGCGCCACGGCGAGGTGGAGCGGGCCTCCATGCGGCCGTCGGGGCCGGGCGGGAACATGCCGATCATGCGGATGTAGCCGCCGAACGGGATGGCCTTGACGCCGTACTCGGTCTCGCCCTTCTTCCGCGAGAAGAGCGTCGGTCCGAAGCCGACCATGTACTGCGGCACCCGGATGCCGAAGAGCTTGGCCGTGGAGAGGTGGCCCAGTTCGTGCCAGGCGATGGAGAACAGCAGACCGACGGCGAAGAGGACTATGCCGAGGATGAACATCAGGGTCGTCATGCACGGGCCTCCGCCGTCTGTGCCGCCAGTTGCCGGGCCCGGGCGCGGGCCCAGGTCTCCGCTTCGAGGACGTCCGCGACGGTGAGCGAGGTTCCCGTACGGGGGGTGCCGTGCTCCTCGACCACCCGCGTGACGGTCTCCATGATCCCGAGAAACGGCAGCGCGCCGGAGCGGAAGGCCTCGACGCACTCCTCGTTGGCGGCATTGAACACCGCCGGGGCCGTGCCCGCGAGCTGTCCGACGTGCCGGGCCAGGTTCACCGAGGGGAAGGCCTCGTCGTCCAGCGGGAAGAACTCCCAGGTGGACGCCTTGCTCCAGTCGAAGCTGGGGGCGGCGTCGGGGACGCGTTCGGGCCAGCCGAGGCCGATGGCGATGGGCCCGCCCATGTCGGGGGGCGTCGCCTGGGCCAGGGTCGATCCGTCCGTGAACTCAACCATCGAGTGGACATACGACTGCGGGTGCACGACCACCTCAATGCGGTCGAAGGGAATGTCGTAGAGGAGGTGCGCCTCGATCACCTCCAGGCCCTTGTTGACCAGGGTGGCGGAGTTGATCGTGATCACCGGGCCCATCGCCCAGGTGGGGTGGGCGAGGGCGTCGTCGACGGTGACGCGGGCCAGCTGGTCCCGGGTCCGGCCGCGGAAGGGGCCGCCGGACGCGGTGACGACGAGCTTGCGCACGTCGGCGCGGGTGCCGGCGGCCAGGGCCTGGAAGAGAGCGGCGTGCTCGGAGTCGACCGGGATGATCTGCCCCGGCTTGGCGAGGGCCTTGACCAGCGGGCCGCCGACGATGAGCGATTCCTTGTTGGCCAGCGCGAGGGTGTGGCCGGCCTCCAGGGCGGCGAGGGTCGGAGCGAGTCCGATGGAGCCGGTGATGCCGTTGAGGACGGTGTGGCAGTCGGAGGCGGCCAGCCGGGTCGCCGCGTCCGGTCCCGCGAGGATCTCGGGGAGCGGCTCCCGGCCGTCGTACCGGGCGCCCAGTGCCTCGCGCAGCGCGGGGACGACGTCCTCGCGGGCGACGGCGACGGTCCGCGGCCTCAGCCGGTGCGCCTGCTCGGCGAGGAGGTCGACCCGGCCGCCGTTGGCGGACAGGCCGGTGACCCGGAAGCGGTCCGGGTTGCGCAGCACGAGGTCGATGGCCTGGGTCCCGATCGACCCGGTGGACCCGAGGATCACCACGTCCTTCGGGCCGTCGCCCGCCACCGGGTCGTAGACGAGGTGGGGGTCGGCGAGTGGGGCTGGACTGTCGCTCATCCCCCCATTGTGGCCGCAACGGCCCTCCGGGAGGACAGCGCGTCCCTCGCACGGGTGTCGCGGGGAGGGCGTGCCGGGCCGCGGTCCCGGCCACGGGGCCGGGACCGCGGCTGCCTCGCTCAGGGGATGGGGCGGTGGACGTTCTCCCGCCGGGAGGCTCCCGGGGTCGCGTCCGCGATCCAGGGGCCGTCGCCCGACGGGTCGACGATGCCCTGTTCGAGCCACTCGTACGCGCCGCCCAGCACGCCCTTGACGACCTTGTGGTCCAGGTCGTCGGTGTTGGTCCAGAGGCGGCCGAAGAGTTCCTCGACGCGGATCCGGGACTGGCGGCAGAAGGCGTCGGCGAGCTGGTAGGCCTCGCGGCCGTGGTCGCCGGTGGCGCGCAGGTGTTCGGCGCGGACGCAGGCGGCGCTCATCGCGAACAGCTCCGCGCCGATGTCGACGATCCGGCCCAGGAAGCCCTGCTTGGTCTCCATCCGGCCCTGCCAGCGGGACATGGCGTAGAAGGTGGAGCGGGCCAGTTTGCGGGAGGCGCGTTCGACGTAGCGCAGGTGGGCGGCGAGGTCGGGGTGGCCGGAGGGGTGGAAGTCGGCGTAGGAGCGCGGGAGTTGGCCCGGCCCCGCGACGAGCTTGGGCAGCCACTTGGCGTAGAAGGCGCCGGCCTGCGCGCCCGCCTTCGCCTTGTCGGCCAGGGTCTTGTCGGGGTCGATCAGGTCCCCGGCGACCGAGAGGTGGGCGTCGACCGCCTCCCGCGCGATCAGCAGATGCATGATCTCGGTGGAGCCCTCGAAGATGCGGTTGATCCGCAGGTCGCGCAGGATCTGCTCGGCGGGCACGGCGCGCTCGCCCCGCGCCTCCAGGGAGGCCGCGGTCTCGAAGCCGCGGCCGCCGCGGATCTGGACCAGTTCGTCGGCCATCAGACAGGCCATCTCGGAGCCGTAGAGCTTGGCGAGGGCGGCCTCGATGCGGATGTCGTTGCGGTCCTCGTCGGCCATCTGGGAGGAGAGGTCGAGGACCGCCTCCAGGGCGAAGGTGGTGGCCGCGATGAACGAGATCTTCGAGCCGACCGCCTCGTGCAGCGCGACCGGCTTGCCCCACTGCTCGCGCACCGCCGACCACTCGCGGGCGATCTTCAGGCACCACTTGCCGGCGCCGACGCACATGGCGGGCAGCGAGAGGCGGCCGGTGTTGAGGGTGGTGAGGGCGATCTTGAGGCCGGCGCCCTCGGGGCCGATGCGGTTGGCGGCGGGGACGCGCACCCGGTGGAAGCGGGTGACGCCGTTCTCCAGGCCGCGCAGGCCCATGAAGGCGTTGCGGTTCTCGACCGTGACGCCCTCGGAGGCGGCCTCCACGACGAAGGCGGTGATGCCGCCCTTGTGGCCCTCGGACTTGGGGACGCGGGCCATCACGACGAGCAGGTCGGCGACGACGCCGTTGGTCGTCCACAGCTTCACGCCGTCGAGGACGTAGTCGTCGCCGTCGGGCACCGCCGTGGTGGCGAGCCGGGCCGGGTCGGAGCCGACGTCCGGCTCGGTCAGCAGGAACGCCGAGATGTCGGTGCGGGCGCAGCGCGGCAGGAACGTGTCCTTCTGCTCCTGGGTGCCGAACATCTTCAGCGGCTGGGGCACGCCGATCGACTGGTGGGCGGAGAGCAGCGCGCCGATCGCCGGGTTCGCGGATCCGACCAGGGCGAGGGCCTTGTTGTAGTAGACCTGGGTCAGGCCGAGACCGCCGTACTTGGTGTCGATCTTCATGCCGAAGGCGCCCAGCTCCTTCAGCCCCGTGATCACCTGGTCCGGGATGCGCGCGTCGCGCTCGATCACGGATCCGTCGATCTTCGTCTCGCAGAAGTCGCGCAGCTTGGCGAGGAACTCCTCGCCGCGCTGGACGTCGTCGTCGGCCGGCAACGGGTGGGGGTGGATGAGGTCGAGGCGGAAGCGGCCGAGGAACAGCTCCTTGGCGAAGCTGGGCTTGCGCCAGTCCTGTTCGCGGGCCGCCTCGGCGACCTGGCGGGCCTCACGCTCGGTGACCGTGGACCGGGAGGAGGGGGTGGTTGCTGCGGACATGAGGCTCACCTCAACGATTCGTCCTGCGCGAACTTGCGGACGTACGTTACTAGTCGGTGCTACCCGATCGTATGTACCCGATACCGGGCCACCCCACCACCCTTCGTGCGGCCGTTCGGCCGATGCCGCGGCGGGCTGCGTGGGGCGGAGAAGCGGTGGAGTACGCTGTCGAAGCGCTTCGACAGACTATGGACACCCGTCCGCCCCGGAGCTACTGTCGAACCACCCTCGTCCGCCCTATATCAACCCCACGCGCTGTCGAAGCGCTTCACAACGCTTGGAGAGCTGGATGGTCACCCTTGCCGAGGTCGCCCAGCACGCCGGAGTCTCCGCGAGCACGGTGAGCTATGTCCTCAGCGGCAAGCGGTCCATCTCCACCACCACCCGGCAGCGGGTCGAGGAGAGCATCCGCACGCTCGGCTACCACCCGAACGCCGGTGCCCGCGCCCTGGCCAGCAGCAGGTCGAACATCATCGCGCTCATGATCCCACTCCGCAGGGACATGTACGTGCCGGTGATGATGGAGATCGCCATCGCCGTCGCCACGACCGCGCGCACCCACGGGTACGACGTCCTGCTGCTCACCGGCGAGGAGGGCCCCGACGCGGTGCGCCGGGTCACGGGCAGCGGGCTGGCCGAAGCAATGATCGTGATGGACGTCGAGCTGGACGACGAACGGCTGCCCCTGCTGCGGGGCACCGACCGGCCGTCGGTGCTGATCGGTCTGCCGGCCGACACCGACGGGCTGACCTGCGTCGACCTCGACTTCCGGGCGACCGGCGCGCTGTGCGTGGAGCATCTGGCGGGGCTGGGCCACCGCGACATCGCCGTCATCGGCGAGGCCCCCGCGGTCTACGAACGGCACACCGGCTTCGCCGAACGCACCCTCGACGGGCTGCGCGGCGGGGCCCGGGAGCTGGGCCTGCGGCTGCTGCACCGGCCCTGCGAGGGCGGATACGACGCGATGGCCGCGACCCTCGCCCGGGTCTTCGACGAGCGTCCGGACACCACGGGCTTCGTCGTCCAGAACGAGTCGGCCGTCGAACCGCTGCTCTCGCTGCTGCGCCAGCAGGGCCGGGCCGTCCCCGAGGACGTGTCGGTGGTCGCGGTCTGCCCGGAGCAGGTCGCCACCCATGCCTCGGTGCGGCTCACCTCGGTCGCCCTGCCCGCGCAGGAAATGGGCCGGCAGGCCGTGGAGCAGCTGATCGCCAAGCTCGACGGACGCGGGAGCGACGAGGTCGTGCTGCTCGCGCCGGAGCTGACCGTCCGGGCCAGCTCGGGACCGGCGCCCGCGCGGTCGTGAGCGCGGGGCCGGCCCCGGGGCCGGGGTGCGTGCGGTGGGTCAGCCGCCGCTGACCGTCAGGTTGTTGGTGGTGAAGTCGAGGCCGCCGGCGGACGAGGTGATCTCGTAGCCGAACTGCACGTCACCGATGGTCTCGTCGCCCATCCAGCCCTTGGTGTCCTTGATCCACTTCAGGATCGGCAGGATGTCGACCGTGCCGGCGCTGGAGTCCGAGGTGCGCAGGAACGAGAAGACCTCGTTGGCGCCGTTGCTGCCCTTGTAGACATTCCAGGAGTGGCCGCCGAGGGTGACGGAACCCTGTGGGCTGCCGAGCGGGCCGACGGCTCCGTGGTGGTTGACCCAGAGCATGATCTCGTAGTCGTAGTCCGTGTCCCAGATGTCGTACGACGTGTTGTACGCGCCGGACGCCGGGACCGTGACGTCGTAGCTGCTGCGGAGCGAGCCGAGGGAGGTGATCGGCTTGTTGATCACCTTCTTGGCGTTCGGGTAGGACTTGATGCCGCCCGTGTTCGGGTGGTCGGCCCGGGCGCCCCAGTTGGTGCCGGAGTCGGCCCAGACGCACTGGGTGCCCGCACCGGAGCCCCAGATGTTGTTGTAGAGGATGTAGCCGTCCAGGGTGGTGTTGCCCCACTGGTCGCACGAGTTCCAGACGGCGGCCTGGGCGGGGGCGGAGGCCGGACCGAGGGCGGCGCCCAGGGCGCCGTCTGGAACTCGTGCGACCAGTGGGGCAACAC
>NZ_QHJH01000225.1 GCF_003947455.1 Streptomyces sp. WAC 04229 | reverse complement strand
GCGTTCCGGGGCGGGTGGGCTGTTCCGGACGGTGGCGTAAACGTTTGCGCAAGCGTTTACGCCGACCCGGCGCATGGGGTACCGTCCCGGCCGAAGCACGCACACGCGACACGGGGCCGGTGCGCGGCGATACGGAAACGGGGACGCCGATGCCGACCATGGTGGATGTCGCACGGAGCGCGGGGGTCTCCGTGGCGACCGTCTCGCACGTGCTCAACGACACGCGCCCGGTCCTGCCGGGCACCCGCCAGGCGGTGCTCGACGCCGTCGAGGAGCTGGGCTACACCCCCAACACGCTGGCCCGTTCCCTGGTGACCTCCCGCACCCGCTCGATCGGGCTCGCGGTGTCGGCGATCAGCAACCCGTACTTCACGGAGATCCTCCAGGGCGTCGAGGCCAGTGCGCTGGAGCACGGCTACGGCCTGCTCATCGCCGACCCGCACGACGATCCCGGACACGAGCGCAAGGTCGTACAGCTGCTGCACGAGCGGCGCGTGGACGGCATGATCGTCGCGCCCTCCGCCGAGCCGGGGGACCTGGTCGCCTACCTCGGGCGCCACCGGGTGCCGGCCGTGTTCCTCGACCGGTCGGTCGAGGTACCGGAGGGCGACGGCGCGCCGCGCTTCGACCAGGTCTGCGCGGAGGGCGCCGAGCCGACGGCGTTGCTGGTCGGACACCTCGCCGGGCTCGGCCATCGCCGCATCGGCCTGGTCGCGGGCCGGCCGGGGCTCAGCACGACGCGCGAGCGGATCACCGGGTACCGGCACGGCCTCGCGGCCGCCGGACTGCCCTTCGACGACCGGCTGCTGGTCCACGGCGACTCCGAGGCGGACGGTGGCGAACGAGCCACCGCGGCCCTGCTGTCACGGGCGGTGCCGCCCACCGCGCTGGTCACGGCCAACAACGCGATGACGATCGGCGCGCTGCGGGCCCTCCGGGACCGGGGCCTGTCCGTGCCCGGCGACCTCGCGCTGTGCTGCTTCGACGACTTCGCGTGGGCCGACCTCTTCACGCCGCGCCTGACCGCCGTCGCCCAGCCCAGCAGGGATCTCGGCGCGCAGGCCGTGCGGCTGCTGCTGGAGCGCCTCGCCGCGCCGGACCGGCCCGCCCGGACCGTGCGGCTGCCCTGCGCCTTCGTCCACCGCACGTCCTGCGGCTGCCCCGAGCAGACCGGGCAAGCCCACGTCACCGCTCCCGAAAGGACCCTCCCGTGATCGTCGTCGCCGGTGAGGCACTGATCGACCTGGTACCGCAGGGCACGGGCGCCCTCGCCGCTCTGCGGCCCGCCCTCGGTGGCGGTCCGTACAACACGGCCGTCGCACTCGGCCGCCTCGGCTCCCCCACCGCCTTCTGCTCCCGGGTCTCGTACGACGCCTTCGGCGAGGCGCTCCTGGACCGGCTGCGGGAGACGGGTGTGGACGTCGCGCCCGTGCAGCGCGGGACCGAACCGACGACGCTCGCCGTGGCCTCGGTGGACGCGGACGGTTCGGCCGCCTACTCCTTCTACGTGGACGGCACGGCGGACCGGCTCTTCACGGTGCCCGCCGACCTGCCGCCGGGCACCCGGGCGGTGTCCTTCGGGACCTGCTCGCTGGTGCTGGAGCCGGGTGCGAGCGCGTACGAGGGGCTGCTGCGCGAGACCGCCGCGCGGGGCGTCTTCACGGCGCTGGACCCGAACATCAGGGCCGGACTGATTCCGGACCCGCACGCCTACCGGGCCCGGTTCAAGAGCTGGCTGCCGTCCGTGTCGCTGCTGAAGTTGTCCGAGGAGGATGCCGCGTGGCTCGGCGGCACGCCCCGGGAGTGGCTGGCGTCCGGACCCGCGGCGGTCGTGGTCACCCGGGGCGGCGCCGGGCTCACCGCGTTCACCCGCGACGGGGGCGAGTACGCGGTGCGGGGCGAGCGGGTCGAGGTGGTGGACACGATCGGTGCGGGCGACACGGTGAACGCGGCACTGCTGCACGGCCTCGCCGCACGCGACGCCCTCGACCCCGAGGGCCTGACCACCCTGGGACCGGAGGGATGGACGGGGCTGCTGGGCTTCGCCGCCCGCGCGGCGGCGATCACCTGCTCCCGCGCGGGCGCCGAACCGCCGTACGCCCACGAGATGACCGTCTGACGGCGCGCCCGGCGGGCGTGGAGCGCGCGAGCCGGGTCGTCGATCCCGCGGGCGCCCGCCCGTGCGGGACTGCCCGTCCGGGCCGCATGGGCGACGCGCCGGGGCCCACGGATGATCGTGGGCCCCGGCGCGTCGCTGTCGGCCGGTGCGGCGCCGGTCCGGCTCAGGCCTTGCTCGTCCGCGTCGTCTTCTTCGCGGCGGGCTTGGCGGCCTTCTTGGCCGTCTTCGTGGCGGAGGTCCTCGCGGTGGTCTTCTTCGCCGCGGCCCCCTTGGGAGCGGCCTTCTTCGCGGCCGTGTCCGCGACCGGCTTCGTCTGGGTGCTCTTGGCGGTGGCCTTGGACGCCACCGTCTTCGCCGCCGCCTTGCGCGGGCTCCGCACGGAGGACGCGTCGCTGATCCGGTCGGCACCGAGGACGTCCCGCAGGAACTTGCCGGTGTGGCTGGTGGCAACCCCGGCGACCTGCTCGGGCGTGCCCTCGGCGACCACCAGGCCACCGCCGGCGCCGCCCTCGGGCCCCATGTCGACGACCCAGTCGGCGGTCTTGATCACGTCGAGGTTGTGCTCGATGACGATGACCGTGTTGCCCTTGTCGACCAGGCCGGCCAGGACCGTCAGCAGCTTGCTGATGTCCTCGAAGTGCAGACCGGTGGTCGGCTCGTCCAGGACGTAGACCGTGCGGCCGGTGGAGCGGCGCTGCAGCTCGCTGGCGAGCTTGACGCGCTGGGCCTCACCGCCGGACAGGGTGGTCGCGGACTGGCCGAGCCGGACGTAGCCGAGGCCGACGTCCTTGAGCGTCTTCATGTGCCGGGAGATCGCGGGGACCGCCTCGAAGAAGTCGGTCGCCTCCTCGATCGGCATGTTGAGGACGTCGGCGATGGACTTGCCCTTGTAGTGGACCTCCAGGGTCTCCCGGTTGTACCGGGCACCGTGGCAGACCTCGCACGGGACGTAGACGTCCGGGAGGAAGTTCATCTCGATCTTGATCGTGCCGTCGCCCGCGCAGTTCTCGCAGCGGCCGCCCTTGACGTTGAAGGAGAAGCGGCCGGGCAGGTAGCCGCGGACCTTCGCCTCCGTCGTCTCGGCGAACAGCTTGCGGACGTGGTCGAAGACTCCGGTGTACGTCGCCGGGTTCGACCGCGGGGTGCGGCCGATGGGCGACTGGTCGACGTGCACGACCTTGTCGACGAGGTCGTCGCCGTCCACGCGCGTGTGGCGGCCGGGCACGCTCCGGGCGCCGTTCAGCTCGCGGGCCAGGTGCGTGTACAGGATGTCGTTGACCAGGGTCGACTTGCCGGAGCCGGAGACACCGGTGACGGCCGTGAAGACGCCCAGCGGGAAGGAGACGTCGATGTCCTGGAGGTTGTTCTCCCGGGCGCCGTGCACGGTGAGCTGCCGGGACGGGTCGTGCGGGCGCCGGATGTCGGGCAGCGGGATGGCCTTCCTGCCGGACAGGTACAGGCCGGTCTGCGACTCGGCGTTGTCGAGCAGTCCCTTGAGGGAGCCGCTGTGCACGACCTTGCCGCCGTGCTCACCCGCGCCGGGGCCGATGTCGACGATCCAGTCGGCGACCTTGATGGTGTCCTCGTCGTGCTCGACGACGATGAGGGTGTTGCCCATGTCGCGGAGCCGGACGAGGGTCTCGATCAGCCGGTGGTTGTCGCGCTGGTGCAGGCCGATGGACGGCTCGTCGAGGACGTAGAGCACGCCGACGAGTCCGGAGCCGATCTGGGTGGCCAGCCGGATGCGCTGGGCCTCGCCGCCGGAGAGCGTGCCGGCCGCGCGGTTCAGCGAGAGGTAGTCCAGGCCGACGTCGACCAGGAAGCGGAGTCGCTCGTTGACCTCCTTGAGCACGCGCTCGGCGATCTTCTTGTCGCGGGCGCTGAGCTTGAGCTCGCCGAGGAAGTCGGCGCAGTCGCTGATGGACATCGCCGAGACCTCGGCGATCGACTTGCCCATGACGGTGACCGCGAGGACGAGGGGCTTGAGCCGGGTGCCCTCGCAGGTGGGGCAGGGCACCTCGCGCATGTAGCCCTCGAAGCGCTCGCGGCTGGAGTCGCTCTCGGCCTCGCTGTGCCGGCGCTTGACGAAGGGGATCGCGCCCTCGAACGCCGTGGTGTACCGGCGCTCGCGGCCGTACCGGTTGCGGTAGCGGACCTCGACCTGGGTCTTGTGGCCGTTCAGCAGGGCCTTGCGGGCGCGCAGCGGGAGGCCCGCGAAGGGGATGTCCGTGCGGAAGCCGAGCGCGTCCGCGAGGGCGCCGATCAGGCGGCCGAAGTAGTCCTTGGTGTGCCCGTGCGACCAGGGGTGGATGGCGCCCTCGTCGAGGGACTTGTCCTCGTCGGGGACGATCAGCTCCGGGTCGACCTCCATGCGGGTGCCGATGCCGGAGCAGTCGGGGCAGGCGCCGAAGGGCGAGTTGAAGGAGAAGGAGCGGGGCTCCAGCTCCTCGAAGGACAGGTCGTCGTAGGGGCAGTACAGGTGCTCCGAGTACATGCGCTCGCGCTCGGGGTCGTCCTCGGGGAGGTCGACGAAGTCGAGCACGACCATGCCGCCGGACAGGCCGAGCGCGGTCTCGACGGAGTCGGTGAGGCGGCGCTTGGCGGAGTCCTTGACGGTGAGGCGGTCGACGACCACCTCGATGGTGTGCTTCTCCTGCTTCTTCAGCGTCGGCGGGGTGGAGAGCTGGATGGTCTCGCCGTCCACCCGCGCGCGGGAGTAGCCCTTGGTCTGGAGCTCCGCGAACAGGTCGACGAACTCGCCCTTGCGCTCGCGCACCAGCGGCGACAGCACCTGGAAGCGGCTGCCCTCCGGCAGCTCGAGGACCTTGTCGACGATGGCCTGCGGCGACTGGCGCGAGATCGGCCGGCCGCATTCCGGGCAGTGCGGCTTGCCGATGCGGGCGAAGAGCAGGCGCAGGTAGTCGTAGACCTCGGTGATGGTGCCGACGGTGGAGCGCGGGTTGCGCGAGGTCGACTTCTGGTCGATGGAGACCGCCGGGGAGAGACCCTCGATGAAGTCGACGTCCGGCTTGTCCATCTGGCCGAGGAACTGCCGGGCGTAGGAGGAGAGCGACTCCACGTAGCGCCGCTGGCCCTCGGCGAAGATGGTGTCGAAGGCCAGGGAGGACTTGCCCGACCCGGAGAGGCCCGTGAAGACGATGAGCGAGTCACGCGGCAGGTCGAGCGAGACGTTCTTCAGGTTGTGCTCGCGCGCGCCACGGACGATGAGACGGTCGGCCACGCCGGTCCGCACCTTTCTTGAGAGAAGTGACAGGGGCGGGGCCCCCGTCTTTTCTCAGACTAGGGGGAGCCACTGACAACGCCGGTCGGATTCACCGGTTGTCAACAAACCCCGACTTCCCAGCATGCCCGACGCCGCCTCCGACCTTATAGCACGCACATTCGAATAGCGGGCGTCGTCCACAACCTTCACCCGAAGGTGTGGCCCGGTCTAGGGTCAGCACCATGATTGATCACGCTCATGACCTGGCGTCTGTACGTGACGCGACCGAGCGGCTGCTCACCGCGGTCGGGAAACTGGACAACGCGTCCGTGACGCAGTCGTCACGGCTTCCGGGCTGGACCCGCGGCCACGTCCTCGCCCACCTCGCCCGCAACGCCGACGCCCTCGTGAACGTCCTCGAAGGACGCCCCATGTACGTCTCCGGCGAGGCCCGGGACGCCGACATCGAGCGGGACGCCCCGCGGGCCCTCGACGCCCAGCTCGCGGACGTCCGCGAGAGCGCGGCCGGGTTCCAGGCGGCCGGTGCGGCGCCCGCGGACTGGTCGCGCACGGTGGAGCTGCGCAACGGTGTCACTGACTCCGCGTCCCGGGTGCCGTTCCGGCGGTGGGTCGAGGTGGAGCTGCACCACGTGGACCTGGGCATCGGGTACGAGCTGGAGGATCTTCCGGCGGAGTTCACCGGGCGCGAGACCGACTTCCTCGCCGCCCGCTTCACGGGACACCCGGACGTGCCGCCCACCCGGCTGACGGACGGTACGCACGCGTGGCGCACGGGCCGGGAGGCGGACGCACCGGAGGTGACCGTGACCGGTGCCCCGGCGGATCTGCTCGGCTGGCTCGCCGGGCGCCGCGAGGGCGCCGCGCTCACGGTGACGGGCGGCCCGCTGCCGGAACTCCCGCCGCTGTAGCCCGTGCACGGCGGTCCGCGGACCGCCTCCCGGAGCTAGGCTGGCCGTCATGACGTACAGCGGAGAGGTGACGGTCGGCGGACCCGCCGACGTGCACGAGCTCAAGGACCTGATGATCACCAAGGTCGCGGTCGGCCCGATGAACAACAACGCCTATCTGCTGCGCTGCCGGGCCACCGACGAGCAACTGCTGATCGACGCCGCCAACGACGCGCACACGCTGCTGGGCACGATCGGTGACGACGGCATCGCGTCCGTCGTCACCACCCACCGCCACGGCGACCACTGGCAGGCACTCGCCGAGGTCGTCGCCGCCACCGGGGCCCGCACCCACGCCGGCCGGTACGACGCCGAGGGCATTCCGGTACCGACCGACGTCGCGGTCGACGACGGGGACACGATCAGGGTGGGGCAGGTGGAACTCACCGCACGCCACCTGGTCGGCCACACGCCGGGTTCCATCGTCCTGGTGTACGACGATCCGCACGGGCACCCCCATGTGTTCACGGGGGACTGTCTCTTCCCGGGCGGTGTGGGCAACACCCACAAGGACCCGGCGGCGTTCGCGAGCCTGCTCCACGACGTGGAGGCGAAGGTCTTCGACGTGCTCGCGGACGAGACGTGGGTCTATCCCGGACACGGCGACGACACCACGCTCGGCGCGGAGCGGCCGCACCTGCCGGAGTGGCGTGCACGCGGCTGGTGAGCGACGGGAGCGCGCCGCGGACACCCCGCGCTCGAACCGGCGTGCGCACCCCGTGTGACGCGTTCGCACACACCGGTGCTCCGCGCGCGCTCCCGGCCCGCCGGCGGGGGCGGTCCACTGGAGGCAGCCCCGCGCGGGATGACGGCTCCCGAGCGGTAAGGGCCGCCGGTCTCCCGATTCCCGCCCTCGACCGGCGGCCCCGGCGGGCTCAGGCCCGGGCCTGTCCCGTCCCGGCCACCGCGGCGATCCGCTCCACGGCGAACGCGTATCCCTGCACACCGCACCCCGCGATGACTCCGTCGGCGCGCTGCGAGACGTAGGAGTGGTGCCGGAACGGCTCCCGCTGGTGGATGTTGGAGATGTGGACCTCCACCACGGGCAGCCCGTCGCAGGTGTTGAGCGCGTCCAGGACGGCCACGGAGGTGTGCGAGTAGGCGGCGGGGTTGATCACGATCCCGCAGTGGTTCAGCCGGGCCTCGTGGATCCAGTCGACCAGTTCGCCCTCGTGGTTGGACTGCCGGAAGTCCACCGTGCCGCCGTGTGCCGCCGCGGCCTTCACGCACAGGGCCTCGACGTCGGCGAGGGTGTCGGAGCCGTAGATCTCCGGCTGTCGCTGGCCCAGCAGGTTCAGGTTGGGGCCGTTGAGGATCATGATCGGGGCGTTGGCCAGGGTGCGGGGCACGGTTCCTCCGGTCCGTGAGGGTGCGGCGGCCCTTGCGCGACCGCTGCTCGGCCCCCGGTCTATCACGGTGCGTCGGTGCACCGGCGGGCCGTCCCCTGCGCCTACGGATTGATCGCGAGCTCCAGGTACGCCGCGAACAGCACCAGGTGGACTCCTCCTTGGAGGGGGGTGGCCCGTCCGGGCACGACGGTCAGCGAGGCGACGATCACGGTCAGGGCGAGCAGCACCATGTGGATGGCGCTCAGGCCCAGGACCAGCGGGCCGGTGAGCCACACGGAGGCCAGGGCGACCGCGGGAATGGTCAGGCCGATGCTCGCCATCGCCGAGCCGAGGGCGAGGTTCATGCTGGTCTGCACCCGGTCGCGGCGCGCGGAACGCACCGCGGCGATGGTCTCGGGGAGCAGCACCAGCAGGGCGATGATGACGCCGACCACGGCGTGGTGGAGCCCGGCGGCCTCCACTCCGTCCTCGATCGTCGGCGACACCCCCTTCGCCAGTCCGACGACGCCGATCAACGCCAGGGCCAGCATCACCAGGCTGATCAGAGCGGTACGGGCGGACGGGGCGTGGGCGTGCTCCTCGACCGTGATCACTTCACCGTGCCGGGTGATCGGCAGGAAGTAGTCGCGGTGCCGCACGGTCAGGGTCGCGATGAACAGGCCGTAGAGGATCAGCGAGGAGAGCGCCGCGAAGGTGAGCTGCACGGTGGAGAACTCCGGGCCGGGCGCGCTGGTGGTGAACGTGGGCAGTACCAGGCTGAGGGTGGCCAGGGTCGCCACCGTCGCGAGGGCGGCGCCGGTGCCCTCGGCGTTGAACTGGGCGATGCCGTGCCGGAGGGAACCGACCAGAAGGCTGAGGCCCACCACTCCGTTGCAGGTGATCATCACGGCGGCGAAGACCGTGTCCCTGGCCAGGGTGGCACTCTTGTCGCCGCCGTCCACCATCAGCGTCACGATGAGCGCGACCTCGATGACCGTCACCGCGACGGCGAGGACCAGGGAGCCGAAGGGTTCGCCGACCCGATGCGCCACGACCTCCGCGTGGTGCACGGCGGCCAGGACGGCCATCGCGAGGACGACCGTCATCAGCGCGACCAGGGCTCCGGGCAGATCTCGTCCCCAGGTGAGGATCAGCAGCACCACCGCGGCCATCGGACTGATGGCGGTCCACTGCGTGATGAGCTCCCTGGGACGCGTGATCATGCGGCGATCGTCGCAGAGGGCGACGTGCCCCGCATTCTCTGTCACACGGACCGGCGAACGGGAAGCGGCGGGCGGCTCTTCGCCGCCCGCCGCTCCCGGTGGTGGTCGCCTACGACCGGCCTACGACCGACTGGGGATCGGACCGTGTCCGGTCAGGCTTCGACGCTGTCCTTCTCGGCGTCGTCGCTCCCGGCCACCGCATTGGCCTCGGCCTGCTTCTTGGAGGCCCGCAGGCTGGTGATCGTGGTGATGATCAGGACGGAGCAGATCACGCCGAGCGAGACCGGAATGCTGATCTCGGGAACGTGCACCCCGGACTCGTGCAGGGCGTGCAACACCAGCTTGACGCCGATGAAGCCCAGGATGACCGACAGGCCGTACGAGAGGTGGACCAGCTTCTTCAGCAGACCGCCGATGAGGAAGTACAGCTGGCGCAGGCCCATCAGGGCGAACGCGTTGGCCGTGAACACGATGTACGGGTCCTGGGTCAGACCGAAGATCGCCGGGATGGAGTCGAGCGCGAAGAGCACGTCGGTGGTGCCGATCGCGAGCATCACGACCAGCATCGGGGTCATGATCCGCTTGCCGTTCTCCTCGATCCACAGCTTGGTGCCGTGGTATCGGTCGGCGACACCGAAGCGGCGCTCGGCGGCCTTGAGGAGCTTGTTCTCCTCGAACTCCTCGTCCTCCTCGTCGGCCCGGGCCTCCTGGATGAGCTTCCAGGCGGTCCAGATCAGGAAGGCACCGAAGATGTAGAAGACCCACGCGAAGCTGGCGAGGATCGCGGCGCCCGCGGCGATGAAGATCGCCCTGAGGACCAGGGCTATGAGGACACCGATGAGCAGCACACGCTGCTGGTACTGCGAGGGCACCGCGAACTTCGCCATGATCAGGACGAAGACGAACAGGTTGTCCACGCTGAGGGACTTCTCGGTGATGAAGCCCGCGAAGAACTCGCCGGCGGGCTGGCCGCCGCCGAAGATGAGCAGGCCGACTCCGAAGAGGCCCGCGAGAACGATCCAGACGATCGTCCAGATTCCCGCTTCCTTGATCGATACGTCGTGCGGCTTGCGGCCGATGAAGAAATCGACCGCGATGAGGGCGGCGAGGCCCACGATGGTCAGGACCCACAGGGTCACAGAAACTTCCACTACGCCTCCGGCAGTGCGTCACACGGCAAATGTCAGCGTCGTCGCTGCCGGAGGTCTCTTCCACCCCGGGTGTCCGGAACGCACTGTGCGTCCGCGGAACCCACGGGCCGACGCCCCGGGATCTGGCCTGATCCGTATTGACGGGGTCGCCGCACAGACAGGGAGTACTCCCCTCCGTACGGACGACAGTACCCCATTCACCAAGGGAGGGTAAAGAGATTTGCAAATTACGCTCAAAAGACCAGCTCGGAGCCCTTAACCGCCCCAAGAACGGCGGGCCGCCGCGACCTGGGCGAGGACCTGCTGGAGCACCTGGCTGCCGGGCGGCACGAGCGCCGGCTCGTACGTCCACGCATGCCCGACCCAGGGGTCGGCCAGGTGGTCGTCGGGCACCGGTGTCAGCCGGAGAAGTGAACGCCACAGCGGGTCCAGCAGCGGCCCGTACCCCGCGGACTCCTCCCGGTCGGCGACCATCATCAGGTGGACGCCGACGGCCGGCCCCTCGTCGGCGAGGTAGCGCAGCTGGTTCACCGCCCGGTCGTCGAAGCCGTGCGGGAAGTCGTTGACGAGCAGGAGCTGCTGGGAGGTGTCGACACCGGGCGGCAGCGCGTCGGGAGCACCGCCGCGCAACGCCATCTGCACCAGGTCGACTCGCTGGGTGAGGCGGGCCAGAACGTCCGCCGTCCCCGACGCGCCGAGGGCGGGCGGAGCGGCGAGCACTCCGCTCTGCACGAGGGGTGCCAGCGGCTGCGCACCGGATCCGGCCGGGTCGATGACGTGCACGGTGAACTCGCCCGCCGGGTACACGGCGAGCAGCCGGGCCGCGTGCGCGACCGCCGTCTCCAGGCCCAGCCGCCGCGTCTCGTGGGAGTCCGAGACCGAACCGTCGAGCGCGGCGGAACGCCCGCTGTCGATCCACAGACCGCGCTCCAGCGGCAGCCGCATCAGCAGCGGGATGCGTACGCGGTCGGCCTCCGGCAGATGGAGATCGCCCAGCCGCAGGGCCATCGGTATCTCCATGGGGACGCGGTAGGCGTGCCAGACCGGGTTGTCCCAGCGCGCGAACGCCGCGGGCAGGGCGGGCTCGACGACCTCGGCCTCGGCGACCAGCTGGGCGACGTCCCGGTCCAGGACCTCCCTGGCCTGGGCGACCAACTGGTCGTGCCGGGCACGTGCCGCCTCACGGGCGGCGTCACCTTGTCCGCCGATCCGGCTGCGCGGGTCGGAGAGGGCCTGGTCGAGTTCCTTCTCCAGGCGCGAGTCGGCGAAGTCGACGGCGCTGCGGTACGCGGCCGTGGTGCGGGACAGGTCCTCGAACATGCCCCACACCTGGTTGTAGAGCCGCTCCTCCAGGGACCAGCCGGTGGCGTCACCGGCGACGGGCCGGGCGGGCCGGCCCGGTTCGGCCGGGGGCGCGGCCGGCGGGGGC
>NZ_QHJH01000224.1 GCF_003947455.1 Streptomyces sp. WAC 04229 | reverse complement strand
CCCCCTGTGCCCCGTGCGCCCCCTGCGCCTCGTGCGGGGGTCCCCTGCCCGCACGCTAGCCCAGGGGCGCGGGAAAAGGGACGGGCCCCGCACCTCGGAAGGTGCGGGGCCCGTGAACCGGTTGGGCGAGCCGTTGGCTCAGACCGCCGCCGGGTCCTCCTCGGTGAGGAGGTTGCGGGTGCGGTTGGAGTCGACCGGGATGCCGGGGCCGATCGTGGTGCTGATCGCGGCCTTCTTGATGTACCGGCCCTTCGCGGCGGACGGCTTGAGACGGAGGATCTCCTCCAGCGCCGCGCCGTAGTTCTCCACCAGCTTGGTGTCGTCGAACGACGTCTTGCCGATGATGAAGTGCAGGTTCGAGTGCTTGTCGACGCGGAACTCGATCTTGCCGCCCTTGATGTCGTTGACAGCCTTGGCGACGTCCGGGGTCACGGTGCCGGTCTTGGGGTTCGGCATGAGACCACGGGGACCGAGCACGCGGCCGAGGCGGCCGACCTTGCCCATGAGGTCCGGGGTGGCGACGACGGCGTCGAAGTCCAGACGGCCCTTCGACACCTCGTCGATCAGTTCGTCGGCGCCGACGATGTCGGCGCCCGCGGCACGCGCGGCCTCGGCACGGTCGCCGGTCGCGAAGACCAGGACCCGGGCGGTCTTGCCGGTGCCGTGCGGGAGGTTCACGGTGCCACGGACCATCTGGTCGGCCTTGCGCGGGTCGACACCCAGGCGGAAGGCGACCTCGACGGTGCCGTCGAACTTGCTCGTGGAGGTCTCCTTGGCGAGACGGACGGCCTCGAGCGGGGCGTAGAGCTTGTCCCGGTCGATCTTGGCGTCCGCAGCGCGGAGAGACTTGCTGCGCTTGCTCACTACTGCTCCTGTTGGCTTCTGAGGAGTCGTGGTGCGGGCCGAGCCGGCCCTGCCACTACTGCTGCTTGCTTACGGGGTGGAGGTCAGCCCTCGACCGTGACGCCCATGGAACGGGCGGTACCGGCGATGATCTTCTCCGCCTGGTCCAGGTCGTTGGCGTTGAGGTCGGGCATCTTGGTGGTGGCGATCTCACGGACCTGGTCACGCGTGATCTTCGCGACCTTGGTCTTGTGCGGCTCGCCGGAGCCCTTCTCCACACCCGCGGCCTTGAGGATCATCTTCGCGGCCGGCGGGGTCTTGGTGATGAAGGTGAAGGAACGGTCCTCGTAGACCGTGATCTCCACCGGGATGACCCAGCCACGCTGCGACTCGGTCGCGGCGTTGTAGGCCTTGCAGAACTCCATGATGTTCACGCCGTGCTGACCCAGCGCGGGGCCGACCGGCGGAGCCGGGTTGGCGGCACCGGCCTGGATCTGGAGCTTGATGAGCCCCGTGACCTTCTTCTTCTTGGGAGGCATAGCTCTCCGGGTCCTTTCGATTCGGGTCCTGCCCGCGTTCGGGAGCTACCCGGACACAGGCATACCGCACAACGATAGCGGGTATAGATGCGCGGCCAAAAACCGAGCAGGTCAGACGAGCAGCCTGCGCCCGTCCGACCTGTTCGGAAGCGTTACGTCCAGAGAAGTACCGGTGAGAGGTACTAGTTCTTCTGGATCTGGTCGAAGCTCAGCTCGACCGGGGTCTCGCGGCCGAAGATCTCGACGAGGCCCTTGACCTTCTTCGAGTCGGGGTTGATCTCGTTGATCGTGGCCTGGAGCGTGGCGAAGGGGCCGTCGGTGACGGTGACCGAGTCGCCGACCTCGAAGTCCAGGACCTGCACCTCGACCTTGCGCTGCGGCGCCGGCTTGCCCTCGGCCTCGGCGGCCTCGCGGGCGGCCTTCTCCTCGGCCTCCGGGGCGAGCATCTTGACGATCTCGTCCAGGGTCAGCGGGTACGGGTCGTAGGCGTTGCCCACGAAGCCGGTGACGCCGGGGGTGTTGCGGACGACGCCCCAGGACTCGTTGGTCAGGTCCATGCGGACCAGGACGTAGCCCGGCAGCTTGTTCTGGCGGATCGTCTTGCGGTCGCCGTTCTTGATCTGGACGACCTCTTCCTGCGGCACCTCGGCCTGGAAGATGTAGTCCTCGACGTTCAGCGAGACGGCGCGCTGCTCGAGGTTGGTCTTCACGCGGTTCTCGTAACCGGCGTAGGTGTGGATCACGTACCACTCGCCGGGGAGCACGCGCAGTTCGCGGCGGAGCGCCTCGATCGGGTCCAGCTCGGGCTCGGCCTCCGCGGCCTCGTCCGCCTGCTCGGCGGTGTCGTCGTCCGCGGCTTCCGCGGTCTCGTCCTCGGCCTCTGCGGTCTCGTCCGCGTCGACGACGGCGTCGTCGGCAGCCTCGGCCTCGGCGGAGGCCTGGGTGTCCTCGTTGCCGGCGCCCTCGACGGTGCCGGGCTCGTCCTCGACGGACTCGACCGGCTCGAAGGCGTCGTTCACGTTCGGGTCAGACACGGTGGCTGCTTCTTCCTGGATACATAGGGGTGGAACACGCGAAAGGGGCGCCGGGTACCTCGGCGCCCTTCGCTCTCGACTCAGCCGAAGACGTACTTGGCGGCGTGAGAGAAGCCATAGTCAATCAGAGTCACCAGGCCGATCATGATGACCACGAAGATGATCACCACGGTGGTGTACGTCGTCAGCTGATTCCGGGTCGGCCAGACAACCTTGCGGAGTTCCGCGACGATCTGGCGGTAGAAGAGGGCGAGCCGCTTGAGGGGGCCCTTCTTGCCGCGCTTGCCGCCCTTGCGGGACTTCTTGTCCGGCGCCTCGTCCTGGGCATCAGGCATGTCGATGGAGCCCACGGCGTCCGTCACTCGTCCTCACCTGATTCCGGGTCGTGGCCGTGCCGCGCCCGGTTGGAGCCGCACGGCGGTGCATTGCTGTACGTACATGCGCACACATCCTGGCGATGGTGTGTGTAGCAGGGCCGGAGGGACTTGAACCCCCAACCGCTGGTTTTGGAGACCAGTGCTCTACCAATTGAGCTACGACCCTTTGTGTGTCCCCCAACGTACCGCATCCACTCGGATGCTTGGTGTGCACCGAATGATCGCGGGCTGCTGAAGGCCAACGAGGTGAGAGTGTACGTGCTCACGGGCCGGGCGTCGAACAGAATGGGGCGGCGAGGCGCCCCGCCAGGGGCCCTTGGCCGAAGATCGCCCAGGCGGGCGCGGGGTTCCGGACTGATGTTCTGGGCCCTGCCCCGTTCCAGTTCCGTCCTGTTCAGTCCGTGAAACCCGTGTGCCGCCGCGGTTTGCGGTCTGGAACGATGGGGCCATGAGCGCTGCAACCCCTCCCACCGAGCGCCGGGTCTCCGCCCGAGTCGGCGCGATCTCCGAGTCCGCGACCCTCGCCGTGGACGCCAAGGCCAAGGCCCTGAAGGCCGCCGGGCGTCCGGTGATCGGCTTCGGCGCCGGGGAGCCCGACTTCCCGACGCCGGACTACATCGTCGAGGCCGCCGTCGAGGCGTGCAAGAACCCGAAGTACCACCGCTACACGCCGGCCGGCGGGCTGCCCGAGCTGAAGGCGGCCATCGCCGCGAAGACGCTGCGCGACTCCGGCTACGAGGTCGACCCGTCGCAGATCCTCGTGACCAACGGCGGCAAGCAGGCCATCTACGAGGCGTTCGCCGCGATCCTCGACCCGGGCGACGAGGTCATCGTCCCGGCGCCGTACTGGACGACGTACCCGGAGTCGATCCGGCTGGCCGGCGGCGTGCCCGTCGAGGTCGTAGCCGACGAGACGACCGGCTACCGGGTGAGCGTGGAGCAGCTGGAGGCCGCGCGCACGGACAAGACCAAGGTCGTCCTCTTCGTCTCGCCGTCGAACCCGACGGGGGCCGTGTACAGCGAGGCCGAGACCGAGGCGATCGGCCAGTGGGCCGTCGAGCACGGCCTGTGGGTGCTGACCGACGAGATCTACGAGCACCTCGTCTACGGCGACGCCTTCTCGGTGTCCATGCCGGCGCTGCTGCCCGAGCTGCGCAACAAGTGCATCGTGGTCAACGGCGTCGCGAAGACGTACGCGATGACCGGCTGGCGGGTCGGGTGGGTCATCGGCCCGAAGGACGTCGTCAAGGCCGCGACCAACCTCCAGTCGCACGCCACGTCCAACGTGTCCAACGTGGCCCAGGCGGCGGCGATCGCGGCGGTCTCCGGCGACCTGGACGCCGTGGCGAAGATGCGGGAGGCCTTCGACCGGCGCCGCCAGACCATCGTGCGGATGCTCAACGACATCGACGGCGTGGTGTGCCCGGAGCCCAAGGGCGCGTTCTACGCCTACCCGTCGGTGAAGGCGCTGGTCGGCAAGGAGATCCGCGGCAAGCGTCCGCAGGACACGGTCGAGCTGGCCGCGCTGATCCTTGAGGAGGCCGAGGTCGCGGTGGTGCCCGGTGAGGCGTTCGGTACGCCCGGGTACCTGCGGCTGTCGTACGCGCTCGGCGACGAGGACCTCGTCGAGGGCGTGAGCCGGATCCAGAAGCTGCTGGCGGAGGCCCGGGACTGACCCCGCCCGCTGCCGAGACAGAGCACTCCGGAACGCTCCGGGGTGCTCTGTTCGTTTGTGCGAGCAAGACCACGTACGGGGAAAGTGCTGTCGGGTCGGGCGTGTCGTGCGGCAGGATCGCGGAATGGAGCGTGTACGTGATGTCTCTGAACTGCCGAAGGCCCATCTCCACCTGCACTTCACCGGGTCGATGCGGCCCACGACCCTGCTGGAACTGGCCGACAAGCACGGTGTACGACTGCCCGAGACGCTGACCGAGGCGCTCGGCCGCGGGGAGTCGCCCAAGCTGCGGGCGACGGACGAGCGGGGCTGGTTCCGCTTCCAGCGGCTGTACGACGCGGCGCGGTCGTGTCTGCAGGAACCGGAGGACATCCAGCGGCTGGTGCGGGAGGCCGCGGAGGAGGATGTGCGGGACGGGTCGGGGTGGCTGGAGATCCAGGTGGATCCGACGTCGTACGCCCCACGGCTGGGCGGGCTGATCCCGGCGCTGGAGATCATCCTGGACGCGGTGGAGACGACCGTGCGGGACACGGGGATCGGGATGCGGGTGCTGGTGGCCGCGAACCGGATGAAGCACCCGCTGGACGCGCGGACGCTGGCCCGGCTGGCGGTGCGGTACGCGGACAAGGGCGTGGTCGGGTTCGGCCTGTCCAACGACGAGCGGCGGGGCATGGCCCGCGACTTCGACCGGGCGTTCGCGATCGCGCGCGAGGGCGGGCTGCTGTCGGCGCCGCACGGGGGTGAGCTGACCGGGCCGGCGTCGGTGCGGGACTGCCTGGACGACCTGGAGGCGGACCGGATCGGGCACGGGGTACGGGCGGCGGAGGATCCGCGGCTGCTGAAGCGGCTCGCCGACCGGCAGGTGACGTGCGAGGTGTGTCCGGCGTCCAATGTCGCCCTGGGCGTGTACGAGAAGCCGGAGGACGTGCCGCTGCGGAAGCTGTTCGAGGCCGGGGTGCCGATGGCGCTGGGCGCGGACGATCCGCTGCTGTTCGGGGCGCGGCTGGCGGCTCAGTACGAGTTCGCCCGGGAGCACCACGGGTTCACGGACCCGGAACTGGCGGAACTGGCACGCCAGTCGGTGCGGGGGTCGGCGGCGCCGGAGGACGTGAAGGAGAAACTGCTGGCCGGGGTGGACGGCTGGCTGGCCGGGTAGCCGGGCCGGGTGCCCGCGCCAGGTCGCCGGGCCGGGCCCGCCGGGCCTGTCTGCCCCTTCCCGTCTGCCTCGCGACACGCACCTGACGCCGAGCCCGCCCTCCGGGCGACGACGGGAAGGCTCAGACAGGCCTCAGAGCCGCACGCCCACCGTCACCGGCTCGTTGACCAGCGTGACGCCGAACGCGTCGTGGACCCCGGCGACGACCTCGCGGGCCAGCGCCAGCAGGTCCTCCGTGGTGGCCTCGCCGCGGTTGGTCAGCGCCAGCGTGTGCTTGGTGGAGATGCGGGCGGGGCCGGTGCCGTAGCCCTTGGTGAAGCCGGCCTTGTCGATCAGCCAGGCCGCCGAGGTCTTGATCAGGCCGTCCCCCGCCGGGAAGGCCGGCGGCTCGGCCGAGTCCCCGAGCCGCTCCGCCACGCGCGAGCGGAACCGGGCGAACTCCTCGTCCGTGAGGATCGGGTTGGTGAAGAACGACCCGGCCGACCAGGTGTCGTGGTCGTCGGGGTCCAGCACCATGCCCTTGCCCGCGCGCAGCTTCAGCACGGTGTCGCGGGCGGCGGTCAGCCGGACCCGGTCACCCGCCTCGACGCCGAGCGCGCGGGCCGTCTCGGCGTAGCGGATGGGCGCGGAGAATCCGCGCGCGTCCTCCAGCCGGAAACGGACGCGCAGCACGACGTACCGCTCGGGTTCGGCCTTGAAGCGGCTGTTGCGGTACGAGAAGTCGCAGGCCGCGTTGGAGAGGGAGACCGTCTCCCTGTTCCTGCGGTCGTACGCCGTCACCTCGGTGATCGTGGAGCTGACCTCCTGGCCGTACGCGCCGACGTTCTGGATGGGCGTCGCGCCCGCCGAGCCGGGGGTGCCGGCCAGGCACTCGACGCCGGCCAGTCCGGCCTCGACCGTGCGGGCGACGGCGTCGGACCAGATCTCGCCGGCCGCCAGCTCCAGCGTCGTGCCGTCGAGAGTGAGGCCGCGGGTGGCGATGTGCAGGGCGGTGCCGTCGAAGCCCTTGTCGCCGATGACCAGGTTGGATCCGCCGCCGATGAGCAGCAGGGGCGTGCCGGTGTCGTCGGCGTCGCGGACGGCGGCGATCACCTCGGCGTCGGTCGTGGCCGTGATCAGCCGGGTCGCCGGTCCTCCGAGTCGGAAGGTGGTCAGCGGGGCGAGGGGGGCGTCCTGGATTTCCTGCACGCGCTCAAGACTACGAGACGGCACCGACAGCCCCGGGCAGCGGGAACGCCCCGACCGTCCGGCCGGGGCGTTCCCTCCTTCACCGCGGGCGTCCTTCACCGCAGGCGCTGTCGTACTTCGGCCCAGCCGACCGGCAGCTCGTCGCTCGACGCCGGCCAGGAGGCGAACTTCGCGTCCCGCATCTGCGCGGAGAGCCCGCGGGAGGCCGGGGCATGGGTGCCGGAGCGGGCGAAGTCCTTGAGCGCCTCGGGCGACTCCCAGGCGGACAGCGTCCAGAACGTCCGCTTGAAGGGCTCCGCCTTCAGGGACGCGCCGTACGCACCGCGCGCGCCCCTCACCTGCCGCCACACGCCTGGCGTGCGCGCCAGGAACTTCAGCGCGCCCCACAGCGTGCGGGTCTCGAAACGGGAGGCGAAGACGTGTACCTCCGTGGCCTGCGGCGGCCGGTTCGGCACGGTCCAGGGAAGGGTGGGCATGTCGGGCTCTCCTCTCGTCCTGCGCAGGTGCGGTCAGCTGGTGGCCGCGGGGGCGGCGGACACGGTCTCCGCCGGCTCCGGGGTGGGGTTCGGGGTCGGGTTCGTTCCGGGTGTGTCCGTGGATGTCCGGCCGGCCGGGCGGCCGCCCGGGATCAGCAGGGCCGCCATGCCTCCGAGGGCCACCACCGCCGCGCCGACCGCGACCGCGGGCCGCAGTCCGTCGACGAAGATCTGCGGGGACTCGTAGCCGCCCTGGGCCGCGAAGATCGAGGACATGACCGCGATGCCGAGCGCGCCGCCCACCTCGCGCAGGGCGTTGTTGGCGCCCGAGGCGATGCCCTGTTCCTTGTTCATGACGCTGGACATCACCAGGGCGGAGGCGGGAGCGAAGTACAGGGCCATGCCGATTCCACTGACGATCAGACCGGGCAGCAGGACCCCGTAGGAGGCGTCGGCCGTGACGACCCGGGCGAGGTAGCAGAGGCCGGCCGCCTGGAGGAAGAGTCCCGCGGCGACCACCGGGCGCCCTCCGAGGCGGTCCGAGAGGATGCCGGCGATGGGCGCGACCAGCATCGGCATGCCGGTCCAGGGCAGCATGCGCAGCCCCGCCTCGGTGGGCGAGTAGCCGAGCACGCCCTGCATGTACTGGCTGAGCAGGAAGATCGAGCCGAACATCCCGAGGAACATCAGCAGGCTCGCCGCATTGATCCCGGCGAAGGCGCGGGAGCGGAAGAGGCGCATGGGGAGCATGGGGTTCCTGGCGCGGGTGCTGTAGAGGACGAAGCCGGCGAGCAGCGCCGCCCCCGCGAACAGGGCCACGAGCACCACGGAACCGGTCCAGCCGTCGACGGGGCCGCGGACCAGACCGTAGACGATGCCGAAGAGTCCGCCGCTGGCGAGCAGGGTGCCGGGGAGGTCGAGCGGGGCGCCGGTGCCGTACGACTCGGCGAGGCGGACGCGGGCGAGCGGCAGCAGGGCCAGACCCAGCGGAACGTTCAGCCAGAAGATCCACTGCCAGGAGACGTGTTCGGTGAGGGTGCCGCCGACCAGCGGACCCGAGGCCACGGCCAGTCCGTTGACGGCGCCCCAGATGCCGTAGGCCATCCCGCGGCGTTCGGCGGGTACGGCGGCCGTCAGCAGGGTCAGGGTGAGCGGCATCATGATCGCCGCGCCGACGCCCTGGACCGCGCGGGCGGCGATGAGCGAGTCGATGCCGGGTGCCATGGCCGCGGCGGCGGAGGCGACGGTGAAGACGGTCAGGCCGACGATGAAGAGCTTGCGGCGGCCGAAGCGGTCGCCCAGTGCGGCGCCGAACATCAGGAGGACGGCGAAGGTGAGCGTGTACGCGCTCACGGTCCATTCCAGGTCGTGCAGCGCCCCGCCCAGGTCCTCGCGGATGGAGGGCAGGGCGGTGGTGACGACGAGGTTGTCGAGGGCGGCCATGAATCCGGCGACGCTGGTGATGACGAGGGCCCAGACGGCTCCCCCGCCGCGTGCGCTCCGACCTGTGCTGTGCTGTGACATCTCTCCCCCAGAGGGTGTGCACCGCTTGCGGTTTGGTTTGGTTAGTAATTGCTGACTAACTTCTCCGGGCATACGAGTGGCGTGCGAGAGCACACGCCGGCGACCCGCGCGCCCCTACGTGCTGTTCCGGCTCTCTTTGGCCCGCGCCGAGATGTAGAGGCCTTCCCAGATCCGGTGCCCCGGCGGAAAGCCCATTCCCGCCAGGGTGTTGACGAGCATGCCGTACGCCATGAAGGTCGTCGTCTCGTCCACGTCGCCCCCCAGGGGCACGTGGACGGTGTCCCAGAGCTCCAGCCAGCCCCTTCGCACCATCTCGCCGAACTCGTGGTCCCCGGATGCCTCGGCCGCGGCGACCGTGACGTAGACCTGCAACTGCATCTGCAGCTTCTCGGGGTGATCGGCGATCAGCTGTGTGTAGGCCTCGGCCATGGAGTGCAGGGCCTCTTCGCCGTGCAGCCCCTCGGACGCCGTCTCGAACACCTCGCGCGTGTCCTGGAGACAGCGTTCCGCCACCGCGAGGAAGATCGCTTTCTTCCCCGGGAAGAGCCGGAAGAGGTACGGCTGGGAGACCCCCACCCGCTTGGCGATGGCCTCCGTGGAGGTGCCGTAGTAACCACCCCGGGCGAACTCGGTCATCGCCGCGCGGATGACGCTCTCGCGTCGCTCCTCTGCGCTCATCCTGACCATGGACAGGAAGTTAGTACTCAATCACTAACTACGTCAAGGGGGATGGAGAAGTAAGGGGCGCCCACTCTGGGGATCGCCCCTTACCGCACTTCTCAGCCCAGGCGGACGACCGCCCGGGACATGCCCAGGACCTTCTGGCCGCCGCTGGTGACCGTGAGGTCGACGCGGACGGTGTTGTCGTCGAGCTTGGCCGCGACCTTGCCGCTGACCTCGATCACGGCACCCCGGTCGTCGTCCGGGACGACGACGGGCCGGGTGAAGCGGACGCCGTACTCCACGACCGCGCCCGGGTCGCCGACCCAGTCGGTGACCACGCGGACCGCCTCGGCCATGGTGAACATGCCGTGCGCGATGACGTCCGGCAGGCCGACGTCCTTGGCGAACTTCTCGTTCCAGTGGATCGGGTTGAAGTCGCCGGAGGCGCCCGCGTACTGGACGAGCTTGGCGCGGTCCACCGGGAAGGACTGCGCGGGCAGTTCGGTGCCGACCTCGACGTCGCCGTACGCGATCCTGGCACCGGCGGAGGCCGGAGGCGTCATTGCGGGGTCCGTCACGGTACTCACGCCTCCTCGGCCGCGCGGGCCACGAGCTTGGTCCAGGCGGTGACGACGTGCTCGCCGAGCTCGTCGTGGACCTCGCCGCGGATGTCCAGGACGTCGTTGCCGGCCAGCGACTTGATCGCCTCGATGGTCGAGGTGACGGTGAGCCGGTCACCGGCCCGCACCGGGCGGACGTAGGCGAACTTCTGGTCGCCGTGCACCACCCGGCTGTAGTCGAGGCCCAGCTGCGGGTCCTCGACGACCTGCCCTGCCGCCTTGAACGTGATCGAGAACACGAAGGTCGGCGGGGCGATCACGTCCGGGTGGCCGAGCGACTTCGCGGCCTCCCTGTCCGTGTACGCCGGGTTGGCGTCCCCCACGGCCTCCGCGAACTCGCGGATCTTCTCCCGGCCCACCTCGTAGGGCGCGGTAGGCGGATAGGTCCGCCCCACGAACGACTGGTCGAGCGCCATGGGCTCGCTCCTCCTGCTGTCTGCTCTGCTCTGCGGTGGGTGCCGCGCTGGGCACTACTGACCCAAACGACGCGAGGCCGCCCCCAAGTATCGGGGACGGCCTCGCGTACGAGCCTATTTATCGCGTTTCGCGGTGCGCGGTGTGCGCGTTGCAACGCGGGCAGTGCTTCTTCATCTCCAGTCGGTCCGGGTTGTTGCGCCGGTTCTTCTTGGTGATGTAGTTCCGCTCCTTGCACTCCACGCAGGCCAGCGTGATCTTCGGGCGGACGTCGGTGGCAGCCACGTGAGTGCTCCTTGACGGACGGATTGATGATATTAACGCAGGAAAGAGTAGCCGATTGAAGGACCGACCCCGCAATCGGCTACTGTCAGTAGCGGTGACCGGACTTGAACCGGTGACACAGCGATTATGAGCCGCTTGCTCTACCGACTGAGCTACACCGCTGTGATGCGATCGGGCCCCGCCTCGCGGCGGGAACCTCTCGCACCAGAGCCCCAAAACGGAATCGAACCGT
Source organism: Streptomyces sp. WAC 04229 (assembly GCF_003947455.1). Lineage (GTDB taxonomy): Bacteria > Actinomycetota > Actinomycetes > Streptomycetales > Streptomycetaceae > Streptomyces. The sequence goes on along the minus strand of NZ_QHJH01000224.1, from coordinate 485 downwards.
TGACCTTCTCCTTACCATGGAGACGCTCTGCCGACTGAGCTATTGGGGCGAGCGATGAAGACATTACACGGTCGCCCGCCGTTCGCCCAAATCCGTTTCGTCGCCCCTGACCCGTCCCGTACCCACCACTCCGGAGGGCCGGACCGCGCCGGTACGACTATTGCGCTCCTCCGCGCCACGGGCTGATCACCGTCCTAGGCTCGACTCACTCTGCGTGATCTTGCGTCCCCCACTGCGCAGCCCCGAGCCCAGAGGAGCGCGATGCCCGACAGCCAGCCGCAGCCGCCCCGTTCGCCCTCCCCCTCGGGCTCCCCGGACAGCGGTTCGCTCCTGCTCTCCGGGGCTCGGCTCACCGACGGCCGGACCGTGGACGTGCGGCTCAGCGGCGGGCGCATCGAGGCCGTCGGCACCGCCGGCAGCCTGACCCCGGCCCGCACGCCGGGCCCCGGCACCCGCGTCGACCTCGGCGGCTACCTGCTGCTCCC
>NZ_QHJH01000223.1 GCF_003947455.1 Streptomyces sp. WAC 04229 | reverse complement strand
GTGTAGACCGTGCGGGCCGTGCGGGGGGAGCCGGGGGAGAGGACCGCGTCCGTGCGGGCGAGGTAGGCGTCGAGGACGTCGTCGCCGAGGGTCTGCCAGCCGGCGGTGGGGCGGGGGACGTCGTGCAGGGAGGCCACGGCGTCGATCTCCGCGGCGATGCCGGCGTCCGCTGGGGGCACGATCTGGGAGCCGTCGCCCAGGTACACCTTGTAGCCGTTGTCGCGGGGCGGGTTGTGGCTGGCCGTGACCTCCACGCCGGCGACCGCGCCGAGGTGGCGGATGGCGAAGGCGAGCACGGGAGTGGGGAGGGGGCGGGGGAGTACGGCCGCCCTGAGGCCGGCGCCGGTCATGACGGCGGCGGTGTCGCGGGCGAAGTCCTCGGACTTGTGGCGGGCGTCGTAGCCGATGACCACCAGGCCCTCGGTGTGACCCTGGCTCCTGAGGTAGGCGGCGAGGCCCGCCGCGGCGCGGATGACCACGGAGCGGTTCATGCGCATCGGACCGGCGCCGAGTTCGCCGCGCAGGCCCGCGGTGCCGAACTGGAGGGTGCCGGAGAAGCGTGCGGTGAGCTCTGCGTGGTCCTCGGCGTCGATGAGCTCGGCGAGTTCGGCGCGGGTGTCCGCGTCGGGGTCCTCGGCCAGCCATGCCTTGGCCCGTGCGAGGAGGTCGTCTTGCACGTCGGTCAGCCTCTCGTGTTGTCGGTTGTTCCGGGGGTGGGATGCCTGCGGCGGCCTGTGGCTGCTTCGGTGGGGTGCGCGTAGCGCGGTGCGTCGCGTTGTGGGTCGGGGGCGCGCCGGGGGGTGTCCGTCCTCGGAACGGCGCGGAATCGGTACCTCAAGATGCGTGGTTCGTTGACGCGCCAACCGCTGCGGGCGGACACCCCCCGACACGCCCCCTTCTCGCCGTACGCGGCTCTCCCACGTATCCGCAGCGGCACCCGGCAAGCGCCGGCCCGCGTCACCCACCCCCGGCCCGCATCCACGCGGGGTGCCACGTGAACTCCGGCCCGCGCCTCGCGCCCTACGCGGGCGCGGGGCTGCCCCCGGCGTCGGGTTACAGCCGGCCCAGGACCTGCGTCAGCAGCGCGCCCATCCGGGTGGCGGAGTCGCGGCCTGCCTGGAGGACCTCCTCGTGGTTGAGGGGCTCGCCCGTCATGCCCGCGGCGAGGTTGGTGACCAGGGAGATGCCCAGTACCTCCGCGCCGGCCTCGCGCGCGGCGATCGCCTCCAGGACCGTCGACATGCCCACCAGGTCGGCCCCGATGACGCGGGCCATGCGGATCTCGGCCGGGGTCTCGTAGTGCGGGCCGGGGAACTGGGCGTAGACGCCCTCCTCCAGCGTGGGGTCGACCTCCTTGCACAGGGCCCGCAGCCGGGGCGAGTAGAGGTCGGTGAGGTCGACGAAATTGGCGCCGATGATGGGGGAGGTGGCGGTGAGGTTGATGTGGTCGCTGATCAGGACCGGCTGGCCGGGGCGCATGCCCTCGCGCAGGCCGCCGCAGCCGTTGGTCAGGATGATCGTCTTGGCGCCGGCCGCCACCGCGGTGCGGACGCCGTGGGAGACGGCGGCGACGCCGTGGCCCTCGTAGTAGTGGGTGCGGCCCAGGAAGACCAGCGCGCGCTTGTCGCCGATCGAGTACGAGCGGATCTTGCCGCCGTGACCCTCCACCGCGGGCTTGGGGAAGCCCGGCAGGTCGGTGACCTGGAGATCGGCCTCGGGGGCGCCCAGGGCGTCCACGGCCGGTGCCCAGCCGGAGCCCATCACGAGGGCGACGTCGTGGGTCTCGGCGCCGGTGAGTTCGCGCAGGCGGGCCGCGGCGGCGTCGGCGGCAGCGTAGGGGTCGCCCTGGATGTCGTCCGGAAGAAGAGATGCGTTCACGCCGAAGAGGGTAGCCGGTTTCCGCCTACGCGCGTAGATGACAGAGGTCACGGGATGGTGATTGTTGGGTTGGAGGATCCGACAGGAGGGCGTCAGCAGGGGCGCTTGCGGAGTTCCATCACGTAGTCGTGGGGGGCGCCCGCCGATTCGGCCGCGTCCGCCACCTCGCCCAGGTAGCGGGCGGAGGGCAGGCCGCCCTCGTAGGCGTTCAGGACGTACGTCCAGGCCTTCTCCTCGCCCTCCAGGGTGTGGACGCGCACCCGGGTGCGGCGGTAGATGTCCAGACCCACGCCCTCCCAGCGGTCGAGCGAGTCCTCGTCCATCGGGGCGACGTCGTAGAGCGCCACGAAGACCTGCGAGATCGGGTCCTCGACCAGGGTCGCCAGCGCGCCCTCCCAGCCCATGTGCTCGCCCCCGAAGGTCAGCCGCCACCCGTTCAGCCAGCCGGTCGCGCGCAGCGGCGAGTGCGGGGCGCGGCGGGTCATGAGCCGCGCGTCGAGGTTGCCGGCATAAGCGGCGTAGAGCGACATGGGGGAAGGGTACGACAGGCGTCACGCGCATCACGTTCGTAACGGTGGCGCCCCCGGGCAGCCGCCCGTTGAAGGGTGCGGGACAATGGAGTACGTGACTCGGATCGTGATCATTGGCGGCGGACCCGGCGGATACGAAGCGGCGCTGGTGGCCGCGCAACTCGGTGCGGAGGTGACCGTCGTCGACTGCGACGGTCTGGGCGGGGCGTCGGTGCTGACCGACTGCGTGCCGTCCAAGACCCTCATCGCCACGGCCGAGGTGATGACCACCTTCGACTCCTCCTACGAGGAGCTGGGGATCATCGTCGCCGACGACACCCCGCCCATGGAGCAGGCCGCCCGGGTCGTGGGCGTCGACCTCGGCAAGGTCAACCGACGCGTCAAGCGGCTCGCGCTCGCCCAGTCGCACGACATCACCGCCTCCGTGACGCGGGCCGGCGCGCGGGTCATGCGCGGGCGCGGGCGGCTGGAGGGGATGCAGGCGCTCGACGGGTCCCGGAAGGTGATCGTGCGCGCCGCCGACGGGAGCGAGGAGACGCTCACCGCGGACGCCGTGCTGATCGCCACCGGCGGGCACCCGCGCGAGCTGCCGGACGCACGGCCCGACGGCGAGCGCATCCTGAACTGGACCCAGGTGTACGACCTGGAGGAGTTGCCGGAAGAGCTGATCGTGGTCGGGTCCGGTGTGACCGGTGCCGAGTTCGCCGGTGCCTACCAGGCGCTCGGGTCGCGGGTCACCCTCGTGTCGTCGCGGGACCGGGTGCTGCCCGGTGAGGACCCCGACGCCGCCGCCGTGCTCGAGGACGTCTTCCGGCGGCGCGGCATGAACGTCATGTCGCGGTCCCGGGCCCAGTCCGCCAAACGGGTGGGGGACCGGGTGGAGGTCACGCTCGCCGACGGACGGGTCATCACCGGGTCGCACTGTCTGGTGGCCGTCGGCGCCATCCCCAACACCGACGGGATGGGGCTGGAGGAGGCCGGGGTCAAGCTCAAGGACTCCGGGCACATCCGCACCGACCGCGTGTCGCGGACCTCGGCTCCCGGTGTCTACGCCGCCGGTGACGTCACCGGCGTCTTCGCGCTGGCCTCGGTGGCGGCGATGCAGGGGCGCATCGCCATGTACCACTTCCTCGGGGACGCGGTCACCCCGCTGAACCTCAAGACCGTCTCCGCCAACGTCTTCACCGACCCCGAGATCGCCACCGTCGGCTACTCGCAGGCCGACGTCGACGCCGGCAAGATCGACGCCCGCGTGGTGAAGCTGCCGCTGCTGCGCAACCCGCGCGCCAAGATGCAGGGCATCCGGGACGGCTTCGTCAAGATCTTCTGCCGGCCCGGTACCGAGATCGTGGTGGGCGGTGTCGTCGTCGCGCCGCGCGCCTCGGAGCTGATCCACCCCATCTCCCTCGCCGTCGACAACAACCTGACGGTCGAGCAGATCGCCAACGCCTTCACCGTGTATCCGTCGCTCTCGGGCTCGATCGCGGAGGTCGCCCGGCAGCTGCACACGCGGAAGGCCGGCGGCGAAGGCTAGCGGCCGGGGCGCGGCTGGAATCGACTCCCCGCTGGTCACGGGGAGTTGTGGCGCTTGCGGGTGGCATAGGCGGGCAGAGTAGGCGCTTATACCACTTCTGGTACTGCCTTGCGAACAACTTCTGTTATTCGGCGCATACTGCTGAAAGCAGACGGTCGTTGGGGTTACTGTCAGTTTCGTGTTCGCTGCAGAACGTCGCCAATTGATCCTCGAAATGGTGCGCGCGAACGGGGCCGTGTCGCTCCGTGAGCTCGCCCGCGTCGTCCAGACCTCCGAAGTGACCGTACGGCGGGACGTGCGCGCACTGGAGGCAGAAGGACTCCTCGACCGCCGGCACGGCGGTGCGGTACTGCCGGGCGGATTCACGCGAGAGTCCGGCTTCCCGCAGAAGTCCCATCTCGCGACCGCCGAGAAGACGGCCATCGCCGATCTCGCCGCGGGCTTCGTCGAAGAGGGCGAGGCCATCGTGGTGGGTGCCGGGACGACCACGCAGGAGCTGGCCCGCCGGCTCGCGCGGGTGCCCGGGCTGACCGTCGTCACCAACTCGCTGCTGGTGGCCCAGGCCCTCGCGCACGCCAACCGGGTCGAGGTCGTGATGACCGGCGGCACGCTCCGCGGGTCCAACTACGCCCTGGTCGGGTCGGGTGCCGAGCAGTCCCTGCAAGGGCTGCGGGTGTCCAAGGCCTTCCTGTCCGGGAGCGGGCTGACGGCGGAGCGGGGGCTGTCCACGTCCAACATGCTGTCGGCGTCCGTCGACCGCGCCCTGGTGCAGGCCGCCGCCGAGGTCGTCGTCCTCGCCGACCACTCCAAGCTGGGCACGGACACCATGTTCCAGACCGTGCCCACGGACCTCATCACCCGCCTGGTCACCGACGAGGCGCCGGCCCACGACGACCGTGCCGCCACCGAGCTGCAGGCCCTTGCCGACCAAGGGGTGCAGATCGCCGTGGCGGGGGCGTCCGGTGGCGCGGCGTCCGGCCCGGGGGGCACCGGGGCCCCGGGGGGTGATGCCGTCCCGGCGCGTCAGCAGCGCCGCGACGTGCCGCTTCCGGGGCCGCGCCGACAGGTTCCGGGCGCGGCGTCGGGGCTCCGCTCGGCGACCGCCCTGGGTGAACAGGCGGCCGGGCCGGAACGGGCGCGCGTCGCCGACATGCGCCGACGCTAGCCGTCGGACGGTCCCGGCAGCCGCCGCACTGTCCCGGCAGCCGCCGCCTGTCCGGCAGCCGGCGTGCTGCCCGGTCGCGCCCCCGGAACGGCGGGGGCGCCCGGCGGGACCGGTTGCTTCGGTCCGCCGGGCGCCCCGGATGCTTCCTTCGGGTGCCTCAGTCCTTGATCTCGCAGATCGCCGCGCCGGAGGTCACGGAGGCTCCGATCTCGGCGCCCAGGCCCTTGATGGTGCCGGACTTGTGGGCGTTGAGAGGCTGCTCCATCTTCATCGCCTCGAGTACGACGATCAGGTCGCCCTCCTGGACCTCCTGGCCCTCCTCGACGGCGATCTTGACGATGGTGCCCTGCATCGGCGAGGCGAGGGTGTCGCCGGAGGCCGCGGGGCCGGACTTCTTCGCCGCGCGGCGCTTGGGCCGGGCGCCGGCCGCCAGTCCGGTGCGGGCCAGGGACATGCCCAGGCTGGAGGGCAGGGAGACCTCCAGGCGCTTGCCGCCGACCTCGACGACGACCGTCTCGCGGCCCGACTCCTCGTCCGCCTCGGTGTCGGCGGGCGCGTTGAAGGGCTTGATGTCGTTGACGAACTCCGTCTCGATCCACCGGGTGTGGACCGTGAAGGGGTCGCTGGAACCGGTCAGCTCCGGTGCGAACGCCGCGTCACGCACGACCGTGCGGTGGAACGGGATGGCCGTGGCCATGCCCTCCACGGTGAACTCGTCCAGGGCGCGGGCGGCGCGCTGGAGGGCCTCCTTGCGGGTGCGGCCGGTGACGACGAGCTTGGCCAGCAGGGAGTCCCACGCCGGGCCGATCACGCTGCCGGACTCGACACCGGCGTCGAGGCGGACACCGGGGCCGGTGGGCGCGTCGAAGAGGGTGACGGTGCCGGGGGCGGGCAGGAAGCCGCGGCCCGGGTCCTCGCCGTTGATGCGGAACTCGAAGGAGTGGCCGCGCAGCTCCGGGTCGTCGTAGCCGAGCTTCTCGCCGTCGGCGATGCGGAACATCTCGCGGACCAGGTCGATGCCGGCGACCTCCTCGGTGACCGGGTGCTCGACCTGCAGGCGGGTGTTGACCTCCAGGAAGGAGATCGTGCCGTCCATGCCGACGAGGAACTCCACGGTCCCGGCGCCGACGTAGCCGGCCTCCTTCAGGATCGCCTTGGAGGACGAGTACAGCTCATCCAGCTGTGCCTGGGACAGGAACGGGGCGGGGGCTTCCTCGACCAGCTTCTGGTGGCGGCGCTGCAGCGAGCAGTCACGGGTGGAGACGACGACCACGTTGCCGTGCTGGTCGGCCAGGCACTGGGTCTCCACGTGGCGGGGCTTGTCGAGGTAGCGCTCGACGAAGCACTCGCCGCGGCCGAACGCGGCCACCGCCTCACGGACGGCGGACTCGTACAGCTCGGGGACCTCGTCCAGGGTGCGGGCGACCTTCAGGCCGCGTCCGCCACCGCCGAAGGCCGCCTTGATCGCGATCGGCAGGCCGTGCTCCTCGGCGAACGCGACGACCTCGTCCGCGCCGGAGACCGGGTCGGGGGTGCCCGCGACCAGCGGCGCGCCCGCGCGCTGCGCGATGTGCCGGGCCGCGACCTTGTCGCCCAGGTCACGGATGGCGTGCGGGGGCGGGCCGATCCAGATCAGATCCGCGTCCAGGACCGCCTGGGCGAACTCGGCGTTCTCGGAAAGGAATCCGTAGCCGGGGTGGATGGCGTCCGCGCCCGACTCCCGCGCGGCCTTGAGGACCTTGTCGATGTCCAGATAGCTGGTGCCGGGGGTGTCACCACCCAGGGCGAACGCCTCATCAGCGGCACGGACGTGCAGAGCGTCCCGGTCCGGGTCCGCGTAGACGGCCACGCTCGCGATCCCCGCGTCCCGGCAGGCCCGGGCCACACGGACAGCGATTTCGCCACGATTGGCGATGAGCACCTTGCGCACGATTGAGGCTCCCTCCTTGAAACAAGCCGATTTTAGGGACTGCCGACACGGCACTTCGACCCGTCCCCAATGGTGAGCTTGCCCACACGGAGCGTGATTCGAGGCTCGCTCGACCCGCGAAAGCCCTTGTAGTACCGCGGTACGCAGGACTCATGGGGGAAACCCTAGCTCTCCCGTGTGGTCAAGGTCTCTGTAAGAGCGTGCTGCGGGCCACTCCGTTTCTTTGTCGAGTCCCTACTAATGGCCCAATGATTCTTTGCCGGCGGCAGACCTCTTGTCGCGAGGTTTACCCGTTAGTAGCGTTCTGGCTGTCTCGAACGTACTTGGGGTAACAGCTGTCCCTCGCGGCAGCGGTCGAAAGTGGGTGGGGACCGGTGTCAGTGCGCAGGCCGGTGGCGTGGACCGTGACGATCGTGCTCTTCCTGGAGGCGGTCGGCGTCGCGGCGCTGAACTGGTTCCTGGGGATCGTCGTCGACCGGCAGGACATGTCCCTGGCCGGTCTCGATCCGGACGCGATGTCCGTGTCGTCGAAGATCGGCGGAGTGGTCTTCGGCCTCTACTTCGCGTGGTGCGGGCTCGTCGCTCTGCTGGTGGCGCTCCGCGACCGCGCGCCGGCCGGGCTCGGCCGGGTCCTGCTGATCAGCGCGGCCGTGGTGCACGGGCTGCTCGGGGCCTTCACCTGGGGACTGGTGGGCCCCGGCGCCTTCGTCTTCATGATCGTCGTACTCGGTCTCATCGTGCTGCTGCTGATGACCTACGACGCCCACCAGCGGCCCGCGCCCGCGGCGCGCCCCGAGGACGGCACGGGCGACGACGGAACGCCGGTCAGCCCGCCGCCGGCGCCCACAACTCCGTGATGCCGGTCCCCAGCTCGGCGAGCAGCCGCCGCAGCAGGGGCAGGCTGAGGCCGATCACGTTGCCGTGGTCCCCCTCGATGCCGTCGATGAACGGGGCCGAGCGGCCGTCCAGGGTGAACGCCCCGGCGACGTACAGCGGCTCTCCGGAGGCCACGTAGGCCGCGATCTCCTCGTCGGTCGGCTCGCCGAAGCGGACGACGGTGGAGGCGGTGGCCGAGACGTGGCGGCCGGAGGCGGTGTCCCAGACGCAGTGGCCGGTCTGCAGGGTGCCCGCCCGGCCGCGCATCGCCTTCCAGCGGGCGGTCGCCTCCTCGGCGTCCGCCGGCTTGCCGAGGGCCTGGCCGTCCAGGTCGAGCACCGAGTCGCAGCCGATCACCAGAGCACCGTGCACCTCGGGCTTCGCGGCCACGACGGAGGCCTTGGCCTCGGCCAGGGCGAGGGCCAGCTCGGCGGGGATGGGGGCGGTGACGGCGTCCTCGTCGACCCCGCTCACGAGCACCTCGGGGGCCAGGCCGGCCTGGCGGAGCAGGCCCAGTCGGGCCGGGGACTGGGAGGCTAGGACGAGTCGGCGGCGCGGCTGCTGGTCGGTCATGGGACCAGGGTATCGGCGGCGCGGCGATCGCCGGCGGCTCAGTGCAGGCCGGCGACCAGCATCGCGAGAACCATCGCCAGCGCCAGGAAGACGCCCAGTCGCCGCAGCCTGTGCTGCATCTCGCGCAGTTCTTCGGGCGGCTCGTTCTTCGGGTCGGACCAGAGCATGGCACCAGCGTGCGGCTCGGGCGGGGGGCGGCGCTTGAGTACGGGTACCTAGATATGGGGCGCGGGGTTGCCGTGCTGTGCGCGGTTCCTCGCGCCCCTCGGTGGGTGTCCTCAGGCCGGCCAGAAGGTGCGGCCCCACGTCGCAGGGCCCGGCTGGGGCAGCCGGTGAGCGGCGATGCGGGCCGGGTCGGACCACGCGTCCCTGCTGCGCGGCGCGCCCGTGGGCTCCGGTTCCGCCGCTGCCGCGCGGGCCCTGACCACCGTCAGGGCCGCGGCCAGTTCCTCCGGGGTGGGGTTGCCCCGTACGACCTTGATCACAGCGGCTCCTTAGAGGGGGATGTTGCCGTGCTTCTTCGGGGGGAGGGATTCGCGCTTGGTGCGCAGTTGGCGCAGGCCGCGGACGATGTGGCGGCGGGTGTCGGACGGCATGATCACCGCGTCGACGTAGCCGCGTTCGGCCGCCGTGTAGGGGTTGAGGAGGGCGTCCTCGTACTCCTGGATCAGGCGGGCGCGGGTCGCCTCGGCGTCGTCACCGGCCTCGCTGATCGTGCGGCGGTGCAGGATGTTGACCGCGCCCTGGGCGCCCATGACGGCGATCTGGGCGGTCGGCCAGGCCAGGTTGAGGTCGGCGCCCAGGTGCTTGGAGCCCATGACGTCGTAGGCGCCGCCGAAGGCCTTGCGGGTGATGACCGTGATGAGGGGGACGGTGGCCTCGGCGTAGGCGTAGATCAGCTTGGCGCCGCGGCGGATGATGCCGTCGTGCTCCTGGTCGACGCCGGGCAGGAAGCCGGGGACGTCCACGAAGGTGATCACGGGGACGTTGAAGGCGTCGCAGGTGCGCACGAAGCGGGCCGCCTTCTCCGAGGCCGTGATGTCCAGGCAGCCGGCGAACTGCATCGGCTGGTTGGCGACGATGCCGACCGGGCGGCCCTCGACGCGGCCGAAGCCGGTCAGGATGTTCGGCGCGAACAGGGCCTGGGTCTCGAAGAACTCCGCGTCGTCGAGGACGTGCTCGATGACCGTGTGCATGTCGTACGGCTGGTTCGCCGAGTCCGGGACGATCACGTCCAGCTCGGCGTCCTCGTCCGTGACCGCGAGGTCGGCCTCCTCCGGGAAGGCGGGCGGCTCGGAGAGGTTGTTGGACGGCAGGTACGACAGCAGCTGCTTGACGTACTCGATGGCGTCCTTCTCGTCGCCGGCCATGTGGTGCGCCACGCCCGAGGTGGAGTTGTGGGTGCGCGCGCCGCCCAGCTCCTCGAAGCCGACGTCCTCGCCGGTGACGGTCTTGATGACGTCGGGTCCGGTGATGAACATGTGGCTGGTCTGGTCGACCATGACCGTGAAGTCGGTGATCGCGGGGGAGTAGACCGCGCCGCCGGCGCAGGGGCCCACGACCAGGCTGATCTGCGGGATGACGCCGGAGGCGTGGGTGTTGCGGCGGAAGATCTCGCCGTAGGCGCCGAGCGAGGCGACGCCCTCCTGGATGCGGGCGCCGCCGGAGTCGTTGATGCCGATGACCGGGCAGCCGGTCTTCAGCGCGAAGTCCATGACCTTGACGATCTTCTGGCCGTAGACCTCGCCCAGGGCGCCGCCGAAGACGGTGAAGTCCTGGGAGAACACCGCGACGGGGCGGCCGTCGACGGTGCCGTAGCCGGTGACGACGCCGTCGCCGTAGGGGCGGTTGGCGTCCAGGCCGAAGTTGGTGGAGCGGTGCCGGGCGAACTCGTCCAGCTCGACGAAGGAGCCCTCGTCGAGCAGGAGCTCGATACGCTCACGGGCCGTCAGCTTGCCCTTGGCGTGCTGCTTCTCCACGGCACGTGAGGAACCGGCGTGCGTCGCCTCCTCGATACGGCGCTGCAGATCCGCGAGCTTGCCCGCGGTCGTGTGGATGTCGGGCTGCTGCTCTTCCGGCTCGGACATCGGGATGCGGCTCCCTGCCTGCTCAAAAGGGGGGACGGTTACTCGTTCGTAGAGTAGTAGGGGGTCTTCCGTTCGGCAGTGCGGTCTTTCCCACACCTAGGGTGGGTTGCATGACGCCGCGCGATGCCTCTGGCTCCCCGAACAACCGCTGGTCCGACCTGGACCGGCCGCCCCTCAACGCCACGGCCCTGCGCCGGGCGCTGGTGCGGGAGGGAGGGCTGTGGCGGCAGGTGGACGTGGTGCAGCGGACCGGCTCCACCAACTCCGACCTCGTGGCCCGCGCCGCCGAGGAGGAGCAGGCGGAGGGGGCCGTCCTGGTCGCCGAGGAGCAGACCGCCGCCCGGGGCCGCCTGGACCGGCAGTGGACGGCACCGCCCCGCTCCGGGCTCTTCTTCTCCGTGCTGCTGCACCCCACCGAGGTGCCGGTGGCCCGCTGGGGCTGGCTGCCGCTGCTGACCGGCGTGGCCGTGGCGACCGGTCTCTCCCGGGTGGCGGGCGTCGACACGGCGCTGAAGTGGCCCAACGACCTGCTGGTGACCGTCGGCGACGAGGAGCGCAAGGCCGGCGGCATCCTCGCCGAGCGGGCCGGCGACGGGGTCGTCGTCGGCGTCGGCGTCAACGTCACTCTCCGGGCCGACGAGCTGCCGGTCCCGCAGGCCGGCTCACTGGCGCTGGCCGGCGCCGCGAACACCGACAGGGACCCGCTGCTGCGGGGCGTCCTGCGGTCGCTGGAGGACTGGTACGGGCGGTGGCGGTCGGCCGGGGGCGACCCGGTGGCCTGCGGACTCCAGGAGACCTACGCGGCGGGCTGCGCGACGCTCGGACGCGTCGTCCGGGCCGAACTGCCGGGCGACCGGTCGCTGGTCGGGGAGGCGGTGGCCGTGGACGGCGACGGGCGGCTGGTACTGGCCACGGGCGCGGGGGTGCAGGAGCCGGTGGGGGC
>NZ_QHJH01000222.1 GCF_003947455.1 Streptomyces sp. WAC 04229 | reverse complement strand
GGCCCCGTACGGAGGCCCGGTGGCCGTCGGGGATGACGTCAGTCGCCCGTGGCACCGTCCAGGCACTCCCGGATCAGGTCGGCGTGCCCGTTGTGGCGGGGGGGCCCCCCCCTCACGTGGGGGGGGGGGCCGGGCCGGGGGGGGCGGGCCCCCCCGCGGGCGGGGGTTTCCCGCCCCCCCGCCGCCGCGGGCCGCGCGGCCCCGCCGCGTCGCCCGCCCAGCCGGCCGCCCCCGCGAAGCCCGCCGCCGCGGCTCCCGCTGCTCCGGCCGCCAAGCCCGCCGCCGCGCCGGCCAAGCCGGCGGCCCAGCCGCAGGCGAAGGCCGCCGCGCCCGCCGCGTCCTCGAAGGACGCCGCCGCCGCGGCCCCCGAGGGCCCCGAGCTGGTGACCCTGCGCGGCCCGGCCGCCGCGGTCGCGAAGAACATGAACGCCTCGCTGGAGCTGCCCACGGCCACGTCCGTGCGCGCCGTCCCGGTGAAGCTGCTGTTCGACAACCGCATCGTCATCAACAACCACCTCAAGCGCGCCCGGGGCGGGAAGATCTCCTTCACGCACCTGATCGGCTACGCGATGGTGCAGGCCATCAAGGCCATGCCGACGATGAACTACGCCTTCGGCGAGAAGGACGGCAAGCCGACCCTCGTCAAGCCGGCGCACGTCAACCTCGGCCTCGCCATCGACCTGGTCAAGCCCAACGGCGACCGCCAGCTGGTCGTCGCGGCGATCAAGAAGGCCGAGACGCTGAACTTCTTCGAGTTCTGGCAGGCCTACGAGGACATCGTCCGCCGCGCCCGCGACGGCAAGCTGACGATGGACGACTTCTCCGGCGTCACGGTCTCCCTGACCAACCCCGGCGGCCTCGGCACCGTCCACTCGGTGCCGCGCCTGATGCCCGGCCAGTCGGTCATCATGGGCGTCGGCTCCATGGACTACCCCGCGGAGTTCCAGGGCACCAGCCAGGACACCCTGAACAAGCTCGGCATCTCGAAGGTCATGACGCTCACGTCGACCTACGACCACCGGGTCATCCAGGGCGCCGCCTCCGGCGAGTTCCTGCGCCAGGTCGCCAACCTGCTCCTCGGCGAGAACGGCTTCTACGACGAGATCTTCAAGGCGCTGCGCATCCCCTACGAGCCGGTCCGCTGGCTCAAGGACATCGACGCCAGCCACGACGACGACGTCACCAAGGCCGCCCGCGTCTTCGAGCTGATCCACTCCTACCGGGTCCGCGGCCACGTCATGGCCGACACCGACCCGCTGGAGTACCAGCAGCGCAAGCACCCCGACCTGGACATCACCGAGCACGGGCTCACCCTGTGGGACCTGGAGCGCGAGTTCGCGGTCGGCGGCTTCGCCGGCAAGTCCCTGATGAAGCTGCGCGACATCCTCGGCGTGCTGCGCGACTCGTACTGCCGCACCACCGGCATCGAGTTCATGCACATCCAGGACCCGAAGCAGCGCAAGTGGATCCAGGACCGCATCGAGCGCTCGCACACCAAGCCGGAGCGCGAGGAGCAGCTGCGCATCCTGCGCCGGCTGAACGCGGCGGAGGCCTTCGAGACCTTCCTGCAGACGAAGTACGTCGGCCAGAAGCGCTTCTCCCTGGAGGGCGGCGAGTCCGTCATCCCGCTGCTCGACGCGGTCATCGACTCGGCCGCCGAGTCGCGCCTGGACGAGGTCGTCGTCGGCATGGCCCACCGCGGCCGGCTGAACGTGCTGGCCAACGTCGTCGGCAAGTCGTACGCGCAGATCTTCCGCGAGTTCGAGGGCAACCTCGACCCGAAGTCGATGCACGGCTCCGGTGACGTGAAGTACCACCTGGGCGCCGAGGGCACCTTCACCGGCCTGGACGGCGAGCAGATCAAGGTCTCGCTGGTCGCCAACCCCTCCCACCTGGAGGCGGTCGACCCGATCCTGGAGGGCGTCTCGCGCGCCAAGCAGGACATCATCGGCAAGGGCGGCACGGACTTCACCGTCCTGCCGGTGGCGATCCACGGCGACGCGGCCTTCGCGGGCCAGGGCGTGGTGGCCGAGACCCTGAACATGTCGCAGCTGCGCGGCTACCGCACCGGCGGCACCGTCCACGTCGTCATCAACAACCAGGTCGGCTTCACCGCCGCCCCGGAGTCCTCGCGCTCCTCGATGTACGCCACCGACGTGGCCCGCATGATCGAGGCCCCGATCTTCCACGTGAACGGCGACGACCCGGAGGCCTGCGTCCGCGTGGCGCGGCTGGCCTTCGAGTTCCGCCAGGCGTTCAACAAGGACGTGGTGATCGACCTCATCTGCTACCGCCGCCGCGGGCACAACGAGACCGACAACCCGGCCTTCACCCAGCCGCTGATGTACGACCTGATCGACAAGAAGCGCTCGGTGCGCAAGCTCTACACCGAGTCCCTCATCGGTCGCGGCGACATCACCCTGGAAGAGGCCGAGCAGGCGCTCCAGGACTACCAGGGGCAGCTGGAGAAGGTCTTCACCGAGGTCCGCGAGGCCGCCTCCCAGCCGGCCTCCGCCGAGCCCTCGGAGCCGCAGGCCGAGTTCCCGGTCGCGGTGAACACCGCGGTCAGCGCCGAGACGGTCAAGCGGATCGCCGAGTCCCAGGTCAACATCCCCGACCACGTCACCGTGCACCCGCGGCTGCTGCCGCAGCTCCAGCGCCGGGCGGCGATGGTCGAGGACGGCACGATCGACTGGGGCATGGGCGAGACCCTCGCCGTCGGCTCGCTGCTCCTGGAGGGCGTCCCGGTCCGGCTCTCCGGCCAGGACTCGCAGCGCGGCACCTTCGGACAGCGCCACGCGGTCGTCATCGACCGTGAGACGGGCGACGAGTTCACACCGCTGCTGTACCTGTCCGAGGACCAGTCCCGGTACAACGTCTACAACTCGCTGCTCTCCGAGTACGCGGTGATGGGCTTCGAGTACGGCTACTCGCTGGCCCGCCCCGACGCGCTGGTGATGTGGGAGGCGCAGTTCGGCGACTTCGTCAACGGCGCGCAGACGGTCGTGGACGAGTTCATCTCGTCGGCCGAGCAGAAGTGGAACCAGACGAGCGGCGTGACGCTCCTGCTCCCGCACGGCTACGAGGGCCAGGGCCCGGACCACTCCTCGGCCCGCCCCGAGCGCTTCCTCCAGCTCTGCGCGCAGAACAACATGACGGTCGCGATGCCGACCCTGCCGTCGAACTACTTCCACCTCCTGCGGTGGCAGGTGCACAACCCGCACCACAAGCCGCTGGTCGTCTTCACCCCGAAGTCGATGCTGCGTCTGAAGGCCGCGGCCTCGAAGGCGGAGGAGTTCACGACGGGCCAGTTCCGCCCGGTCATCGGCGACGACTCGGTCGACCCGGCCGCCGTCAAGAAGGTCGTCTTCACCGCCGGCAAGGTCTACTACGACCTCGACGCCGAGCGGAAGAAGCGCGGCGTGACCGACACGGCCATCATCCGCATCGAGCGCCTGTACCCGCTGCCGGGTGCCGAGCTCCAGGCGGAGATCGCCAAGTACCCGAACGCCGAGAAGTACCTGTGGGCCCAGGAGGAGCCGGCGAACCAGGGTGCCTGGCCGTTCATCGCGCTCAACCTGATCGACCACCTGGACCTGGCGGTCGGCGCCGACATCCCGCACGGCGAGCGCCTGCGCCGCATCTCGCGCCCGCACGGCTCGTCCCCGGCCGTCGGTTCCGCCAAGCGGCACCAGGCCGAGCAGGAGCAGCTGGTGCGTGAGGTCTTCGAGGCCTGAGGCCTGAGCCCCGCCACCCGACCGAAGAGGCCGGCCCCGTTTCCGGGGCCGGCCTCTTCGCGTCCGCGTACCGCCGCTCAGCCCAGGTAGGGCTCGAAGTCCCAGTACGGGCGGGTGCGCTGACGGGCGGAGAGGGTGTGCGGATGCTGGGCGCCGAGCGTCCGGGTCAGACCCAGCAGCCCGTCCTCCTCCAGCTTCCCGGCCTCCTCGTGCTCCCGGGCGGCCCGCAGGTCGGCTGCCAGGGCGACCTGGCAGGACAGGGTCAGCGGGTGCTCCCCGCCCAGCGTGCGCTGGGCCCGGCGAGCCGTGTCCCGGCCGAGTTCCACCGCGTCGGCGATCCGCCCGTTGAAGTTGCGCGCTCCGGTGGCGCACAGGGCGCAGCCGAGCACCCAGGGATGGTCGGGGCCCAGGGTGGCGGTGAGTCCGGCCAGGGCCGCCTCGAACATCGACATGGCTTCGGCCCGCTCCCCGGCCGCCTGCATGATCAGGCCGGTGTTGGCGAGCATGCCGGTGGCGACGGGGTGGGCGGGCCCGAGCAGCGCCCGGTACCCGGACTCGGCCTCCTCGATGAGCTCGCGGGCGTGACTGAGGTCGCCGTGTTCGCGGAGGTAGTTGCCGTAGTTGGTGAGGAAGGCGAGGGTGCGGTAGTGCTCACGGCCGTGGACCTGGGCCAGCTCGTCCAGCAGGCTCGCCATCTCGGGGCCGATGTCCTGCGTGGGCCCGCCCCCTCTGCGGCGGCTCATCACCAGTTGGGTGCGTGCCCCCAGGGTCTGTGGATGCTGCGGGCCCAGCACCTGCAGATGCAGGCGGACCGCCGGCTCCTGGCGTGCGAGCGCGTCCCGGTAGCGGCCGAGCAGCCTCAGGTCGTGCGTGACGGCGCTCGATGAGTTGAGCGTGCTGATGTGCCGGGCGCGCAGGACGCTCTCGCGAATGCCGTAGTTCTCCAGGTCGAGTTCGTAGGCCTCGGCGAACCGGCCGAGCAGGCGCAGGCTGACACAGAGGTTGTGCCGGGCGACCGTCGTGGCGGTCTCGTTCGGGCCGAGCAGGCGGTCGGTGCCTTCCAGGACCTCGTGCTGCAAGGCGTATGCCTCGTCGTAGCGCCCCAGGTGGCGCAGGCAGCTGACCATCGCCCCCTGGGTGGTCAACTCCGCCAGCGGGTTGGTGCCGGGCGCCGCCTGCAGCCGCTCCAGGACGTCGCGGTCGAGGTCGTACGCCTCTCGGAACCGGCCGCTGACCCGCACCATGGTGCTCTCCTCCCGCGTCAGGTCCAGCATCTGCGGGGAGAGCGGGGGCAGGAACGCGGCCCAGCGCTCCCGGGTCCGCCGGGCCAGGTTCAGGCCGGTGGTGTACTCCCCGCTGCGGTTGCAGTAGCGCAGGCAGTTCAGCACGGTCTCCTGGACCCGGGGCCGGGTGCTGTCGAGCGCGCCCGAGGGCTCCAGGTGCGGCAGCAACTCGGCGTACCGGGGCCAGTTCCGGCTGTCGAGGGGGTTGCCGGGGTCCGCTTCGGCCAGCAGGGTGCGCACCGCTCTGCGGTGGCTGTCACGCTGATCGTCACCGGTCAGCTTGGAGACGATGTCGTGGACCAGCCGGTGCATGTGCACCGACTCCTGGTGTGGTCCCATCTCCAGGCCGGCCGGACCCCGGGTCTCGCGGGTGAGGACCGAGTACTTCACCAAGGTGTCCAGCGCCCGGGACCAGGCGGGCAGATCCGCAGTCATCCAGCGAAGGTTCTCGGGGAGATCGGCATGCGGGTAGGCGCGGATCAGTCCGAGCGGGATGCGCCCGGGGGCGAAGGAGGTGCACAGTCCCAGCACGTCGATGGCCTGCGGCTGGGCCCGGCGGAACCGGTTGAGCAGTATCGACCAGGAGGTCATGGAGGACTGGGGGAAGCCGTCGCCGGTGACGGGCTCGTCGACGGTGGAGAGCCGGCGCTCGCGCACCATCCGCAGGTACTCGGACACCTCCATACCGGACTCACCGAGCCAGGAGGCCGCCTGGACCAGCGGCAGCGGTACATCACCGAACTCGGCGGCGACCTCCTCCGCCTCGGCGGCGCTGATGTGGCCGGCCCTGCGCATCAGGTAGCCGACGGACTCGGCGCGCACGAAGCCGGGGACCTCCACGGCCTCCGTCCGCTCGCTCCAGGCCCGGTTGCGGGACGTGACCAGGACGTGGCCGGTTCCCTGCGGGAGCAGGGAGTCGGCTCCTTCGGTGTCGTCCCAGCCATCGAAGATCACCAGCCACTTCTGGTGCGGGTCGCCACGACGCAGGGCGTTGCGGACCGCGCGAATGCGTTCGCCGGGTTCGCTGCCGCTGCGCAGACCGAGTTCGACCGCGAGTTCGCCGAGACGGTCGCGCTGGATGTTGCGGTCGTCGGAGTTGACCCACCAGACCACGTCGTAGTCGGTGCTGAAGCGGTGCGCGTACTCGGCGGCGAGCTGGGTCTTGCCGATGCCCGACATGCCCAGCAGCGTGCAGGCGGCCGCGCCGCGCTCGGCGTCCGCGAGGCGCTGGTGGACGGTGGTGAGCAGGTCGTCGCGGCCGGTGAAGCGCGGGTTGCGGCGCGGCACCTCGCCCCAGACGTCGCATCGCGTGTCGGGAAAACGGACCCGGGTGGCCGGGGTCCGCGGGGTGGGCAGCGGCGCCAGGCCCAGCCGGGCGAGCAGCCGCTCCTCGAAGGCTTCCTCGCTCAGCGCCCACAGACTGGCCGGTTCCAGTACGGCCGTGGCGGGCAGCAGCGGGCGATTGGTGAGGTTGACGGCGGCAAAGCGGTCGGCGTGCGCGGCGACGAAGCCGCGCAGCGCGTCGTTCCACTCCCCCGGCGGGCGCGGACCCAGCTCGAAGAACCAGTCGCTGAGGACGAGGAGCACGCGCCCGCTGGACAGCAGCAGGTCGCCGAGGGAGTCCTCCAGCGGGATCTCCCGCGGCGGGTCCCAGCGATGAAGTGTGGCCCGTTGGCCGTGGCGTTCCAGGCACTGTTCGATCCACGCCGCCCATGAGCGGTGATAGCCGGGAAAGACAACAAGAATGTGCTCGGAGGCCGTCGCACCGCCCCCGCCGGACCACCGCTTGTCCGCCATCACCGCTCCCTGTCCCGCCGCGTCCGCCGCGCTCGCGCACACGCTAACGCAACGCGGTCACACGCGTGCGCTCCGTCATGTCGAGTTTCGGGCGGCCACGCCGAGACTCTCGTGGTGCCCCTGCATCTCCCGCACGAAACTCCGCCCCGCGCAGGTGAGTTCATCGGATTCACTCAGTACGGCCAAGGCATCCCCGACCTGTTCCCGGTACTGCGCGAAACGTTCGGCGGCCCGCTGTCGCCACTCCTCGGGCACGGCGGCCGCGCGCTCCGCCCGCGACCACAGATCGAGCAGCGCGAGGTGGGCGTAAGCACCCTGGAGCACCGCCGGGACGGGGCGGGGGTCCGGCCGCCACGCCACCCGGTGCAGGGTGCCGCCGGGCCGGCACAGCGCCACGGCCTCGCCGAGGGCCGCCAGTTTGCTGTGGTGGGTCTCGTGCACCAGCGTCTCCGCCAGTTCCGGCGCGTCAGCCGGTCTCTGGGTCAGCACGGCGCCCGGGGCGGCACGGAGCGTCGCCCCGCTCGGGATTCCCGCGCCGCGCACGGTGGCGAGCGGCACGACGGAACGCACCAGCGCGTCCGTCTCGGCGACCCGTCCCGGGTCGGTCGCCGACAGCAACGCGCGAGCCAGACGCCACCGCCCCGCCCACGTGCCGTACTCGGTGCGTGCGCGGTCGGCCGCGGGCGCACTCGCCCCGCCGATGCCCCCGGACGGCACGCGGTAGGGGTCGAGGTCGTCCAGGACCGTGTCACCGCCCGGCAGCTTCCGCAGCGCGCGCCAACCGGTTCCCTCCTCCGGTCCCGGTGGCCCGGCGCCCGGCCGCCTCCGGCGGGGGCGCACGCCGGCGCCGTCGGGGCCCGCCTCCGCGGTGAGCCGGGGTGGCCCCGCTCCGCCGCTCGCCCGGGCCCACCCCGAAGGGCTGCGCAGTACGCCCAGGCCGGGCAGGGCCAGCAGTCCCGAAGGGGCCGCGAGCCTCCCGGACGGCGCCCGGCCGGACCGGACGGCGGCGGCGACGGCGACGCCCCGCAGGTGGGGCAGATGGGCCTCGAAGGCTGTTCCCGGCCGCGCGGCGAGGGCCTCCGTGAGCCAGGCGCCGACCGTGGGGTAGTCGAGGACGTCGCGCACGGCTGCCCCGTCGGCCCGTTCGGCGCGCTCCAGCAGCGCCCAGTCGTCCTCGAAGTCCCGGTGCGCGGCGGGGGACAGCGAGGAACCCTGTCGTTCGACCCGGACCAGGAGGGCCTTGAGGAGCAGCATGCGACGCGCGTGGATCGCGGCACGCAGTGCCGCGGTCGCGGCGGGCAGGGGTCGGGTCCGGGCGAGTGCGACGAAGACGTCGGGCGATACGGGGGACGGAGTCATCCCCCGGACACCCGAGTCGGCGGAGACTCGGCGAGTGGGGCCGAAAACGAGCACTCTCCGGAGCCTTCCGGCATCAGCCGCTCGCTGTCACCGGAATGCCAGACCTGCTGGAACTCGTCGGAGCCGGCCAGTAACCGGTCGACGGCCGCGATGAGTTCCGGATCGTCCATGGCACGCAATGTCCGCAGGTCGGCATCAGTGAGCCCGGGCAGAAGCACGGTCGGTCCGGCGCCCCCGCCGCGACCGGGCGTTCCCATCCCCTGCTCCGCCACCCTCGGCTCCTCCCTGCCCACGTCCCGCCTCGTCCCCTCGCGATGGTTGCCCAGTTCTTCCCGACCGGCCGGAGACGGAAACCCTTCACGGATCAACTGCGCGCAAACTCGGCCGGGTTGGATCGCTCCCCCCAAGGGTGCCAAGGCGGTGAGAGCCGCCTCCACTCCTCCTCGGGCATGGTCCGGGACGGGGCCTCGGGTGTCCGTCCCGCCGCGAGGTCGTCTCCCGCGCGGCGGGTCAGCTCCACGTCGTCCCAGTCGACCTCATGCAGGGATCCCGTGAGCCGCTGCCACTGCTCCCGCGCCGCCCGGTAGGCCGCCCCGGCCGCGCTGGGCCGGCCCAGCAGCACCAGCACCGCTCCGCGCCCGTGCCGGGCCCGTGCCACCGTCACCGGGCCCGGCCCGACCGGGTACGCCTCCCACGCCTCGCGCTCGGCGTTCTCGTACGCGTGCAGCGCCTCGAAGAGCACGGGCGCGCCGGCCCGGTACCACCCTTCGAGCCGCACCCTGCCGAGCTGGAGCCAGGCCTCGGCCCGTACGCCCACGTCGGCCGCCGCCCGCACGGCCTGCCCCAGCAGGTGCCGGCTCTCGAACAGGTCCGGCAGGAAGCCCAGATGCCGGAAGCGCTGGGCGAGGGCGCTGCCCACGAGCGCCTGCAGCCGGCCGCGCTGCGCGGAGCGGGCCGGCAGGTCCTTGAGGGCCTCCCTCAGTACGGACTCCGCGCGGTCCACGAGACCCGCGCCGTCCCCTCGGGACGCCCTGCGCAGCAGCGACTCGCCCCAGGTGGTGAGGAGGCCGCAGCGTACGACGCTCTCCGGCGGTGCGAGCAGCACGGCCGTCTCGTACGCCTCGTCGGCCTCCTGGGCCTCGCCCGCGGTGTCGTGGAACGCGGCGCGGGCGGCGAGGCAGGGCAGCCGCAGGGCGGGGTCGTCACCGGCGGCCCGCTCCGCCCGCAGCAGCGCTTCCCGGGTCGCCTCCTCGTCCGCCGGGTCGCCGCGCAGCGCCCGCGCCAGGTCGAGCAGGGCCCGGCTGCGTACGGGGCCGGGGGCGTCGGACTCGTCGAGCAGGGCGCAGGCCGGGCGCAGGTCGGCGGCGGCCTCGCCGTGGTGCCCCAGGTCGAGCAGGATCCGGCCGCGGCGCAGCAGCCGGGCCCGGTGGACGGCGCGCCAGGTCTCGGTGCGGTGGCGGTCCGAGGCGGGCCCGGCCTCCGTGGGCCCGGAGGCGCGGCGGACGGCCTCGGGCCAGGGGGCGGTGTCGGGGGCCAGGACGTCGAGCGCGGCCAGGAGGCGGTCCGGGTCACCGGTGACGCGCCACAACGCGTGCAGTCCGGCGGCGAGTTCCAGCGCGGAGTCCGCCTGTGCGGGGCTGTTGTCCGGCGCCGTGCGGTGGGCCGTGGCCAGTTCCTCGGTGGCGGCGGCGAGGAGGTCCGCCCGGCGCTCCGGTGCGCGGCCCGCCACCGTGTCGGCCTCGGCACGCAGCACGCGGCCGAGGACCAGCCGGGCCCGTACGCTGTCGTCCTCGTCGGGTGCCGAGGCGGCGTCGGCGGCGGTCCTGGTGGCGGCCCGCACCGCGGCCTCGGCGTGCTCCCGCGCCCGGTGCAGCACGTCCGGGTCGGCCAGCGTGCGCCACTGGCCGAGCAGCCGCTCCGCCTCCGTCAGGGGCTCGGGCGTGACCAGGTCCGGCAGGTAGAAGCGCAGCACCCGGGCGGGGATGCGGGCGAACAGCTCGGCCTCCACGCTGTCCCCGGCGTTCGGCGCGGAGTCGTCGTCCGTGCGCGGCCCGGTGTCGGCGGCCCCGGCGTCGTGCCCGGCGAGGCGGACCGCGGCCAGCGCGGCGAAGTTGCGGGTGCCCTTGCCGAAGCGGCGCTCCACGTAGTCCGAGCAGTGCTTGAGGACGAGTCCGGCCGTGTCCTGGTCGAGCGTGGAGAGCAGCAGGTCCTGCACTCGGCCCGGATAGCTGAAGCACGGCTGTTCTTCGGGGCCGGGCAACCGGCGCAGCAGCCCGCCCAGCAGGACCTCCGCCAGTTCCATGGGGCCGGTGTCGGGGAGCATGGCGCGCTGGACGAGTTGCATGACGGGCAGGGTGAGCGGGGCGGCCGCCAGGTAGACGGCTAGGCGCATCGCCCCCGGCGAGGCGGTCGCCCGGAAGGCGCGGACGAGTTCGTCGTCGGCGCGCGCGACCGTGCCGGCCGGGGCCGCCGGCGCGGGGTGGCGGGTCGTCGGGGCGGCCCAGGCCCGCTCGCTGGTGGGGCCGGTGCCGGCCAGCAGACGCGCCCAGGTCTCGAACGCCTCCGGTGTCGGCTGGAGGACCGGTACCGCCGTGACGGGTGCCTCGGGCTCGTCCCACGGCTCGTCGTCCGGGTGGAAGGTGAGACGGCCGCCGAACTCGGCCGGCCGGACCAGCAGTCCGGGCTCCGCGGGCAGGGCGGTGCGGCCCCACAGGCGGGGTGGCAGCGGCTGGACGATGGCCAGGGGCGAGGAGCGCGGCCACTCCCGCAGCAGCCGTTGCGCCCCGCCGCTCTGCCACAGGGTGCCCACGCAGTCGCTGATCAGCAGGGTGACGGAGCGGCCCGAGGGATCGTGGAGCTCGTCCGGCGAGCGCAGCCGCGGCGGGCGGCCGGGCTCGGCGGCGGGACCGATCGCCGGGCTCCCGGCGGCATCGGCGTACAGATGGTGGACCCGGACGGCGGCGAACGCTCCCGCCTGCTGGCAGGCCTGGCGCAGCTCCTCGACCAGTTGTCCCCACACGGCCATCGCGGGCCCGGTGTCCACCAGGAGGCGGATGTCGCACCGCCTGCTGCGGCCCGGCCGCGGTACGGGCAGGACGAAGCCGGTCACGGCGGCGCGCTCGGCGGTCGCCTCCTCGTCGATGTCGCCGTCCGTGTACTCGGTGCCCGCGACCCGGTAGCGGCTCAGGATGCGCAGGGCCTTCTCCAGGCCGAGGAGGCCGGGCAGCGCGGTGGCGGCGGGGGCGCGCACCGGGAAGGTGGCGTGGGTGCCGCCGCCGTCGGTCCGGCCGGTGGCGGCGCCCGCGGCACGCAGCGGTACCGGGGTGGACGCCCTGGTACCGGGGGTGGTGAGGTCCGGGG
>NZ_QHJH01000221.1 GCF_003947455.1 Streptomyces sp. WAC 04229 | reverse complement strand
CCCCCGCCCAACGCCGCCGGTCTCCCCTGCCCTCGCTGCCGCCCCTGCGGTACGCGGCCTGGCTGTCACCGCTCGTGCTGCTCGCCGGGACCCTCGCCTTCGTTCCGAGCTACTCGGGCAAGGACCGCGTCAACTACTTCCCGCCCGGCGAGGTGGCGCTCGTGCGGCAGCTCTTCGACCAGGCGCCCGACGACTCCCTCGTCGTCGCCGCCAACCGCAACTACCCGCTCGCCTACGAGCAGTACTGGCGGGTCGACCACTACTGGTTCCTCGAGGACACCCGGACCCACGTCGACGACATCGTGCGCGACCCGGCGGCCGTCCTCGCCCGCGACATGGCCGGCGTGGAAGCACCGGCCCGGGCCTACTTCCTGCTCACCCAGGGGCAGGTGGCCAACTCCGAGATGAACGGCCAGCTGAACACGGCCCAGTTGAGACGCGTCCGGGAGTCCGTCGCGGACTCGCCGCGCTTCGAGCGCGTGGCGCAGAACAGCGCGGGCGTGCTCTACGTCCTGAAACCGGCGAGCTGAGGAGGGCACCCACCGTGACCCCGCAGGACCTCGTGATCCGCATGCTGCCGCCGTTCGCCGGCTGGCTGGCGCTCGCCGCGCTCGCCCTGCCCGGCGGCTCCCCGCTGCGCGGCGCGGCCGTCGCCGCCTTCCTGGCCGTCGGCCCCGGCGCCGCCCTGGTCAGAATCTGCGGGCCCGCGCTCCGGGCCCGCCGTGCCGAGGCCCCGGCCGAGGACCGGGACGACGCCTTCGAGCGCCACTCCGACCTGCTGGAACAGCTGGTGCTGGCCGTCCTGCTGAGCGTCAGCGCCGCGATCCTCGTCGCCACGGCGCTGATCGCCACGCACACCCTCAGCGGCGACCGCGTCCTGCTGGCGCTCACCCTGCTGACCACCCTCGCCGCCTTCTGCCCGAGCCTGCGTGCCCTGCCGGCGCCCAGGACGGCGCCGGGCGCCGCGCCACCGACACGGAAGGGTTCCACTCTGTGAGGTTCGCCCGTCCCGCTCGCCGCACCCACGCGGACTCGACGACCGGACAGCACCGCCGACCAACGCACCCCACGCACCCCGCACCCCCCGGCAGGCGCCGCCTGCTGATCACGTCCGTCACCGCCACCTGCGCGGTCCTGGTCGCGGTGCTCGCCCTGCGCGACGCCTCGGGACCCGCCGACCCGGCCGACGACCCGAGGTGCCGCCCCACCGCCCTCCTCGAACCGCCCTGCGGCGCATGGTTCGGCGCCTTCGTGCCGCACGACAAGTCCGACCTGGACGCGAAGGTCCGGGAGTACGAGAAGAACGTCGGCCGTGGCCTCGACATCGTGTACACGTACCACGACATGTCCGCCGTCACGGAGACCCGGCTGGAGGGCCAGCTCCTCACCGGGCAGGAACAGCGCGTCGGCGAGGACCGCATGCTGCTGCTCTCCTGGGAGAGCAAGTGGTGGGGCGGCACCAAGGACCAGCAGCCCACCTGGAAGCAGATCGCCGCCGGCGGCCTGGACGAGTCCGTGATCGACGTCCAGGCGCGGCGCGTCAAGGAGTACGGGCAGCGCACCGGCAAGAAGGTGTTCCTCTCCTTCGACCTGGAGATGGACACCCGCACCCCGGACAACGGCACCCCCGCCGACTACGTCCGCGCCTACCGCCACATCCACGACCGCTTCCGCGAACTGGGCGTCGACAACGTGGTGTGGACCTGGATCATCACCGGATACCTGAACCACGGCGACCTGTTCGAGCGGATGTACCCGGGCGACGACTACGTCGACTGGATCGGCTACAACCAGTACAACTACTACCTCTGCCACAGGACCGGCTGGCTCAGCTTCGCGCAGACGCAGTACGCCACCCACGACTGGATCCGCGCCCACATCTCCGACGACAAGCCCCTGATGCTCTCGGAGTTCGGCAGCGCCTCCGACCCGAAACGCCCGGACCGGCAGGCGGAGTGGTACGCGCAGGTGCCCCGGGTGCTCAAGGACCTGGAGGGCGTCAAGGCGGCCCTCCAGTGGAACTACCGCGACCCGGGGCCGCACTGCAACCTGGCCGTGGCGAACGACCAGGCGTGGGGCAGCCTGCGGGAGGTGGCCGCCGACCCGCACCTCAACCAGCCGCACGACTGACCGCCACCCCGCCGGACAGGCCCTAACCCGCGAACTCGGGGCCCCGCACCACCGCCCGCCCCCGCCGGTACCAGCGCCACGCGACGGTCTTCGGGCCGTCGCGGTAGGGGGCGACGCGGGCGCCGCCGCCCGCCAGCCAGGACTCGACGTCGGCGACCGTGTGGCTCCGCCGCACGATCAGCCGGGCGATGCGGTACCGCTCGTCGCGGTCCGAGCTGAGTGCGTGCCGCACGGCGGTCGCCGTCTCGTACCCGGCCCGGGCCGACGACGCCCGCACCTTCGCGCTGTTGTAGCCGTGCGGGTAGGCGAGGTGGCGGACCGCATGCCCGAGGGCGTCCTCCAGGACCGCCTTGGACTCGCGGAGTTCGTGCGCCAGTGCCGCGCCGGACAGGGTGTCGAGCTGCGCGTGCGTGACGGTGTGGCTGCCGATCTCCATGCCGGAACGTTCCAGCCCGGCCACCGCGTCCAGCGTCATCATCGGGGCGGGCGGCAGCAGACTGCGGCCGCCCGGCGCGATGGCCCCGGTGGTCAGGTAAGCGGTGGCGGGCAGCGCCCGCTCGGCCAGCGCCTCGGCGGTGGGCCCGGGTAGGTCGGCGAAGCCGTCGTCGAAGGTGAGCAGCACCGGCCGGGGCGGCAGAGGCACCCGCCCGACGAGATGGTCGGCGAGCGCACTGATGGTGACGGGCGTCATGCCGCTGTCGACGATCGCGTCCAGCTGCGCGGCGAACTCCTTCGGCGTGACGGTGAACTCGGCGATCCACGACGGCGGGTCCTCCATCACCGCGTGGTACAGGAACACGGGTATGTGTCCGCCGCCCGGCGCCCGGACGCCCTCGCGCGCCCCGTCCGCTCCCGGTGCCCCGGCCCCGCTCACCGCGCCTCGCCCCCCGTCGCACGCAGCGCGCGCCGGGCGCGCAGATAGCCGACGGGGCCGTACAGCATGCCCCGGCGCTGCAACCGCGCCAGGCGCCGCGGCCAGGGATGCGTACGGGAGTCGTGCCCGCCCGGCGCCCCCATCGCCTCCGGGCCCGCGCCCTCGCCGGTGGCGCGTACGGCGGTCAGGCGCCGGGCGTGCGCGAGTCCGCCCGGCACCCGGGCGAGGAGGGCCGGCAGCAGGGCCGGCCGGTTCACCAGGACCGCCGTGAGGTACGCGGTGAGGCCGGCGCCGTAGCCGTACGCCTGGGTCTCCAGGTCCCGCCAGGTCTCCCGGTGGTGGTGCCAGACCAGCGCCCGGGGCGTGTAGCGCAGCCGCTGCCCGTGGGCGAGGACGCGGACGAACCCGTAGAGGTCGTCGCCGCCCCGCGCGCGGGTGCCCGCGCCGGTCGCCGGGTCGAAGCCGCCGACCGCGCGCAGTACCTCCGTACGGAAGGCCATGTTGGCGCCCGAGCCGAACCGGCCCGCGGTGAACGGGAAGAGCGGCTCGTCGGCGGGCGGGTGCTCCGGGTCGTACGTGCGCGCGACGAACCCCTTCGCGAAGCCGCCGTGGCTCTCCAGGAGCACCTGGGCGGGGGTGCGCAGCCGCGCGGGCAGGATCAGGCCCGTGGCACAGCCCAGGCGCGGGTCGGCGGCGAAGGGCGCGGTCAGTTCGGTCAGCCAGCGCGGGTCGGCGACCACGTCGTCGTCGGTGAAGGCGACCACCTCGCCCCGGACCACCGCGAGGCCCCGGTTGTGCGCGACGGCGAGTCCGGGGACCGGCTCGGACACGTACCGCACCCGCTCGCCGTACTTCCGCTCGACCAGCGCCCGGGTGTCGCCGGTCACGGGCGCGTTGTCGACCACGACGATCTCGAAGTCCGGGTGGTCCTGGGCGAGCAGCGAGTCGAGGGCGCGGGCGAGCTGGTCCGCGCGTTCCCGGGTGGCGACCACGACACCGGCGGACGGCGGCGCGGGCCACGGCTCGGGGGGCGCACTCCGGGGCAGCTCCCGCGCGAGCCCGGCCAGCACCCGCGTGGGGTCCGCGCCCTCGGGGACCTGCCCGAGCAGCGTGCCCACGGGCCGGCCCGCCCTTCTGACCAGCACGAACACCGCGCCGGACGTCACCGGCGGGCTCCCCGGGCCCGGCCGCAGTACCGCCGACTCCGCCTCTGCCTCCTCCGCCACGCCGGTGCCGTCGCCGAGATCCAGCTCGGCGACCTGAACCGCCCCGATGCGCAGGAA
Source organism: Streptomyces sp. WAC 04229 (assembly GCF_003947455.1). GTDB lineage: Bacteria > Actinomycetota > Actinomycetes > Streptomycetales > Streptomycetaceae > Streptomyces. The sequence goes on along the minus strand of NZ_QHJH01000221.1, from coordinate 7,263 downwards.
GTCGTCGATCTCCCGCCGTGTCTCCCGCAACGTCTCCTGCCGCGCACGCCGCACACCGGCCATGCGCCCACCCCCTCGTGGTTGACCTCGTCAGGACCTGCGCAGCCGGGCCGCGCCCCTCAACGTCCGTACGGCGAGCGACGCCAGCCGCGGCCGGTCGCGCACGAAGCCGTGCGCGCGGCGGGCCGGTTCGCGGCCGAGCCAGTGCAGGGCGGCGCCCGTCCCCGGGCGCGTCGCCGCTCCCTCGTACACCGGCAGTTCCCCGGTCTTCAGCGAGTCCTTGTACTCCGCCGGGCCCCGCCCCATGTCCAGCAGTCCGATGCCCTCGGCGGCCGCGGCCTCCGCCATGCGCAGGTGCAGGACGAGCCCCGGCGAGTACTTGGCGAAGTCCGGGTCGTACGCGGGGAACCAGCACGCCAGGACCGTCGCCGATCGCAGCCCGAAGTGGGCGGCGACCGGCCGGCCGCCCGCGTAGAGCACGGACAGGGTGCCCGTGCACTCCGGCGCGCGCGTCTGGGCGAGCCTGCCGACGAGCCGGCTGATCCACTCCTGCGCGAACCGGTCCCGGCGTCCCGTCCTGCGGTACTGCGCCGACTTCCACTCCACGAGCGTGCGCAGCGCGGCCGGCTCACGCTCGTCGAAGACGAAGCGCACGCCGCCGGTCTGGCGGCCCAGCCTGCGCTCCTTGGCGAGCGTGGTCTTCAGGAACTTCGGCGCCTGGGTGCGCAGGACGTTCTCGTACGCCTCGTAGCCCTTCTCGACGTCGATGACGTAGGTGGTGTGCTCCTCGGCGGCGTACGGCACGAACAGCCCCTGCTCGGCCTCCAGGTTGTCGAAGGCGAGGCTCGACAGGGAGCAGGCCCGCAGCAGTCCGCGGGGATCCGGGGCGAGGCCCTGGCGCAGCACCGCGCCCTGGCAGTCCGACACCCCCAGCCCGATCGCCCGGCCCTGGCCCAGCGGCCCGCGTTCGTGCGGCAGGAATCCGGCCGCCTCACCGCCGTCGTACAGCACCGCCACCCGCGCCCGCGGCCGTACCCGGCCCACGACGTCGGTGAACTCCGGTTCCATGAACGGGTTGCGCGGCGCCGTCGACTTGGCGCGTATGTCCCGCCAGTGCTCCCGTTCCCCCTCGCCCAGCTCCTGTGGCCTGAGCACGCGTACGCGTCCGCTGTTCAACCCGACCCCCCGATCAAGTCCCCCCTGGACAACAGGAAGGTACCCCGGGGGCCGTCCCGGGGGTAGGTAGCAGACCATGTTGTTGCCAACCGGTGCACAGGCCTTTAACCGGCTTTAGCCGATGATGTGCCAGGTTTCGGACATGTTCGTGCGTCGTCGTGCGCGTTCGAACGTACTCGCCGTGTCCTCGTTCGGAACCGGTCGCGGGTGAGTCGGATGGGTGGCGCGTCCGTATTCTCTGATCATGGACCGCACCGCATACTCACTCGTCGCCACCGATCTCGACGGCACGCTGCTCCGCGGCGACGACACCGTCTCCGAACGGTCGTTGGCCGCGCTGGCGCGGGTGGCCCGGGCGGGTGCGCGCCACCTGGTGGTGACGGGGCGCCCGGCACCCCGGGTGCGGCCCCTGCTGGACCGCCTGGGGTGCACGGGGCTCGCGGTGTGCGGGCAGGGCGCGCAGGTGTACGACGCCGGCGCGCACCGGATGCTGTGGTCGGTGACCCTGGACCGGGAGCTGGCGGAGACCGCGCTCGGCAAGATCGAGGCCGAGGTGGGCCAGGTGTACGCCGCCGTCGACCAGGACGGCGTCGACGGCCTGACCCTCATCGAGCCCGGGTACCTGATGCCCCACCCCACGCTGCCCGCGGTGCGGGTGGAGCGGCGCGACCAGCTGTGGCGCACCCCGATCAGCAAGGTGCTGCTGCGCCACCCCGACCTGAGCGACGACGAGTTGGCGTCGACCGCGCGCGCGGTGGTCGGCTCCCTCGCGACGGTCACCATGTCGGGGCCCGGCACGGTGGAGCTGCAGCCGTGCGGCATCACCAAGGCGACCGGCCTGGCGCTGGCCGCCGAGCACCTGGGGGTGGGCCGGCGGCACACGATCGCCTTCGGCGACATGCCCAACGACATCCCCATGTTCGACTGGGCGGCGCACGGCGTCGCCATGGCCGGTGCCCACCCCGAACTCAAGGCGGTGGCCGACGAGGTCACGACGACGAACGAGGACGACGGCGTGGCCGTCGTCCTCGAACGGGTCTTCTGAACGTCCGGGCGCGGCTCAGTAGGCGCCGAAGACGTTGTCCATCGAGCCGTACCGGTCGGCCGCGTAGTTGCAGGCGGCGGTGATGTTGGCGACCGGGTCGTACGGGTCCCAGGAGGTGCCCTCGACGTGGTACGCCTGGAAGGTCGGGTCGATCACCTGGAGCAGGCCCTTGGACGGGGTGCCGTTGATGGCGTTGATGTCCCAGTTGTTGATGGCGAGCGGGTTGCCGGACGACTCCCGCATGATGTTGCGGTGAATGCCCTCGTACGAGCCGGGGATGCCGTGCTGCGCCATGACGTCGAGCGACTCGCGGATCCAGCCGTCGAGGTTGTCCGGGTACGTGGTCGCCGCCGTGGCGGCCGTCTTGGTGGCGGCCGGGGTGGCCGCGGACGCGCCGGTGGCGCCGATGAGCGGCAGGGCGAGCACCGCGACACCGGTGCCGGCCACGGCGAGCCTGCGGGCGATGCGGGTGGTCCGGGCGTGACGGTTCTGACCGTTGGCAGACATCTGTGTCCCTCTCCTGACGCCTGCGAGGTGAGCTGTCGGGTTCGGGCGGGGAGGTGCCCGGCCGCGCCCTGACGGGTACGGCTTCACCCCGAGCCGCTCCGGTGGTGACCGGTGCGGCGACTTACCTGGGTCCCCCGCTCCTGCCGGCGAGTGAGTTGAGTGGATGACTGTGTGTACGGGCGATGGCAGGATTCGGCGTCCGCCCGACAGGCCGGGAACGTATGCGAGAGCACATGTCCGAAACAAGTGCAGGAATCACCCAACGTCCTGTTGACCTTGGTCTGAGGCGTTTGAGGCTCTTGATCCTTTGCGGTTGCCAAGCCTCAACTGGCTTGCGGGGCAAAGGGAGGGCACAGGTTGCGGCGAAGTTGCCCGGGGGTGCTCCGGAGTGAGCCAACTCACGGGGCTCAACAAGCGCGGCAAAACGGGCATTAGTCCCAACTGGGCCCCAACCGGCCCTTGGTGCAGAGTGCTTCGCCCGTCCGGTGTTTTCGGGTGCCGGGCGGGCATCCGTTCGGGGCCGGGGAGGCGGTATTGGTATCGGGCAATATGTGGTCATATCGACCGATCAAAAACATACCGCTCATGATCCGATACCGCCCGGCCTGTAACGGTGGGCGCTAGCGGTGATCGAAAGGTGACCGGATACGCTGACTCGAGTGGTGGCAGCGACCTATCGACAAACCAGGTAATCGCCAGTAGACACCAGCAGACAGGAGACCCCTCGTGACCGTCGTCGGGCCGTTCGGGCTGAGCGTGCGGGACCAGGCTCTGGAAGCCGATGTCCAGGCCGGATTGGTCGCGGTCGAGGAAGGGTTGCTCGAGGCAACCAAAAGCGAGGTGCCCTTCATCACGGAGGCGGCCCAGCACCTGGTGCGGGCCGGCGGCAAGCGGTTCCGGCCGCTCCTCGTGATGCTCTCGGCCCAGTTCGGCGACCCCTACGCCCCCGGGATCGTGCCCTCGGCCGTGGTGGTGGAGCTGACCCACCTGGCCACGCTGTACCACGACGACGTGATGGACGAGGCCGCCGTACGGCGCGGGGTCGCCAGCGCCAATGTCCGCTGGGACAACTCGGTCGCGGTCCTGACCGGCGACTTCCTGTTCGCCCGCGCCTCCCAGATCCTCGCCGACCTCGGGCCCGAGGCGGTCCGCGTGCAGGCCCTCGCGTTCGAGCGGCTGGTCACCGGCCAGATCCTGGAGACGGCCGGGCCGCAGGACGGCCGGGACCCCGTCGACCACTACCTGGACGTGCTGGGCGGCAAGACCGGCTCGCTGGTGGCCGTCTCCTGCCGGTTCGGCGCGATGATGTCGGGCGCCGACGAGTCGGTGGTGGACGTACTGACCCAGTACGGCGAGCGGCTCGGCGTCGCCTTCCAGCTCGCGGACGACGTCCTGGACATCGCCTCCGACTCCCACGAGTCGGGCAAGACACCCGGCACGGACCTGCGCGAGGGCATCCCCACCCTGCCGGTGCTCCGGCTGCGCGAGCGCGCGGCCCGGCTGGGCCTCGCCGAGGACGTCGCGCTGAGCGAGCTGCTCGACTCCGACCTGAGCGACGACGCCCGGCACGCCGAGGCGCTGCGCCTGCTGCGCGCCCACCCCGCGCTGGAGCACGCCCGGCGGGACACCGTCCGCTACGCCAGGGAAGCCCGCGCGGCCCTGGCTCCGCTGCGGGAGTGCGAGGCGAAGGCCGCGCTGGTGGAACTGTGCGACGCCGTGGTGCACCGGGCCGGCTGAACCCCGCCCCGCCCGCGCGCGGCGCCACGGGCGGGTTCACTCCGTCGGGTGGGCGGCGTACCCGCCCCCTACGGGGCGGGGGAGGAACCGCCCTCCGGTGTCATCCCGCAGGAGTACGTGGAGTTGAGCCCGCGGTCTGACGATTGCGCTCCGGTGATTTGGTCAGATGGACACCACGGAAACACCAATCCTCACCGATTCGGGTGAGAATGGCGGCTCACGGGTGAACGAGTGCGAGGTCGCGAGACAGCCGCCGCCGACGACGGAGGTAGGGCACAGATGGCACCGATCGATTCCGACGACAACACGACCCCCGGGGCGGGCGAGGAGCTGAGCACCCGACGGCGCAGGGCCGCGCGGTACGTCGTCCCGGTCGCGGTGGTGGGGGTGGCCGCCGCGACGATCGGGCTGGTCCCCGCTCTCGCCGACTCCGGAGACCCCGACCTGCCGAAGGTCACGGCGGAGGAACTCGTCCAGAAGATCGCCGAGTCGGACGTCCAGCAGCTCTCCGGCACGGTCCGGATCAGCACCGACCTGGGCCTGCCGGACCTCGGCGGCCTGGAGAGCGGCCTGATGTCCGGAATGTCCGGCGGTCCGGGCGGGGACGGGAAGGACGGCGGTTCGTCCGCCGACCCCTCGGCCAAGCTCACCCAGCTGGTCTCCGGCTCCCACACCCTGCGCGTCGCGGCCGACGGCCCCGACCGGCAGAAGGTGTCCCTGCTGGAGGACGCCGCCGAGTACAGCCTCATCCGCGACGGCAAGGACGTCTGGGGCTACGACAGCAAGTCCAACGAGGTCTACCACTCCACGTCCGACGGCGCGGAGCGGCCGGAGAAGGACGTGCCGGCCACCCCGAAGGACTTCGCCGACCAGGCGCTCAAGGCGATCGACGACACCACGTCCGTGAAGGTCGGCGGCACCGCCCAGGTGGCCGGCCGCGACGCGTACCGGCTCGTCGTCGAGCCCAGGCAGAAGGGTTCCACGGTCGGTGCGATCACCGTCGCCGTGGACGCCGAGACCGGCACCCCGCTGAAGTTCACGCTGACCCCGGCGAGCGGCGGCGCCGCCGTCGTGGACGCGGGCTTCACCAAGGTCAGCTTCGCGAAGCCGGACGCGTCGACGTTCGACTTCACCCCGCCCGAGGGCGCGAAGGTGACCGAGGCCGACGAGAAGGCCGCCAAGGCCCCGGAGCACGGGCGCAAGGCCGAGGGCGACCTCGCCAGGGAGCTGGACGGCCTGAAGGTCATCGGCGAGGGCTGGAACTCGATCGCCGCGTTCGACACCGGTGGCCAGGGCCTGCCCACGGGCGCCGCGGGCGGCGGCGACCTCGGCGGCTTCCTCGGCTCCCTCGGCGACCAGGTCAAGGGCGACTTCGGCTCGGGCACGGTCTTCAAGACCCGCCTGGTCAACGCCCTGATCACCGAGGACGGCACGGTCTACGCCGGTGCGGTCACCAAGGACGCGCTGGTGAAGGCCGCGAACGCCGCGAAGTAACGGAGCGGCCTTTCCGTACGACAATCCGTACGACAAGAGGCACAGGAGAGGAAGCCGATGGCCGAACCGCCCGTCGCGGAGCCGGAGCGGGCGGACGACGCCGTCATCTCCACCCGCGGACTCACCAAGCGCTACCGCGGCGGACAGCTCGCCGTCGACGGTCTCGACCTGACCGTCCCGGCGGGCAGCGTCTTCGGCTTCCTCGGCCCCAACGGTTCCGGCAAGACCACCACCGTCCGCATGCTGATGGGCCTGATCGAACCGACCTCGGGCAGCGCCCGGGTCCTCGGCCGGCCCATGCCGCGCGCGGCCCGCACCGTACTGCCCGGGGTCGGCGCCCTCATCGAGGGCCCGGCCCTGTACGGCTTCCTCTCCGGCCGCGACAACCTCCTGCGCTACGACGCCGCCGACCCGGCCGCCGACCCGCGCACCCGGCGCGAGCGCGTCGCGGCGGCGCTGGACCGGGTGGGCCTCGCGGCCGCCTCCGGCAAGAAGGCGAAGGCGTACTCGCTGGGCATGAAGCAGCGGCTCGGCCTCGCCGCCGCGCTGCTCCAGCCGCGCCGCCTGCTGGTCCTGGACGAGCCGACCAACGGGCTCGACCCCCAGGGCATGCGCGAGATCCGCGCGCTGGTCCGCGAACTCGCCTCCGACGGCACCACCGTCTTCCTCTCCTCCCACCTGCTGGACGAGATCGAGCAGGTCTGCACGCACGCCGCCGTGATGGCCCAGGGACGCCTGATCACCCAGGGCGCGGTGGCCGACCTGTCGGCCGGGGCGCGCGGCCGGCTGGTGGTGACCACGCCGGACGCGGGCGACGCGGCCCGGGTGCTGAAGGAGCAGGGCGCCGGGGACGTGGTCGTCGCCGAGGACCGGGTGACGGCCGAGCCCCCGGACCGCGACCTGGCCGAGGTCAACGCGGCCCTGGTCGCGGCCCACGTCCGGGTCCGCGGCTTCGCGCTGGAACGGGCCTCCCTGGAGGACGCGTTCGTGGCCCTGACCGGAGAGGGATTCGATGTCGCGGGCTGAGACGTCGCGGGCTGAGACGGGGAACGTGCCGGTGGCGCGGGCCCAGACGCCGGGTGCGGGTGCGGGCGTGAGCGAGGTTCGCACACCGAATCCGCTGTGGTCCCTCGGGCTGCTGCGCAGCGAACTGCTGATCACCTTCCGGCGCTGGCGCACCCTCGCCCTGCTGGGCGTCCTGGCCGCCGTGCCGGTCCTGGTGGGCATCGCGGTGAAGATCGAGACGAGCGACGGGTCGTCGTCGCTCGTCTCGATCTTAACCGCGATGCCCACCAGGACCGGCA
>NZ_QHJH01000220.1 GCF_003947455.1 Streptomyces sp. WAC 04229 | reverse complement strand
GGGCGGGGGGCGCGAAGCCGGGGGCGGCGCCGGTCTGCGACTGCTGCGCCTGCGGCTCGGGCGCCTCCTCCTCGGCCACCTCGCCGCCGAAGTTGCGCAGCAGCGCGTCCAGCCCGCCGTCGAAGCCCTGGCCGACGGCAGCGAAGCGCCACACGTCCTTCAGATAGAAGTCGCCGAGCATCACCGCGCGCTCGGTGGAGAACTCGGAGCCGTTGAACGGGTACCGGGCCACCTCCTCGCCGCCCGCGACGATGCGGATGTAACCGGGCCCCACCTGCGACATCTGTCCCGCGCCGTCGATCGTCGCCGTGAAGGACAGCTTCTGGATGCCCGCCGGAATCTTGTCGAGGGTGACCCGGAAGGACTCCGTGTCGCCCGCCTGCGCACCCAGGAGCTGGATGGACTCCTCGGGGGTCTTCGGTTGGTTGAAGAACACGAAGTATCGGTCGTCCGACAACCGCTCCTCGGCGTCGAGACCGAAGCAGCTGATGTCGAAGCTCAGTCCGGGGCCGGAGATCTGCACGCCTACGTACAGATCCGTGCCCGCGGTGAGGTCACTGATCCTGGCCTTGTGGCCGCGTTGAAATTCCCTGGCCATGCGTGTCGACCGTCCCCCATCCGAATGCGAGTGCGTCGCGACAGGCTAACGGCAAAGCCCGACACCGGAGGAAGTCGGTACAGACCCGGTACGAAACCCGTGCGCCGCCGTGTCGGAGGCCCGCCCGGGGGTCCGGCTACTCGTTGCGCGCGCCGGGTACGTGCGGCAGCCGCTCCGCGGCGACCACGCCCTCCAGGTAGCCCCGCGCCCGCTCGGTGCGGGGATACGCCTCCAGCAGCCGCCAGAACCGGGGCCCGTGGCCGGGGACGAGCAGGTGCGCCAGTTCGTGGAGCAGGACGTAGTCGACGACGTACTCGGGCATGCCCTGGAGGCGGTGTGACAACCGGATGCTTCCCTCGGAGGGGGTGCAGGAGCCCCAGCGGGTGTTCTGGTTGGTGACCCAGCGGACCGAGGTGGGCCGGGCCCGCCCCTGGAAGTACTGGCCCGACAGCCGCCGCGCGCGCTCGGCCAGCTCGGCGTCGCCGAGGACCCGCTTGCTCTCCTGGGCGGCCAGCTTGTCCAGCATCACGCCCACCCAGCGTTGCTCCTCCGCCTCGGACATCCGGGCGGGGATCAGCACGACGGTGCGATCGCCTTCGCGGTACGCGGAGACCGTCCGGCGGCGCCGGGTGCTCCTGCGGACCTCGATCGCGCTCGTCCCCGAGCCGTTCGGCGGCGGATTCGTGGGCGTGCGCTGGGGCGCCCCGGCACGGTGCAGTGGGTCGGCGGACACGCCACGACGTTACCCGCTGCACACGGGGAAGTCCCGGCTCCGGGACGGTTCGGTGCCGATCCGCCGCCCCCCCCTTCGAGCGGACTGCGACGGACGGCCGAGTCGTACGCCGAGACGATCGTCGGACTTGTACGACGCATACCCGCCGCCTGTGGACAACTTTCGCCGCCCGTTCTCGCGGCCGGGCATGCTGGCACTCGTCGGCGGATTCACGACCGACCGCATGCCCGCACATTCGAAGATCACGGGGGATCCGGAATGCATCCGATGGTGAAGCCCGCGCTCCGGCGCGGCTGGCGCGATCTGAACACCGTGCAGTTCGGGATGACACCGGCGCACGCGCTGACGCTCGCCCCGGTGGACACGGCGACGGGCAGCTTCCTCGAACTGGTCAACGGCACCCGCGGGCCGAAGCTCCTGCGTGAGGAGGGGCACCGCATGGACCTGCCGGAGGGGCATGTCGACCGGGTGGTGGAGCGACTGGCGCGGGCCGGGCTGCTGGAGGACGCCACGGGCGGCGGACCGGCGGCCGACGCCCTGCGGGAGAGGAAGGAGGTCCTCGACCGGCTCAGCCCCGACCTGGCCTCCCTGTCCCTGACCACCTCCGAACCGGGGGACGCGATCAGACACCTGGCGGCCCGCCGTGCCCTGCGGCTGAGCGTGAGAGGTGCGGGACGGGTGGGCGCGGTGCTCGCCGGCCTGCTCTCGGGGGCGGGGATCGGCGATGTCGACGTCCGCGACGGCGGACGGGTCGAGCCGTGGGACGTCGCCCCGGGCGGGCTGCCCGCCGACTCCGTCGGCGACCGGCGGGACGAGGCCGCCCGTCGGGTGGTGCGCCGGGCCGCCCCCGACCGGCCGCCGCGACGCGGTCCAGCGACGCCGTCCGAGGCCGACACCGCGGGCTTCTCCCTGGTGATCGTCACCCCACGCGACGATGTCGCGGTGCACACGCCCGATCCCGTCGCGGCCGAGTCCCTCATGGCTTCCGGCACACCCCACCTGTATGCCGGGGTCGTGGAGGGAACGGGTGTCGTCGGCCCCCTGGTCCTGCCCGGCGAGACCGGGTGCGCGGGCTGTCTGCACGCGGAGCGCACCGACCGGGACCCGGCCTGGCCCCGCCTGGTGGCCCAGTGGCGTTCCGGCCGCCGGCCCGAGGTACGGCCGTGCGACCTCACCCTCGCGGCGACCGTCGCCGGACTCGCGGCGGCCCACGCGCTCGCCTTCCTGGACGGCGGGAGCCCGTCGAGCACTGGCGTCCGCTGGGAGGTCTCGCTGCCCGGTCTGCGCTGGCAGTCCCGTCCGGTCCGGGCCCACCCCGAGTGCCCGTGCGGAGCGGCGGGGAAGGGTAAGGAGGAACACATCGCCGAGGACGGGGAGTGGCGCGCGACAATGGCGGGGCAAGGGCCGTCAGCAGGAGTACGCCGTGAGGCGGAACCCGCGCGGCCGGCTGCGACTTGGAGGGCTCATGTCTGATCTTCCCCGCAAGGCGGTCACCCGGACCGCCAAGCTCGCCGCGCTCCCGCTCGGCTTCGCCGGGCGGGCGACCTGGGGGCTCGGCAAGCGGATCGTGGGCGAGTCGGCGGAGCTCGTCGGCCAGCAGTTGCAGCAGCGCACCGCAGAGCAGTTGTTCAAGGTGCTGGGCGAGCTGAAGGGCGGGGCGATGAAGTTCGGGCAGGCGCTGTCCGTCTTCGAGTCGGCGCTGCCCGAGGAGGTCGCCGGGCCCTACCGGGCGGCGCTGACCAAACTCCAGGAAGCGGCACCGCCCATGCCGACGCGCACCGTGCACGCCGTGCTCGCGGAGCGCCTCGGGGAGAGCTGGCAGGACCTGTTCCTGGAGTTCGAGGACAAGCCCTCCGCGGCCGCCTCGATCGGCCAGGTGCACCGGGGGGTGTGGCACGACGGCCGCGAGGTGGCGGTCAAGGTGCAGTACCCGGGAGCGGGCGAGGCTCTGCTGTCGGACCTCAACCAGCTCAGCCGCTTCGCCCGCCTGCTGGGCCCGCTGGTCCCCGGCATGGACGTCAAGCCGCTGATCACAGAGCTGAAGGACCGGGTCTCGGAGGAGCTGGACTACGACCTGGAGGCGCAGGCCCAGCGGATCCACGCCGAGGAGTTCGCGGACGACCCGGACATCCTGGTGCCGGACGTGGTCCACCAGTGCGACCAGGTACTGATCACCGAGTGGATCGACGGCATCCCGATGTCGGAGATCATCTCGGACGGCACGCAGGAGCAGCGCGACCGCGCCGGCCAGTTGCTGGCCCATTTCCTCTTCTCCGGCCCGGCGCGCACCGGGCTTCTGCACGCCGACCCGCATCCGGGCAACTTCCGCCTGCTGCCCGGTGGCCCGGACGGCGAGGACGACTGGCGCCTGGGCGTCCTGGACTTCGGCACCGTCGACCGGCTCCCGGGCGGTCTGCCCGAGCCCATCGGGGATGCCCTGCGGATGACGCTGGACGGCGAGGCGGAGGCCGTCTACGAGATGCTCTGTGCGGAGGGGTTCGTCAGGGAGTCGATAGAGCTGGACCCCGACGCCGTCCTGGACTATCTCCTGCCGATCATCGAGCCGGCCCGGGTCGACGAGTTCACCTTCACCCGCGGCTGGATGCGGAGCCAGGCGGCCCGCATCGGCGACCCCCGCTCCCCCGCCTACCAGCTGGCCAAGCAGCTGAATCTGCCGCCGTCCTACCTCCTGATCCATCGAGTGACCTTGAGCACGATCGGGGTGCTGTGCCAGCTGGGAGCGACGGTCCGGCTCCGTGACGAGCTGGCCGACTGGCTGGTGGGCTTCGTCCCCGAGGAGGAGACGGACGAAGAGGAAGCCGCGGCCGTCGAGGACGCGTACGAGGAGTACGAGAAGTACGAGGGGGAGAAGGCGGCGGAGGCCTGAGCCGCCCGCGCCGAACGGACCGTGGGGGCCGGTCCGTTCGGACGGACCGGCCCCCACGGGCAGAGCTTCGTCTCCCGGGCCGGGAGACCACCGCTTCAGGTGTGTCGGTTACTGCATGACCGCCATGGCGAGCGCACGCCGGGCACGCATCGAGGCGCGCTCCGCTCGGCGCTGCATGCGGCGGGCGGTAGCCAGGCGCATCGCCCGGCGCTCCTGCTCCGCCTCGACCAGGCGGTCGTGCATATGCGCACGGGCCAGGGCTTCTGGGATGAGTTGCATTTCGCGGGTCCTGTTCTGACGCGAGTCCTTCGCGCCGGTGGTGGTGAAGTCTTCAGGCGCGGAGCCTGCGGTGTCGTGGGGAGACGGCTTCATCGGGGCCTGCTTCTGGGGGTCGTACGTGAGGGGGCGATCGATCGTTCCGGTGATGTTCATGCCGAAACCGGGTTCTTGCGCGGGCGGCCACGGGGCCGCTTCCGGGCGACGACGACACCCTGGACGAACAGCTCGCCACCCCAGACGCCCCAGGGCTCACGCCGCTCCTTGGCACCGGCGAGGCAGGCCTCGATCAACGGGCAGGTGCGGCAGAGGGACTTGGCGTACTCGACGTCCGCCGGCGACTCGGCGAAGAAGACCTCCGGGTCGTAGGAACGGCAGGGGACGGGCACGCCGAGGTTCTCGATGGCGTCGTCGAGCGCGGTGAGCGCGGTGAGCGGGGTCAAGGTGGAGTCCTCCGTGGAACAGGGCTTGGGGATCGTGTCGGACGGCGGTACGGACGGGGCGTGCGCTTCGAGTTGCACGGGTGGTCTTCCTCGTCTGGTCGTTCCGGCCGGTTGGCCGGTTGGCGGCTTGGTACCGGGTTCTTTTCTTGTCCCGAGGCTCCTTCGTGCTGTCGTCCGTTCGGGGACAAACAGAAGGGCCGCGGATCCCGGGTGGGGTTCCGCGGCCCTGAAGGCGCCGGCCTGATCGACGATCAGGCTGGATCACTCCAGGGTTCTGGCCCACGGAAGGCCCACATCAGGTGGTGCTGCGTCGTCTGCTTCCGGAATCCGGCACCGGTCGCGGTAAAGGCATAGGCCTGCGCCTGTGCCGTTACAGCTGCTTCCAGTGCCTTGGTCGGTCGCTCATTGCGCTCACGGACGGGAAGGCCCGCGGGGGCAACGGAGGAGGCGGCCGGACGCACGGCACGGATGCCGGACAGACCGGTGCCCGGGTTCGAGGCGCCGAGGATGCACAGGGAGACGGCCGAGCGATCGGTCATTTTGGCGGTGAAGCCGGCGTTGCTGCTGGTCTTGATGCTGATCACTGGACTCGCCTCCTCTCGGCGTCTCGGGGGACTGGCATGAACCAGTCCGTGTATGTGCAAGTACAACACGGAGTCAGGGCCTTCGGGAAGGCCGCTGTTCCCGTGACCAAGAACCTATGGGGATTCCCGGGGCATGCGCAAACTATTTTCTCGACGAGTTTGTATCAGTCGCCCTCGTCCAGCCCCACTCCCTCTTGACCTGCGCAGATGGCCAGGACGTCGGCTCCGTAGCGGTTGAGCTTGCGCGCTCCGACCCCCGGGATCCGGGCCAGTTCCCGCTCGTCCTCGGGGACGGACTCGGCGATCGCCATCAGTGTCTTGTCGGTGAAGACGCAGAACGCGGGCTGCCCGCTGCGCCCCGCCTGGACCGCCCGCCACTCGCGCAGCCGCTCGTAGACGCCCTCGTCCATGTCGGACGGGCAGTCCTCGCAGCGCATCAGTTTCATCTCGCCGGCGTCGGTGAGCGTGCGCCCGCAGACCCGGCAGCGGGCCGGCGTCCGCGGGGTCCGTCTCGGGGCGGGGGCCGCGACGCCGACGCCTCCGCGTCCGCGCTCGACTCCTCCGGCGCCGCCCGCCGCTGCCTGACCGCCCGCCGCGCCGGACCCGGGCCGCAGGCCCTTGAGGAAGCGGCTGGGCCGACGGCTCGGCCTGCCGCCGGGCGAGCGGGCGAGCGCCCAGGAGAGGTGCAGGCGTTCGCGCGCGCGGGTGACACCGACGTAGAGCAGGCGGCGCTCCTCCTCGATCTGCTCGTCGGTCTTTGCGTAGGTGATCGGCATCATTCCCTCGGCGACGCCCACCAGGAAGACGACGTCCCACTCCAGGCCCTTGGCCGAGTGCAGGGAGGCGAGGGTGACGCCCTGCACCGTGGGGGCGTGCTGGGCGCCCGCCCGCTCGTCGAGTTCCACGACCAGGTCGCTCAACGTGACGCCGGCTCGCGCGGCGGCGAAGTCCTGGGCGAGCCCGACCAGGGCGGCCAGCGACTCCCAGCGCTCCCGGACGGCGCCCGACCCGGCCGGAGGCTCCGAGGTCCAGCCCTCCCCCGACAGCACCGCGCGCACCTGCGAGGGCAGGTCGACGACGTCGTCCAGGAGGGAGTCGTTGCCGCCGAAGCGGGCCGCCGCCCGCAGGGCGCTGTGGGCCTTGCGCACTTCAGGGCGGTCGAAGAAGCGCTCCGCGCCCCGCAACTGGTACGGGACACCGGCGTCGGCGAGAGCCTGTTCGTAGGTCTCCGACTGGGAGTTGGTCCGGAACAGGACCGCGATCTCGGCGGCGGGAACGCCCGCGTCGACGAGTTCGCGGATGCGGCGGGCCGCGCCCTCGGCCTCGGCCGGCTCGTCCGGGTACTCGGTGTAGGCGGGCTCGGGGCCGACCGGTCGCTGGGAGACCAGTTCCAACCGGTGGTCGGCGGCCCGCCCCCGGGCCTGGGCCAGCAGCCCGTTGGCGAGGTGGACCACCTGGGGGGTGGAGCGGTAGTCGCGGACCAGCTTGACGACGGTGGCGCCGGGGTGGCGGACGCGGAAGTCGAGCAAGTGGTCGGGCGTTGCTCCCGTGAACGAATAGATCGTCTGGCTGGCGTCGCCGACCACGCACAGGTCGTCGCGGTCGCCGAGCCACAGCTCCAGCAGGCGCTGCTGGAGCGGGCTGACGTCCTGGTACTCGTCCACCACGAAGTGCTGGTACTGGGCGCGGACCTGGTCGGCGACGTCGTGGCGGTCCTGCAGGACGGCCACCGTCAGCAGCAGCACGTCCTCGAAGTCGATGACTCCGCGACCGCGCTTGAGGTCCTCGTAGGCGGCGTAGAGCTGGGCGATCTCCGCCGGGTCGCGGGGGGTCTCGCGACCGGCCTTGGCTGCCGCGGCGGCGTAGTCGGCGGGGACGGTCTGGGTGACCTTGGACCACTCGATCTCCGCGGTGGCGTCGCGCAGCTCACCTCGGTCGAGGCGGATGCGGCAGGCGGCGGCCGCGTCGGCGACGAGCTGGATCTTGCGGTCGACGAGCCTGGGCAGGGAGCCGCCGATTGCTTTCGGCCAGAAGTACTGGAGCTGGCGCAGCGCCGCCGAGTGGAACGTGCGGGCCTGGACACCGGAGGCGCCGAGCTGGCGCAGCCGGCCCCGCATCTCCCCCGCGGCGCGGTTGGTGAAGGTGACGGCGAGCACGCTGGTGGGCTGGAGGATCCCGGCGCGCACCCCGTACGCGATGCGGTGGGTGATCGCCCGGGTCTTGCCCGTGCCGGCGCCCGCCAGCACGCACACCGGTCCGCGCAGGGCGGTCGCCACCTCGCGCTGCTCGGGGTCGAGCCCTTCGAGCACCGCGTCGGCCGAGTCCGGTACCTGCGGGAAGAGGGTGGAGTGCGTTGCTGCTGTCACACCGCCATGCTGCCAGGTCTCGCGAGACGGGTGAGCCGGTTGTCCACAGGCACGCTCCGATAGTCGCATCAATGCCGATGTGGCGGCCTCACGGGGCGGGAATGGTGGCGCCGTCGCAGACGTTCACCTCCTGCGACCTCATCCCCGAGCCGCCGGATCCCCGAGTCGCCGAAGGAGCGCGAGAGACATGCCGGGCACTGTGACGATGTACAGCACCACGTGGTGCGGCTACTGCCGTCGGCTGAAGAGCCAGATGGACCGCGAGGGCATCGCGTACACCGAGATCAACATCGAGCACGACCCGGACTCCGCGGCCTTCGTGGAGAAGGCCAATGGCGGAAACCAGACGGTCCCCACGGTTCAGGTGATTCCCACCAACGGTGGCACCGAGGTCGTCATGACGAACCCGAGCCTCGCCCAGGTGAAGCAGGCGCTGGGCGCCTGACCTCCGCCTGGCGCAGCCCCCGATCCGGCCTCGTGCCGGTCGGGGGCTGCGGCGCTTCGTGCGCCGGGCCGACGCCGCCGAGGGTGCGCAGCATCACGACTCCTGCCGGGCGTCGCGCCCTTTCTTGAGCGCGACGGCCGTGACCACCAGCGCGGCGATCGGGGCGGCCCACGACCAGCCGAGGGTGGCGTCGACCGCTCCACACCGCCCGGTCCGGGCCGTCGGCCGCCCTCAGAACGCCGCGCGCGTCGGCAGTGGCCTGCCGTACCAGAGCTCGATGAGGCGGGCCGCGATCGAGATCCCGTAGGGCGGCAGCACCTCGCCCGACTCGAAGGCGGCACCCAGTTCGTCGCGGGAGAACCAGCGCGCCTCGTGGATCTCGTCGCCGTCGACCTCGATCTCGGTCGACGTGGCGCGGGCCATGAAGCCGAGCATCAGGCTGGACGGGAAGGGCCAGGGCTGGCTGGCGACGTACTCGACGGGGCCGACGGTGACCCCGGCCTCCTCCTGGACCTCGCGGCGCACCGACTGCTCGATGGACTCGCCGGGCTCCACGAAGCCGGCGAGCGTGGAGAAACGGCCCTCGGGCCAGTGGACCTGGCGGCCGAGCAGTATGCGGTCGTCGTCGTCGGTGACGGCCATGATCACGGCGGGGTCGGTGCGCGGGTAGTGCTCGGCACCGCAGGCGGGGCAGCGGCGGATGTGGCCGGCCGCGGCGATGACCGTGCGCTCGCCGCACCGGGAGCAGAAACGGTGCAAACGCTGCCAATTCTCCAGGGCGACCGCGTGGACCATCAGGCCCGCGTCACGGGGGGCCAGGAGCAGGCCCGCCTCCCGCAGGCCCGCCGGGCGCGCCGACTGGTCCATGCGACCGGGCAGCGAGTCCTTCTGGAGGGCGAAGTAGCTGACCCCGTCCTCGTCGGTGCCCAGGAAGTAGCGGTGCGCCTCGGTGAGCGGGGCCTCGAAGGAGGGGGTCATGACGAGCTCGGTGCGCCCGTCGGGCGTCTCGTCGATGAGGACCTGGCCGCCGGAGACCACGAAGCAGCGCGTCGAGGGGTGGCTCCACGCCGCCGCGAGCCAGGCCTCGTCGAGGCGGTGGTGGGCGGCGCGGTCGATGCCGCTCGGCGCGGTGAGCGAGATGGGACGGTCGGCGGTGCGGTCGGTCCAGGTGGTCACGGGTGCTTCCAACTCCCCCGGTGAGCGGTTCGGTTCGGCAGGCGGGTTCGGCGGGTCGTGGGGCGGCGGGGCGCTCAGGGTGCGTGGCGCCAGTGCTCCCCCAGGTCGCCCCACAGGTGGGCGGCGGTCTCCACGCCCTTGAGCAGCAGGTCCAGCTCCACCTTCTCGTCGGGTGCGTGCCAGCCGTCGGACGGGACGGAGATGCCGAGGAACAGCACCGGGGTGCCCAGCACCTCCTGGAGATCGGCGGCGGGTCCGGAGCCGCCCTCCCGCGTGTAGCGGACCGGCTTCCCGAAGGCGAGGCCCATCGCGCGGGCCACCGACCGCAGCGCCGGGTGGTCGAGCGGGGTCAGGCACGGGCGGGTGGCCGGGGCGAAGTCGATCTCACAGCTGATCCCGGCAGGCACCTGCTCGGCGATCCACGCGCGGACGGCCTTCTCCACGTGCTCGGGTTCCTGGCCCGCGACCAGCCGGAACGAGAGCTTCACCATCGCGGACGACGGGATGATCGTCTTGCTGCCCGGGCCCTGATAGCCGCCGCCGATGCCGTTGACCTCGGCGGTGGGGCGGGCCCAGACACGTTCCAGTGTGGTGTGTCCGGCCTCGCCGTGGGCGGCGTACGACTTGGCCGTCTCCAACCACCGCCGCTCGTCGAAGGGCAGCTCGGCGAAGAGGTCGCGTTCCTCGTCGGTGAGTTCGATCACGCCGTCGTAGAAGCCGGGGATCGTCACGCGCGCGTGCTCGTCGTGCAGGGCGGCAACCAGGCGGGCGATCGCGGTGGCGGGGTTGGGGACCGCGCCCCCGAAGGAGCCCGAGTGGATGTCCTGGTCGGGGCCGTGCAGCCGGATCTCGCATTCCGCTAGGCCGCGCATGCCGGTGCACACCGTCGGGGTGTCCTCGGACCACATGCCGGTGTCGGAGACGATCACCGCGTCGGCGGCGAGCCGGTCGGCGCGCTCCTCGACCAGGGCGCGGAAGTGCGGGGAGCCGGACTCCTCCTCGCCCTCGACGAGCAGCTTGAGGTTGACCGCGGGGGTGGTGCGGCCGGTGGCGGCCAGGTGGGCACGGACGCCGAGTGTGTGGAAGAACACCTGCCCCTTGTCGTCCGCCGCCCCGCGCGCGTAGAGGCGGTTCTCGCGGACGACCGGTTCGAAGGGATCACTGCTCCAGCCGTCCTCGCGGGCGGCGGGCTGCACGTCGTGGTGGCCGTAGACGAGGATCGTCGGTGCCTGGGGGTCTTCGGAGGGCCACTCGGCGAAGACGGCCGGGGCGCCCGGGGTGGGCCAGACCTCGGCGGTCCCGAAGCCGGTCTCCTTCAGCTTGGCGGCGAGCCAGTCGGCGCTGCGGCGCACATCGGTCGCGTGGTCGGGCTGCGCGGACACCGACGGGATGCGCAGCCAGGCGACGAGGTCGTCGAGGAAGGCGGCACGGTGCTGCTCGATGTACGTACGGACAGCGCTGACAGCATTGTCAACGGGGTGGCTCATACTCACGAGCCTATCGGCCCGCACGGACACCCCGATCGTGCGGTTCGTCACCGACGGGTTCGGCCAGCAGCAGGTTCTCCAGCGCGGCGCGGTCGGGCAGCCGGTCGGGCCGGACGACCTCCCCGGTGCGTACGTAGAGGAACGCGGCCGTCACCGCCTCCAGCGGTACGCGCTGCTGCTCGGCCCAGGCGAGGCGGTAGAGCGCGAGCTGGAGCGGGTCCGCGGTGCGGGACCGGCTCGTCTTCCAGTCGACGATCTCGTACGTCGCCGTGGTGCCGTCGCCCTCCTTGTAGACGGCGTCGATACGGCCCCGCACGACCCGGCCGGCGAGCGTGAGCTGGAACGGCGCCTCGACGCGATGGGGGGTGCGGCGGGCGTACTCGGTCCGCTCGAAGGCCTCCTTGAGGAACTCCAGGTCCTGCTCGTCGGCGATCTCGGCGTCGTCGCCGGGCAGTTCCCCGGGTTCCAGCAGGGGGAGCGTCAGCGGTTCGAAGCGTGCCTCGACCCAGGCGTGGAAACGGGTGCCGCGGCGGGCGGCGGGCCGGGGGGCGGCCCCCCCCCCCC
>NZ_QHJH01000021.1 GCF_003947455.1 Streptomyces sp. WAC 04229 | reverse complement strand
CCGCCGCGCCCCGCACCATCCGGCTCGGCAGCCCCCGACCACGGCTCAGGATGATCGGCCTCGCGCTGACCCTCGTGCTGGCCGCCTTCACCGTACGGCTCCTCCAGGTGCAGGCCGTCGACGCCGGCACCTACTCCGCCAAGGCCGAGCAGAACCGCTACGTGGTCCACACCCTGCCCGCCGAGCGCGGCGGCATCACCGACCGCAACGGCGTCGCCCTCGCGACGACCGTGGACTCCTACGACATCACCGCCGACCCCACGATGTTCACCCGCGAGGAGCTGAAGGTCGGCGACGGGCCCGAGCAGGCGGCGGCGCTCCTCGCGCCCATCCTCGGCCAGGAGCAGGAGGACCTGGTCGAGCGGCTGCGCCCCGAGAACAAGGAACTGCGCTACGTCCGCCTCGCCCGGCGGCAGACCCCGCAGGTCTGGAACCAGATCAAGGACCTGAAGTCCGCGCTCACCACGAAGGCGGAGACGGACGAGTCCGTGGTCAACGCCCTCGCGGGCGTCTTCGCCGACCCCAGCAGCAAGCGCGTGTACCCGGGCGGCGACCTGGCCGCCGGCGTCCTGGGCTGGGTCGGCGCCGACGGCAAGGGCGGCGGCGGCCTGGAGCGGCAGCTGGACAAGACGCTGGCGGGCGAGGACGGAAAGATCCGCTACGCGCAGTCCGGCGGCCGCCAGGTCCCCACCGCCGGCTCCACCGAGACACCGGCCGTGCCCGGCAGCGACGTCGAGCTGACCATCGACCGCGACATCCAGTGGGCCGCGCAGGACGCCATCAGCGAGCAGGTGGAGAAGTCCAAGGCGGACGGCGGCTACGTCATCGTCCAGGACACCGCCACCGGCGAGATCCTCGCCATGGCCAACTCGCCGGGCTTCGACCCGGGCGACCTCGCGAACGCCGACCCGAACGCGCTGGGCAACGCCGCCCTCCAGGACGCCTTCGAACCCGGTTCCACCGCCAAGGTGATGTCGATGGCGGCCGTACTGGAGGAGGAGGCCGCCACCCCCGGCACCCACATCACCGTCCCCAACCGCCTCAAGCGCGGCGACCGGCTCTTCAAGGACGACATCGACCACCCGACCTGGTACCTCACGCTCAACGGCGTGCTCGCCAAGTCCAGCAACATCGGCACCATCATGGCCACCGGCGAGCTGGGCAGGACCCAGGCCGAGGCCAACAAGGTGCTCTACTCCTACCTGCGCAAGTTCGGCCTCGGCGGCTACACCGGCCTCGGCTTCCCCGGCGAGACCAAGGGCATCCTGGCGCCGCCCGACCAGTGGTCGACGTCGCAGCAGTACACGATCCCTTTCGGCCAGGGCGTCTCCCTGAACGCGCTCCAGGCGGCCTCCGTGTACTCGACCATCGCCAACGGCGGAGTCCGCGTCGAACCCACGCTCGTACGCGGCACCAAGGACGCCGACGGACGCTTCGCACCGTCCCCGGAGCCCGAGAAGAGCCGTGTGATCAGCGCGAAGACCGCGAAGACCCTCTCGCAGATGCTGGAGTCCGTCGTCGACGACGAGGAGGGCACCGGCACCAAGGCCCGCATCCCCGGCTACCGCGTGGCGGGCAAGACCGGCACGGCCAACCGAGTGGATCCGGACACCGGCAAGTACCGGGGCTACACCTCGTCGTTCGCCGGGTTCGCCCCCTCCGACAAACCTCGCGTCACCGTCTACTGCGCCATCCAGAACGCCACCGAGGGCAGCTACTTCGGCGGCCAGATCTGCGGACCCATCTACAAGCAGGTCATGGAGTTCGCCCTGAAGACCCTTCAGGTCCCCCCGACCGGGGCCGCCCCCGCGAGACTCCCGGTCACCTTCAAGCCCTGACCCCCGTCGGGCCAGTACCGAGCCAGCGTCGATTCAGTACCGAGCCACCAGGAACCACCCGTGACAACGATCACCCCCGACCCCGGGAACCAGAGCAGCCCCGAGCCCTCACTTCGCCCGGAAGCCGGTACGCCCGGTACGCTCACCGCCGTGCCACACCCTGATCAGTCCCAAACCACCCAGAAGGGCCAACCCGTGACATACCCGGGACCGCCCCGGCCGGTGCGGATCTCCGCCACACCCCTCGCGGAACTCGCCGATCAGCTGGGTGTCACCGCGCCGGACAGCACCGCCGGAGTCACGGGCATCACCCACGACTCCCGCGCCGTCCGCCCCGGTGACCTGTACGCCGCCCTGCCCGGTGCCCGCCTGCACGGCGCCGACTTCGCCACCCAGGCCGAGGGCCTCGGCGCCGTCGCCGTGCTGACCGACCCGTCCGGCGCCGAGCGCGTCGCCGCCGCCGGCCTGCCCGCGCTCGTCGTCGACGACCCGCGGGCGCGGATGGGGGAGCTGGCGGCCACGATCTACGGCCACCCCGGCCGCGATCTGCTCCAGATCGGCATCACCGGCACCTCCGGCAAGACCACCACCGCCTACCTCGTCGAGGGCGGTCTGCGCACGGCGAAGTCCACCGGGCTCATCGGCACGGTCGAGATGCGCATCGGCGACGAGCGCATCAAGTCCGAGCGCACCACGCCCGAGGCCACCGACCTCCAGGCCCTGTTCGCGGTGATGCGCGAGCGCGGCACCGAGGCGGTCGCCATGGAGGTCTCCAGCCACGCCCTGGTGCTCGGCCGCGTCGACGCCTGCGTCTTCGACATCGCGGTCTTCACCAACCTCAGCCCGGAGCACATGGAGTTCCACTCCGGCATGGAGGACTACTTCCAGGCCAAGGCGCAGCTGTTCACGCCGGCACGCAGCAAGCTCGGCGTGGTCAACGTGGACGACGAGTACGGGCGCCGCCTCGCGAACGAGGCCACCGTCCCGGTCGTCACCTACTCCGCCGAGGGCCACCCCGACGCGGACTGGCGCGCCGACGAGGTCGAGGTCGGCCCGCTGGACTCCACGTTCACCGTGCTCGGGCCCAAGGGCGAGCGCGTCACCGCCAAGTCGCCGCTGGCCGGACCGTTCAACGTGGCGAACACCCTCGCCGCGATCGTGGCCCTCGCCGCCGCGGGCCTGGACCCGCAGACCGCCGCCGACGGCGTCGCCGCGGTGCCCGGTGTGCCCGGCCGCCTGGAGCGCGTGGACGAGGGCCAGGCGTACTTCGCGGTGGTCGACTACGCCCACAAGACCGACGCCGTCGAGTCGGTCCTGCGCGCCCTGCGCAAGGTGACCGAGGGCAAGCTGCACGCGGTGCTCGGCTGCGGCGGCGACCGGGACACCACCAAGCGCGAGCCGATGGGCGCCGCCGTGGCCCGGTTCGCCGACACGGCCGTACTGACCTCCGACAACCCCCGCTCCGAGGACCCCCTCGCGATCCTCGCCACCATGCTCCAGGGCGCGGCCTCCGTGCCCGCCCACGAGCGCGGCGAGGTCCAGGTCTTCGAGGACCGGGCCGCCGCCATCGCCGCCGCCGTCGCCCGGGCCGAGCCCGGCGACACGGTCCTGGTGGCGGGCAAGGGCCACGAGCAGGGCCAGGACATCGCCGGGGTGGTCCGTCCCTTCGACGACCGCCAGGTGCTGCGCGAAGCCATCAAGAAGACCCAGGGATGAGATCCCGATGACCCAGATGATCCAGGGGACGAACTTGTGATCACCCTCTCTCTCGCCGAGATCGCAGAAGTCGTCGGCGGGCGGATGCACGACATACCGGACGCGTCCGCGCAGGTCACCGGCCCCGTCGTCCGGGACTCCCGGGAAGCGGGGCCGGGCAGCCTCTTCGTCGCCTTCGTCGGCGAACGGGTGGACGGCCACGACTTCGCCGCCGCGGTCGTCGAGGCGGGGGCGGCGGCCGTGCTCGGCTCCCGCCCCGTCGGCGTGCCCGCGATCGTCGTGGACGACGTCCAGGCCGCCCTCGGCGCTCTCGCCCGGCACGTCGTACGCCGCCTCGGCACCACGCTCGTCGCCCTCACCGGGTCCGCCGGCAAGACCAGCACCAAGGACCTCATCGCCCAGGTGCTGCGCCGCAAGGCGCCCACGGTCTTCACGCCCGGCTCCCTCAACAACGAGATCGGGCTGCCGCTCACCGCGCTCACCGCCACCGAGGAGACCAGGTTCCTCGTCCTGGAGATGGGCGCCCGCGGCATCGGCCACATCCGGTACCTCTGCGAGCTGACCCCGCCGAAGGTCGGCCTCGTCCTCAACGTCGGCTCCGCGCACATCGGCGAGTTCGGCGGCCGGGAGCAGATCGCCCAGGCCAAGGGCGAACTCGTCGAGGCGCTGCCGCCGGCCGAGGAGGGCGGTGCCGCGATCCTCAACGCGGACGACCCCCTCGTACGGGCCATGGCCTCCCGAACGAAGGCGAAGGTGATCCTTTTCGGAGAGTCCGACGAAGCGGACGTTCGCGCCGAGAACGTGCGACTCACGGACACCGGACAGCCTTCGTTCAGGCTTCACACACCCTCCGGTGCAAGCGATGTGACCATGCGCCTGTACGGTGAGCACCACGTGTCGAACGCGCTCGCCGCGGCCGCCGTCGCCCACGAGTTGGGCATGTCCGCAGACGAGATCGCCACCGCGCTCTCCGAAGCGGACTCCCTCTCCCGCTGGCGGATGGAGGTCACCGAGCGCCCGGACGGCGTGACGGTCGTCAACGACGCCTACAACGCGAACCCCGAGTCCATGAAAGCCGCGCTGCGCGCGCTGGTGGCCATCGGCAAGGGGCGCCGTACGTGGGCGGTGCTCGGCAAGATGGCCGAGCTCGGGGACGAGGCGCTCGCCGAGCACGACGCGGTCGGGCGGCTCGCCGTCCGGCTCAACGTCAGCAAGCTCGTCGCGGTCGGGGGCAGGGAAGCCCAATGGCTGCAACTGGGCGCATATAACGAGGGTTCGTGGGGTGAGGAGTCGGTGCACGTGTCCGACGCACAGGCGGCGGTCGACCTGTTGCGCAGCGAGTTGCGCCCGGGGGACGTCGTGCTCGTGAAGGCGTCCCGTTCGGTGGGGCTGGAGAGTGTCGCCGCGGCGCTGCTCGAGACCGGCGCCGAGGGTGAGGTTGCCGCCCGATGATGAAGCAGATCCTGTTCGCGGGCGTCATCGGCCTCTTCCTGACGCTGGTCGGCACCCCGCTGCTGATCAAGCTCCTGGCCCGCAAGGGCTACGGCCAGTACATCCGCGACGACGGACCGCGCGAGCACGCCAGCAAGCGCGGTACGCCGACGATGGGCGGTATCGCCTTCATCCTCGCCACGGTCGCCGCCTACTTCCTGGCCAAGGTGATCACCAGCTACCTGGACCCCGACACCGACGCGGGACCGACCTTCTCGGGTCTGCTGGTGCTCGGTCTGATGGTGGGCATGGGCCTGGTCGGCTTCCTCGACGACTACATCAAGATCGTCAAGAGGCGGTCGCTGGGCCTGCGGGCCAAGGCGAAGATGGCCGGCCAGCTGATCGTCGGCATCGGCTTCGCGGTGCTCTCGCTGCAGTTCGCGGACAACCGCGGCAACACCCCGGCCTCGACCAAGCTGTCGTTCATCACCGACTTCGGCTGGTCGATCGGCCCGGTGCTGTTCGTCATCTGGGCGCTGTTCATGATCCTCGCCATGTCGAACGGCGTGAACCTGACCGACGGCCTGGACGGCCTGGCCACCGGCGCCTCCGTCCTGGTCTTCGGTGCCTACACCTTCATCGGCGTCTGGCAGTTCCAGGAGTCCTGCGCCAACGCGCTGACCCTGACCAACCCGGGCGCCTGCTACGAGGTGAGAGACCCCCTCGACCTCGCCGTGGTCGCGTCCGCGCTGATGGGCGCCTGCCTCGGCTTCCTGTGGTGGAACACCTCGCCGGCCAAGATCTTCATGGGCGACACCGGTTCGCTCGCACTCGGCGGTGTGCTCGCGGGTCTGGCGATCTGCTCGCGCACCGAGCTGCTGATGGCCATCCTCGGCGGCCTGTTCGTCCTGATCACCATGTCGGTGGTCATCCAGGTCGGCTCCTTCCGGCTGACCGGCAAGCGGGTCTTCCGGATGGCGCCACTCCAGCACCACTTCGAACTCAAAGGCTGGTCCGAGGTCCTTGTGGTGGTCCGTTTCTGGATCATCCAGGGCATCTGTGTGATCGTCGGACTGGGCCTCTTCTACGCGGGATGGGCAGCGGACAAGTGACCGACTCCTCGGTGCCTTTCGACTTCCAGGGCAAGCACGTCACCGTCGCCGGCCTCGGTGTCTCCGGCGTCCCGGCCGCCAAGGTCCTGCACGGGCTCGGCGCGCGCGTCACCGTCGTCAACGACGGCGACGACGAGCGCGCGCGGGCGCAGGCGGCGGAGCTGGAGGCGCTCGGCGTCACCGTGCGCCTCGGCGACGGAGCGACCCTGCCCGAGGGCACCGAGCTGATCGTCACCGCGCCCGGCTGGAAGCCGGACAAGCCGCTGTTCACCGCGGCCCACGAGGCCGGCGTCCCCGTCTGGGGCGACGTCGAACTGGCCTGGCGCCTGCGCCGCCCCGAGGCCGCCCCCTGGCTCGCGGTCACCGGCACCAACGGCAAGACCACCACCGTCCAGATGCTGGCGTCGATCCTGAAGGCGGCCGGCCTGCGCACCGCCGCCGTCGGCAACATCGGCGTCTCCCTGCTGGACGCGGTCACCGGCGACGAGGAGTACGACGTCCTGGCCGTGGAGCTGTCCAGCTACCAGCTCCACTGGGCGCCCTCCCTGCGCGCCCACTCGGCCGTCGTGCTCAACCTCGCCCCCGACCACCTCGACTGGCACGGCTCCATGGAGGCCTACGCCGCCGACAAGGGCCGGATCTACGAGGGCAACCGCGTCGCCTGCGTCTACAACGTCGCCGAAAAGGCGACCGAGGACCTGGTCCGCGAGGCCGACGTCGAGGAGGGCTGCCGGGCCGTCGGCTTCACCCTCGGCTCCCCGGCCCCCTCCCAACTCGGCGTCGTCGACGGCATCCTGGTGGACCGCGCCTTCGTCGAGGACCGGCAGAAGAACGCCCAGGAACTGGCCGAGGTCTCGGACGTCGACCCGCCGGCCCCGCACAACATCGCCAACGCCCTGGCCGCCGCCGGCCTCGCCCGCGCCTTCGGCGTCTCCGCCGCGGCCGTACGGGACGGGCTGCGGGCCTTCACGCCGGACGCCCACCGCATCGCGCACGTCGCCGACGTCGACGGGGTCGCGTACGTGGACGACTCCAAGGCCACCAACACCCACGCCGCCGAGGCGTCCTTGGCGGCGTACGAGTCGATCGTCTGGATCGCCGGCGGGCTGGCCAAGGGCGCGACCTTCGACGAACTGGTCACGGGCGCGGCCAAGCGGCTGCGCGGGGCGGTCCTCATCGGTGCGGACCGCGCCCTGATCCGCGAAGCCCTGGCGCGACACGCCCCCGAAGTACCCGTGGTCGACCTCGACCGGACCGACACTGGGGCGATGCTCCAGGCCGTCCAGGAAGCCCAGCGACTCGCCCGGCCCGGCGACACGGTCCTGCTGGCCCCGGCCTGTGCCTCCATGGACATGTTCACCAACTACAACAAGCGCGGCGACGCGTTCGCGGAGGCCGTTCGCGAACTCGGCGCCTGACCCGGCCGCCTCCTGCGCCGGGTGACCTCGGGAGGACGCGTGGGACGGTCCATGCCGACGTACAGCGGAGGCAGCGATGCCCGGTAGTCCCCAGAGCCGTACCGGACGTCCGCCCGTACAGCGGGCCGTCAAGCGGCCCGTGACGCCGGGGCCGCAGCACGAGAACCCGGTGCTCCGCCTGTACCTGCGCCTGCGCCGCGCCTGGGACCGGCCGCTGACCGCGTACTACCTGATCTGCGGCGGGAGCGCGCTGATCACCGTGCTCGGTCTGGTGATGGTCTACTCGGCCTCCCAGGTCACCGCGCTCCAGCTGTCGCTGCCCGGCTCGTACTTCTTCCGAAAGCAGGCCCTGGCCGCCCTGATCGGCGCCGGACTCCTCGTGGCCGCCATGCGGATGCCGGTGAAGCTGCACCGCGCGCTGGCCTACCCGATCCTCGCCGGCGCCGTCTTCCTGATGATCCTGGTGCAGGTGCCGGGGATAGGAGTCGCGGTCAACGGCAACCAGAACTGGATCGCCCTCGGCGGCTCCTTCCAGATCCAGCCCAGCGAGTTCGGCAAGCTGGCCCTGGTGCTCTGGGGTGCGGATCTGCTGGCCCGCAAGCAGGACAAGAGGCTGCTGACCCAGTGGAAGCACATGCTGGTGCCGCTGGCCCCGGCCGCGTTCATGCTGCTCGGGCTGATCATGATCGGCGGCGACATGGGCACGGCGATCATCCTGACGGCGATCCTGTTCGGGCTGCTCTGGCTGGCGGGCGCGCCCACCCGGCTCTTCGCCGGCGTGCTGTCCATCGCCGCGCTGCTCGGCTTCATCCTCATCAAGACCAGCCCCAACCGCATGGCCCGGCTCAACTGCCTCGGTGCCACCGACCCGGGCCCCGGAGACTCCTGCTGGCAGGCCGTGCACGGCATCTACGCCCTTGCATCGGGCGGGCTGTTCGGCTCCGGGCTCGGTGCCAGTGTGGAGAAATGGGGCCAACTCCCCGAGGCCCACACCGACTTCATCTTCGCCGTCACCGGTGAGGAACTGGGCCTTGCGGGGACGCTGTCGGTGCTCGCCCTCTTCGCGGCTCTAGGCTATGCGGGTATCCGCGTGGCCGGACGCACGGAGGACCCGTTCGTGAGGTATGCCGCGGGAGGCGTGACCACCTGGATCACGGCCCAGGCCGTGATCAACATCGGTGCGGTCCTCGGGCTGCTGCCGATCGCCGGTGTCCCGCTCCCGCTGTTCTCCTACGGCGGTTCCGCCCTGTTGCCGACCATGTTCGCCATCGGACTGCTGATCGCCTTCGCGCGTGACGAACCCGGTGCGCGGGCGGCGCTTGCGTTGCGGCAACCTCGCTTTGGTAGAAAGCGGGGGGCCAGGGGTCCCGGAACCAAGCGGAGCCCCCGGAGTTGGAACACGATGCGACGGCGTGCCTCGGCGGCACGTTCGTCCGGAGAGCGGTGAATTTCGGTGCATGTCGTACTCGCCGGCGGAGGAACCGCGGGCCACATCGAGCCCGCGCTCGCCCTCGCGGACGCCCTGCGCAGGCAGGATCCGACCGTGGGGATCACGGCCCTGGGCACGGAACGCGGACTGGAGACCCGCCTGGTGCCCGAGCGGGGTTACGAGCTGGCGCTGATCCCGGCCGTACCGCTGCCGCGCAAGCCCACCCCGGAGCTGATCACCGTCCCGGGCCGGCTGCGCGGGACGATCAAGGCGACCGAGCAGATCCTTGAGCGCACCAAGGCGGACGCCGTGGCCGGCTTCGGCGGTTACGTCGCTCTGCCCGCCTACCTCGCGGCCAAGCGGCTCGGCGTGCCGATCGTCGTGCACGAGGCCAACGCCCGGCCCGGACTGGCCAACAAGATCGGCTCGCGCTATGCCAGCCAGGTCGCCGTCTCCACCCCCGACAGCAAACTGCGCAACGCCCGCTACATCGGCATCCCGCTGCGCCGCTCCATCGCCACCCTGGACCGGGCCGCCGCCCGCCCCGGGGCCCGCGCGGCGTTCGGGCTCGACCCCAACCTGCCGACCCTGCTGGTCACCGGCGGCTCGCAGGGCGCCCGCCGCCTCAACGAGGTGACCCAGCAGGTCGCGCCCTGGCTCCAGCAGGCCGGCATCCAGATCCTGCACGCGGTCGGCCCCAAGAACGAACTGCCGCAGGTCCACCAGATGCCGGGGATGCCCCCGTACATCCCGGTAAGTTATCTGGACCGGATGGACCTCGCGTACGCCGCCGCCGACATGATGCTCTGCCGCGCGGGCGCGATGACCGTCGCCGAACTCTCCGCCGTCGGGCTCCCGGCCGCCTACGTCCCGCTGCCCATCGGCAACGGCGAACAGCGGCTCAACGCCCAGCCGGTGGTCAAGGCCGGCGGCGGACTGCTGGTCGACGACGCGGAACTGACGCCCGAGTGGGTCCAGCAGAACGTCCTGCCGGTGCTGGCCGACCCGCACCGGCTGTACGAGATGTCCCGCGCCGCCGCCGAGTTCGGCCGCCGGGACGCCGACGACCTGCTCGTCGGCATGGTGTACGAGGCGATCGCCGCCCGTGCCCACCGCTAGGACCCCGCGTCTGCGGCATGATCCGCTGGACAGGCCCCAAGACTGACGGAAGGCAGGGAGCGTGGCCGGACCGACCACCGCCGAGCGCGGGGAAGCCCAGCAGGAGTCGTCCGGCCCGCCCCGCGCGCGCCGGTTCGGCCCGCCTCGTCTTCGTACGATCATCATCACGACCGTCTCTCTCGCCCTTGTCGCGGGCGGCGCCGTCTGGGTGCTCTACGGCTCGAACTGGACCCGCGTGGACGGTGTGTCGGTCTCCGGAACGCGGGTTCTCACCCCCGCGCAGGTGCGCGAGGCCGCCGACGTGCCCGTCGGTGAACCGCTGGTCTCCGTCGACACCGAGGCGGTCGAGGCGCGACTGCGCCGGAAATTGCCCCGCATTGACGAGGTCGACGTCGAGCGTTCCTGGCCGCACGGAATCGGACTGAAAGTGACGGAGCGCACCCCGGTTCTGATTGTCCAAAAGGGTAAGAACTTCGTGGAAGTGGACGATGAAGGCGTCCGATTCGCCACGGTTTCCCGAGCGCCCAAAGGCGTGCCGGCACTGGAATTGGAGCCCGACCGTTCCGGTTCGGCCGGGCCGAGTCTGCGCCGCTTCGGCGACGACCGCCTGGTGCGGGAGGCGGTGCGGGTGGCGGGCCGTCTCCCGGACGCGGTCGCCCGGGACGCACGCCTCGTCAAGGTCCGTTCCTACGACGACATCTCACTGGAGTTGAGCGGCGAGCGGACCGTGGCGTGGGGGAGCGGCGAACAGGGTCCGGACAAAGCCCGTGCGCTCACCGCGCTGATGAAAGCGACGCCCAAGGCGCGCCACTTCGACGTGAGTGTTCCCACCGCCCCCGCGTCATCGGCGAGTTGACGGGTATCCGTGCAGGCCAGCACCCTGGCTGGGCAGCGCTACGGCTGATCACATAGGGTGAAAAGAAAAACGGGAGGTTCGGCGTGTTCGTTGAACGTGCGCCACTTGTCGACTTAGTGTCCTGTTCAGAAGACTCCAAGGAACAGACACACTGGTAACCCTAAACTTCAGCGTTAGGGTTCGGGTCGGCACTACGGACCGTCCCAATCGGCATCAGTCGTCGGGTCGCGGGGGCATCAGTGCTTCGGTGGCCGGGCGACACGTAACTCGAGGCGAGAGGCCTTCGACGTGGCAGCACCGCAGAACTACCTCGCAGTCATCAAAGTCATCGGTGTCGGCGGCGGTGGTGTCAATGCCATCAACCGGATGATCGAGGTCGGTCTCAAGGGCGTCGAGTTCATCGCCATCAACACCGACGCGCAGGCGCTGTTGATGAGCGACGCCGACGTCAAGCTCGACGTCGGCCGCGAACTCACCCGCGGACTCGGTGCCGGAGCCAACCCGGCCGTCGGCCGCAAGGCCGCCGAGGACCACCGCGAGGAGATCGAGGAGGTCCTCAAGGGGGCCGACATGGTCTTCGTGACAGCCGGAGAAGGCGGCGGCACCGGCACCGGCGGCGCGCCCGTCGTGGCCAACATCGCCCGCTCGCTGGGCGCCCTCACCATCGGCGTGGTCACCCGCCCCTTCACCTTCGAGGGACGGCGCCGGGCCAACCAGGCCGAGGACGGCATCGCCGAACTCCGCGAAGAGGTCGACACCCTCATCGTCATCCCCAACGACCGGCTGCTGTCCATCTCGGACCGCCAGGTCAGCGTGCTCGACGCGTTCAAGTCCGCCGACCAGGTGCTGCTCTCCGGTGTGCAGGGCATCACCGACCTGATCACCACGCCCGGCCTGATCAACCTCGACTTCGCCGACGTCAAGTCGGTCATGTCCGAGGCCGGCTCCGCCCTCATGGGCATCGGCTCGGCCCGCGGCGACGACCGCGCGGTGGCCGCCGCCGAGATGGCGATCTCCTCGCCGCTCCTGGAGGCGTCCATCGACGGCGCCCGCGGCGTCCTGCTCTCCATCTCCGGCGGTTCCGACCTCGGCCTGTTCGAGATCAACGAGGCCGCCCAGCTGGTCAGCGAGGCCGCCCACCCCGAGGCCAACATCATCTTCGGCGCGGTCATCGACGACGCGCTCGGCGACGAGGTGCGGGTCACCGTGATCGCGGCCGGCTTCGACGGGGGCCAGCCGCCGTCCAAGCGGGACAACGTCCTCGGCTCCTCCTCGGCCAAGCGCGAGGAGCCCACCCCGGCACGGCAGACCGACAGCCGTCCGTCCTTCGGTTCGCTCGGCAGCGTCAAGCCGAAGGAGGAGCCGGAGCAGGCGCCCGCGCCCGAGCCGGTCGCCGACCTGCCGCAGGTCTCCCCGCCGCCGGTCCCGCCGTCGCGGACCTACTCGGACAGCGCGGCCGAGGAACTGGACGTACCGGACTTCCTGAAGTGATAGGACAGCGCTCCACCGTGAACGGCGCGCACTTCGGCTTCACCGACCGGTGGGGCGGAGTGAGCGCCGTTCCGTACGAGGAGCTCAATCTCGGCGGCGCGGTGGGCGACGACCCCGGCGCCGTCACGGCCAACCGGGAGCTGGCCGCCAAGTCGCTGGGCGTGGACCCGGACCGGGTGGTCTGGATGAACCAGGTGCACGGCGCCGACGTCGCCGTCGTCGACGGTCCCTGGGGTCAGGGCCCGGTCCCGCGGGTCGACGCGGTCGTCACCGCCGAACGCGGTCTCGCCCTCGCCGTCCTCACCGCCGACTGCGTGCCCGTCCTGCTCGCCGATTCGGTCGCCGGTGTGGCCGCCGCGGCCCACGCGGGCCGCCCCGGCCTGGTCGCCGGGGTCGTCCCCGCGGCCGTAAGGGCGATGGCCGGACTCGGCGCGGACCCCGCCCGGATCGTCGCCCGTACCGGACCCGCCGTGTGCGGCCGGTGCTACGAGGTGCCCGAGGAGATGCGGGCCGAGGTGGCCGCCGCCGAGCCGGCCGCGCACGCCGAGACGAGCTGGGGCACCCCGGCGGTCGACGTGGCCGCGGGCGTGCACGCGCAGCTCGAACGGCTGGGGGTGCGCGACCTGGTGGGGTCGCCGGTGTGCACCCGGGAGTCGCGGGACCACTTCTCGTACCGACGCGACCGCACCACCGGGCGGCTCGCGAGCTATGTCTGGCTGGACTGATGGGGCATGACGGACCGTAAGCACGAAATCGCCGCCAATCTGGCGAAAGTGGAGGAGCGTATCGGCGCCGCCTGTGCGGCCGCCGGCCGCCCACGCGACGAGGTCACCCTCATCGTGGTCACCAAGACCTATCCGGCGGACGATGTGCGCATTCTCTCCGGACTCGGTGTGCGGCACGTCGCCGAGAACCGCGACCAGGACGCGGCACCGAAGGCCGCCTCCTGTGCGGATCTGCCGCTTTCCTGGCATTTCGTCGGCCAGTTGCAGACCAACAAGGTGCGTTCCGTGGTCGGGTACGCGGATGTGGTGCAGTCCATCGACCGGGCCCGGCTCGTCACGGCCCTGTCGAAGGAGGCCGTGCGGGCCGGCCGCGAGGTGGGCTGCCTCCTCCAGGTGGCGCTCGACGCGGGGGAGAGCGAGCGCGGTGAGCGCGGCGGCGTCTCGCCCGCCGGGGTCGAGGAGTTGGCCGACCTCGTCGCGGGGGCCGAGGGGCTGCGGCTCGACGGGCTGATGACGGTGGCCCCGCTCACCGGCGAGTACGCGGGCCGCCAACAGGCGGCGTTCGAGCGCCTCATGGATTTGTCGACCTGCGTGCGCCGAGCCCATCCGACTGCGAACATGGTCTCCGCAGGCATGAGTGCGGACCTCGAACAGGCCGTGGCCGCCGGAGCGACACATGTACGCGTCGGCACTGCGGTACTCGGAGTCCGCCCCAGGCTCGGGTAACGTCGCCAAGAAGTCGGACCACAGCAGAAAATATGGTCATTACCGCCGAAAGGCGGACGCAACGACCTCGTGGATCGCAGGCACTTGGCAGTCGTCAGCCGATCCACCACAGAGCGGAGGACTCAGAGCATGGCCGGCGCGATGCGCAAGATGGCGGTCTACCTCGGCCTCGTGGAGGACGATGGTTACGACGGCCGGGGGTTCGACCCCGACGACGACTTCGAACCGGAACTGGACCCGGAGCCCGAGCGGGACCACCGGCGACACGAACCGGCACATCAGTCGCACGGTTCACATCAGCCCCAAAGGGACGAAGAGGTACGAGTCGTGCAACCGCCCGCGCAGCGCGAGCCGATGCCCCGTGCCACTTCGCTCGCGGCGGAATCCGGGCGCCCGGCGCGGATCGCGCCCGTGGCGTCCATCACACAAGAACGCGCAAGCCTGGAAAAGAGCGCACCGGTCATCATGCCCAAGGTCGTGTCCGAACGAGAGCCCTACCGCATCACCACGCTTCACCCCCGGACGTACAACGAGGCCCGTACCATCGGGGAACACTTCCGTGAGGGCACTCCGGTGATCATGAATCTCACTGAGATGGATGACACAGATGCGAAGCGACTTGTCGACTTTGCGGCTGGTTTGGTGTTTGGTCTTCACGGCAGTATCGAGCGGGTGACGCAGAAGGTGTTCCTGCTGTCTCCTGCTAACGTCGATGTCACGGCGGAGGACAAGGCCCGCATCGCAGAGGGCGGGTTCTTCAACCAGAGCTGAGACGCACCACCGGTACAGAGCAAGAGCACGGATCCGAGGACGGTTCCGAGAGATGGTTCAGGGGAGAGGGAAGCACCAGTCATGAGCGTGGTCCTGGATGTCGTCTACATCGCGCTGATGTGCTTCCTCATCGTGCTCATCTTCCGGTTGGTCATGGACTACGTCTTCCAGTTCGCCCGCTCGTGGCAACCCGGCAAGGCGATGGTGGTCGTTCTGGAGGCCACCTACACTGTCACCGATCCACCGTTGAAGCTTCTGCGGCGGTTCATCCCGCCGCTGCGTCTCGGGGGCGTGGCGCTCGACCTGTCCTTCTTCGTACTGATGATCATCGTCTACATCCTGATCCACATCGTGAGCCGGCTGTGAACGATGAGAGAGATACGGGCTTGCCGAATGCCGACGACAACGTTGAGGTGAAGAGATGCCGTTGACCCCCGAGGACGTGCGGAACAAGCAGTTCACGACCGTCCGCCTCCGAGAAGGCTATGACGAGGACGAGGTCGATGCCTTCCTCGATGAGGTCGAAGCCGAACTGACCCGCCTGCTGCGCGAGAACGAGGACCTGCGCGCCAAGCTGGCCGCGGCGACGCGTGCGGCCGCGCAGAACCAGCAGAACATGCGCAAGCCTCCGGAACCCCCGCAGGACCAGCAGCACGGGCAGCACCCACCGCAGCAGGGCGGCATGCCCCAGCAGGGTGGGATGCCGCAGCAGGGCGGTATGCCCCAGCAGGGCATGCGAGGTCCCGGCGCTCCGGTGCCCGCCGGCATATCGGGCCCGCCGCAGCAGCAGATGGGTGGCCCCATGGGTGGCCCGCCCCAGCTGCCGAGCGGTGCCCCGCAGCTGCCCGCCGGCCCCGGCGGACAGGGTGGCCCGCAGGGCCCCGGCCCGATGGGTCAGGGTCCCGGGCCGATGGGCCAGGGCCCGGGTCCGATGCAGGGCCAGATGGGTCCCGGTCCGATGGGCGGCCCCATGGGCGGCCCGCAGGGCCCCGGTGGCCCCGGCATGCCCGGCCAGGGTGGCCCCGGTGGCGACAGCGCCGCCCGGGTGCTGTCGCTGGCCCAGCAGACCGCCGACCAGGCGATCGCCGAGGCCCGTTCCGAGGCCAACAAGATCGTCGGCGAGGCGCGTTCGCGTGCCGAGGGCCTGGAGCGGGACGCTCGTGCCAAGGCCGACGCCCTGGAGCGGGACGCGCAGGAGAAGCACCGTGTCGCGATGGGCTCCCTGGAGTCCGCACGCGCCACGCTGGAGCGCAAGGTCGAGGACCTGCGCGGCTTCGAGCGCGAGTACCGGACGCGACTGAAGTCGTACCTGGAGTCGCAGCTGCGTCAGCTGGAGACCCAGGCGGACGACTCGCTCGCCCCGCCGCGTACGCCCGCGACGGCCTCTCTGCCGCCGTCCCCGGCGCCCTCGATGGCACCGGCCGGCGCGAGTGCGCCGTCCTACGGCGGCAACCAGTCGATGGGCGGTGGGCCGGGCCAGTCCGGTCCGTCCTACGGCGGCGGCCAGCAGCAGATGTCGCCGGCGATGACCCAGCCGATGGCGCCGGTGCGGCCGCAGGGCCCGTCGCCGATGGGTCAGGCGCCCTCGCCGATGCGCGGGTTCCTGATCGACGAGGACGACAACTGAGCCGGCGCACCGACGTCCGGTAGGTAGTACGGCGTAGCAGTCGGCAGCGTTCAGGGCGGGCCCCGGGTTTCTGACCCGGGGCCCGCCCTTTCGCCTGATGCCGTCCAGCGGTACGACGACGAGGGCCCGCCTCCCCGGCAGGGGAGGCGGGCCCTCGTCGTTCTCCTTGCTACTGCTTGCGCAGGCGGAACGTCAGGGACAGGCCCTCGTCCGTGAACGGCGTCCCGTACGTGTCGTCCGCCTCGCCCTGGGCGAAGTCCGTGGCGAGGACCTCGTCGGCGATCAGCCCCGAGTGGCCGGTAAGCGCGGCGATCGTCGCCGGGTCGGTGGCCGTCCAGCGCAGGGCGATCCGGTCGGCGACGTCGAGGCCGCTGTTCTTGCGGGCCTCCTGGATCAGGCGGATGGCGTCCCGGGCGAGGCCCGCGCGGCGCAGCTCCTCCGTGAGCTCCAGGTCGAGCGCCACCGTCGCACCCGCGTCGGAGGCGACCGACCAGCCCTCGCGGGGCGTCTCGGTGATGATCACCTCGTCGGGGGCGAGGGTGACGGTCTCGCCGTCGACCTCGACCGAGGCCGTGCCCTCGCGCAGGGCGAGGGAGAGGGCGGCCGCGTCCGCCGCCGCGACGGCCTTCGCCACGTCCTGGACCCGCTTGCCGAACCGCTTGCCCAGCGCCCGGAAGTTGGCCTTGGCGGTCGTGTCGACCAGGGAGCCGCCGACCTCGCTCAGCGATGCGAGCGACTCGACGTTCAGCTCCTCCGTGATCTGGGTGTGCAGCTCGGGGGAGAGCGTGTCGAAGCCCGCGCCCGCGATCAGCGCACGGCTGAGCGGCTGCCGGGTCTTGACGCCCGACTCCGCGCGGGTGGCGCGGCCCAGCTCGACCAGGCGGCGGACCAGGACCATCTGCCTGGACAGCTCGGGGTCGATCGCCGAGAGGTCTGCCTCCGGCCAGGAGGACAGGTGGACCGACTCCGGGGCGCCCGGGTCGACGGACACGACCAGGTCCTGCCAGACCCGTTCGGTGATGAAGGGGGTCAGCGGCGCCATCAGCCTGGTCACCGTCTCGACGACCTCGTGCAGCGTGCGCAGCGCGGCCTTGTCGCCCTGCCAGAAGCGGCGGCGGGAGCGGCGGACGTACCAGTTGGACAGGTCGTCGACGAACGCGGACAGCAGCTTGCCGGCGCGCTGGGTGTCGTACGCGTCCAGCGCCTGGGTGACCTGGTCGGTCAGCGCGTGCAGCTCGGAGAGGAGCCAGCGGTCCAGGACCGGGCGGTCCGCCGGGGCCGGGTCGGCCTCGCTCGGCGCCCAGCCCGAGGTGCGGGCGTACAGGGCCTGGAAGGCGACCGTGTTCCAGTAGGTGAGGAGCGTCTTGCGGACGACCTCCTGGATCGTGCCGTGGCCGACCCGGCGGGCCGCCCAGGGGGAGCCGCCGGCCGCCATGAACCAGCGGACCGCGTCGGCGCCGTGCTGGTCCATCAGCGGGATCGGCTGGAGGATGTTGCCCAGGTGCTTGGACATCTTGCGGCCGTCCTCGGCGAGGATATGGCCGAGGCAGACGACGTTCTCGTAGGAGGACTTGTCGAAGACCAGGGTGCCGACCGCCATCAGCGTGTAGAACCAGCCGCGGGTCTGGTCGATGGCCTCGCTGATGAACTGCGCCGGGTAGCGGGACTCGAACAGTTCCTTGTTCTTGTACGGGTAGCCCCACTGCGCGAACGGCATGGAACCCGAGTCGTACCAGGCGTCGATGACCTCGGGCACGCGGGTGGCCGTCTTCCCGCACCCGCCCTGCGGGCACGCGAAGGTGACGTCGTCGATGTACGGGCGGTGCGGGTCGAGGCCGGACTGGTCGGCACCGGTCAGCTCGGTCAGCTCGGCGCGCGAGCCCACGCAGGTGAGGTGGTCGTCCTCGCAGCGCCAGACGGGCAGCGGGGTGCCCCAGTAGCGGTTGCGGGAGAGCGCCCAGTCGATGTTGTTGTTCAGCCAGTCGCCGTAGCGGCCGTGCTTGACGGAGTCCGGGAACCAGTTGGTCCGCTCGTTCTCCTCCAGGAGGCGGTCCTTGATCTCCGTGGTGCGGATGTACCAGGAGGGCTGCGCGTAGTACAGCAGCGCGGTGTGGCAGCGCCAGCAGTGCGGGTAGCTGTGCTCGTACGGGATGTGGCGGAAGAGCAGGCCCCGGCTGTCCAGGTCCTCGGTCAGCTTCTCGTCGGCCTTCTTGAAGAAGACGCCGCCGACCAGCGGGACGTCCTCCTCGAAGGTGCCGTCGGGGCGGACCGGATTGACCACCGGCAGGCCGTAGGCGCGGCAGACCTTGAGGTCGTCCTCACCGAAGGCGGGGGACTGGTGGACGAGACCGGTGCCGTCCTCGGTGGTGACGTAGTCGGCGTTGACGACGTAGTGCGCCGGCTCGGGGAACTCGACCAGCTCGAAGGGGCGCTGGTACGTCCAGCGCTCCATCTGGGCGCCGGTGAAGGACTGCCCGGTGGTCTCCCAGCCCTCGCCGAGCGCCTTGGCGACCAGGGGCTCGGCGACGACGACCCGCTCCTCGCCGTTCGTGGCGACGACGTAGGTGACGTCCGGGTGCGCGGCCACGGCGGTGTTCGAGACCAGCGTCCAGGGTGTGGTCGTCCACACCAGGAGGGCGGCCTCGCCGGCCAGCGGGCCGGAGGTGAGCGGGAAGCGGACGTAGACGGACGGGTCGACGACCGTCTCGTAGCCCTGCGCCAGCTCGTGGTCGGACAGGCCGGTGCCGCAGCGGGGGCACCAGGGGGCGACGCGGTGGTCCTGGACCAGCAGGCCCTTGTTGAAGATCTCCTTCAGCGACCACCAGACGGACTCGATGTACTCGGGATCCATCGTGCGGTACGGGTCCTGGAGGTCGGCCCAGTAACCCATGCGGGTCGTGAGCTCCTCGAAGGCGTCGGTGTGGCGGGTCACCGATTCGCGGCACTTGGCGTTGAACTCGGCGATGCCGTACGCCTCGATGTCCTGCTTGCCGGAGAAGCCCAGCTCCTTCTCCACCGCCAGCTCCACCGGGAGGCCGTGGCAGTCCCAGCCGGCCTTGCGGCCCACGTGGTAGCCGCGCATGGTGCGGAACCGGGGGAAGACGTCCTTGAAGACGCGTGCCTCGATGTGGTGGGCGCCGGGCATGCCGTTGGCGGTGGGCGGGCCCTCGTAGAACACCCACTCGGGGCGGCCCTCGGACTGCTCCAGGCTCTTGGCGAAGATCTTCTGCTCGCGCCAGAAGTCGAGCACCGCGTGTTCGAGCGCGGGCAGGTCGACCTGGGCGGGCACCTGGCGGTACTGCGGCTGCGTATTCAACGAGCTTCCTCCGGCGGACGTGCTGCCTTCCGTCGGAGGGACGAGAGCCGTGCTCCCGCGGTACCACCCTCCTTGGCTCCCCGGTGCGTCGTGTGCGCCGGACAGCCCCCTCATTGGGGTCGCGTGCCGGTTCTACTCGCCGCGGCTCGTCGGTCACGGCTTTCTTCCGGCGGCTCCGGGGTGATCTTCACGT
The DNA here is from genome assembly GCF_003947455.1 of Streptomyces sp. WAC 04229. Lineage (GTDB taxonomy): Bacteria > Actinomycetota > Actinomycetes > Streptomycetales > Streptomycetaceae > Streptomyces. The sequence continues at coordinate 47,618 of NZ_QHJH01000021.1, read as the reverse complement.
CGCGCTCGCCCCCGGGCTCACACCGTCCCCGGGTCGCTCTGGGCTGCTGACGCCGCTACTCGTCCCCATCCACGCTTTTCGCTCCGCCCAGTGTACGGCGCCGCGCGGACCGCGGCCGACCCGTTTTCGCGGGGGCCGGAGCGGTGGGCACCGCGGCGGCCCCGGTGGGGCCCGGCGTGACCCGAATGCCGTCGGCGCGCGTGCCGCGTCCGGGCGGCACGGCCGGACGCCGTCCGGGCGGATTACCGGGCGGGGAGCTGGGCACAACGCATGCATGCTCGCCGCGTGGCGCACGGCGGGCCGGCGAATCGGGCGGCGTGCCCCGTTGCCGCGGGACCCGAGTCGATTTATCGTCCCAGCACGATTCGCGCGCAAGATCACAATATGTGAAGGGGCCGCGGCCATGGTGGCGAAGAAGACCGCCGAAGAGCAGTCGGAGGCGGCTGCGGAGAAGACCGCCGCCAAGAAGACGACGGCCAAGAAGACGACGGCCAAGAAGGCAGCCGCCAAGAAGACAGCCGCCAAGAGGACGGCTGCGAAGAAGACCACGGCGGATGGGACGGCGAGCGCCGCGGAGAAGACCGCGGCGAAGAAGAGCACCGCCAAGAAGAGCACGGCGAAGAAGAGCACGGCCAAGAAGGTGGGCGCGGCGCGGGCCGCGGAGCAGACGGGAGCCACGACGGTGGTTGCGAAGAAGACTCCTGGCACGGCCACGGCGGCCAAGACCGCCGTTCCCAAGGCACGCGGCGCCGCCGCCGGCCCCGGTGACCTCGCGGTACGCCCCGGTGAGGAGCCCTGGACCCCGGAAGAGGTCGAGGAGGCGCGCGGCGGGCTCGAGTCGGAGGCCGGCCGGCTGCGCACCGAGATCGACTCCGCCGAGCGGTCGCTGCAGGGCATGATGCGGGACTCCGGCGACGGCGCGGGCGACGACGAGGCCGACACCGGCAGCAAGAACATCACGCGCGAGCACGAGCTGGCGCTGGCCGCCACCGCGCGGGAGGTGCTCACTCAGACCGAGCACGCCCTGGAACGCCTGGACGCGGGCACCTACGGCCTGTGCGAGAACTGCGGCAACCCCATCGGCAAGGCGCGCATGCAGGCATTCCCGAGGGCGACCCTCTGCGTCGAGTGCAAGCAGAAGCAGGAGCGCCGGTACTGATCGTCCGCCATCGCGCGCAGGTATGGGTCCTGAGCACGTACGGGACGGAAAGTGTGCCGTACCCTCGTCCTCAGTCAGGTACCTAGGCTGAGGGACTCACGTGGCAGAGGCGGAGCGCATCATCGGTACGCCGGACACCCCGGACGCGGCGGGGGACGGGCAGGAACGGCCCGACGCCGATCAGGCGGGCGCTCCGGAGCGACCCCGGGGCAGGCGGCGGATCGCCGTGCTGTTCGCGGTCGCCGCGTTCGCGTACCTGCTCGACCTGGTCAGCAAGATGATCGTGGTCGCCAAGCTGGAGCACAACGAACCGATCGAGATCATCGGGGACTGGCTGAGGTTCGCGGCCATCCGCAACGCGGGCGCGGCCTTCGGCTTCGGCGAGGCCTTCACGGTGATCTTCACGGTCATCGCGGCCGCCGTGATCGTCGTGATCGCCCGCCTCGCGCGCAAGCTCTACAGCCTGCCGTGGGCGGTCGCGCTCGGTCTGCTGCTCGGCGGCGCCCTCGGCAACCTCACCGACCGGATCTTCCGCTCGCCCGGCGTCTTCAAGGGCGCGGTCGTGGACTTCATCGCGCCCAAGCACTTCGCCGTCTTCAACCTCGCCGACTCGGCGATCGTCTGCGGCGGCATCCTGATCGTGATCCTCTCCTTCCGGGGGCTGGACCCGGACGGGACCGTCCACAAGGACTGAGCGCGCGTTCGGGAGTGTCCGACCCGTCCGGCATACTCGACGGGTGAGCACGATTCCCGAGATCCGCACCCTGCCCGTGCCCGACGGCCTGGAGGGCGAGCGCGTCGACGCCGCCATCTCCCGCATGTTCGGCTTCTCCCGTACCAAGGCCGCGGAACTCGCCGCGGCGGGCAAGGTGCAGGTCGACGGATCGGTGGTCGGCAAGTCCGAGCGGGTGCACGGCGGCGCCTGGCTGGAGGTCGAGATGCCGCAGGCGCCCGCGCCCGTGCAGATCGTCGCCGAGCCCGTCGAGGGCATGGAGATCGTCCACGACGACGAGGACGTGGTCGTGATCGTCAAGCCCGTCGGCGTCGCGGCCCACCCGTCCCCGGGCTGGAGCGGGACGACCGTCATCGGCGGACTGGCCGCCGCCGGGTACCGCATCTCCACCTCCGGCGCCGCCGAGCGCCAGGGCATCGTGCACCGTCTCGACGTCGGCACCTCCGGCCTGATGGCGGTGGCCAAGTCGGAGCGCGCGTACACCTCGCTCAAGCGCCAGTTCAAGGAGCGCACGGTCGACAAGCGCTACCACACGCTCGTGCAGGGCCACCCCGATCCGACCAGCGGCACCATCGACGCCCCCATCGGCCGCCACCCGCAGCACGACTACAAGTGGGCCGTCACCGCCGAGGGCAAGCCCTCCGTCACGCACTACGACCTCATCGAGGCCTTCCGCGCCGCCTCCCTGCTCGACGTGAAGCTGGAGACCGGCCGCACCCACCAGATCCGCGTCCACATGGCCGCCCACCGCCACCCCTGCGTCGGCGACCTGACGTACGGCGCCGACCCCACGCTCGGCAAGCGGCTGCGCCTGACCCGCCAGTGGCTGCACGCGGTCCGGCTCGGCTTCGAGCACCCCGGCACCGGCGACTGGGTGGAGTACGCCAGCGACTACCCCGAGGACCTCCAGCTGGCCCTCGACCTGGTCCGCGAGGAGACCTACGGATGAGCGGCCCGGCCCCGGCCTACGTGGTGCGCGTCGCCGAGGACCCGGCCGACCGGGAGGCCTGCTTCGCGGTGCGCAAGGACGTGTTCGTCGCCGAGCAGAAGGTCCCCGAGGACATCGAGTACGACGCCGACGACGCGCACGCCCTGCACCTCCTCGCGGTCCGGGAGGACGGCGAGGCCCTGGGCACCGGCCGGCTTCTGCACGGCCCGGCCGTCGGCTCGCTCGGCCGGCTGGCGGTGACCGCGGCGGCCCGCGGGCTGGGCGTCGGCGCGGCGCTGGTGCGGGCCGTGGAGGACGCGGCACGCGCGCGTGGGCTCACCGCGATGGACCTGCACGCGCAGACCCACGCCCTGGGTTTCTACGAGCGGCTGGGGTACGTGGCGTACGGACCCGAGTTTCCCGACGCCGGCATCCCCCACCGCGCGATGCGGCGCGCCCTGTAACCGGAGGCGCGGAACAGGCTGGTGGGGCCGGTGGCGTGGCAGGCTTGAGGTCCGCCGTGCGCATACCGAGACCCCACCGGAGCGGTGACCGTGGATCAGTTGGCCCTGTTGTTCATGCTGTTGCTCGGGGCCCTGCTGAGCGTCCCCCTCGGTGCCCGGCTCGGGCTGCCGGCACCGGTCCTGATGACGGTCCTCGGGATCGTCCTCGCCCTGCTCGACTTCGTGCCCAACGTCGACATCCCGCCCGAACTCATCCTGCCCGCGCTCCTGCCGCCGCTGCTGTACGCGGCCGTGCGGCGCACGTCCTGGCGGCAGTTCGCGGCCAACAAGCGCCCGATCTTCCTGCTGGCGGTCGCGCTGGTCTTCGTCACCATGGCCTGTGTGGCCACCGTCGCCCACGCGATCGTCCCGGGGCTGCCGATCGCCGCCGCCTTCGCGCTGGGCGCCCTGGTGGCGCCGCCCGACCCGGTCGCGGCGACCGCCGTCGCCGGGCAGCTGGGGCTGCCGCGCCGCCTGGTGTCCATCCTGGAGGGCGAGGGGCTGTTCAACGACGTCACGGCGATCGTTCTCTACCACGTGGCCATCGCCGCGGCCGTCAGCGGCACCTTCTCGGCCTGGGAGGCGGGACTCGACCTGGTGCTGTCGGCCGTCGTCGCCGTCGCCGTGGGACTCGCGCTGGGCTGGGGTTCCAACAGGCTGATGAGCCTCCTGGAAGATCCGACGCTGCAGATCGGCCTGACCCTGCTGGTGCCGTTCGTGAGCTACGTGGCCGCCGACGAACTGCACGGCTCGGGGGTGCTCGCCGTGCTCACCACCGCGATGTTCCTCGCCGAGTACGCCTCGGACGCGGACGACGTGATGACCAGGCTCGCCGGGCACACGGTGTGGGACGTCGTCGACACCCTGGTCACCGGCGTGGCCTTCGGGCTGATCGGTCTCGAACTGCACAACGCGATCCGCACCGCCTCCGGCCGGTGGGCGGAGCTGCTGGGCTGGGCGGCGGCGGTCAGCGCCGTCGTCATCCTGGTCCGGCTGCTGTGGCTGCTGCCCGCCACCTGGCTCACCCAGCGGCTGCACGCCAGACGCGACCAGGACGAGGACATCCCGACGAGCTGGCGGGAGACCGTCGTCATGTGGTGGGCCGGGATGCGCGGCGTGGCCTCGGTCGCGCTGGCCCTCGCGATCCCGCTGGAGACGGAGGACGGAGCGGCCTTCCCCAACCGGGAGGAGATCATCTTCATCGCCTTCGGGGTGATCATGGTCACTCTGCTGCTCCAGGGACTGACCCTGCCCTGGCTGGTGGGCCGGCTCGGCGTACGGGCGGACACCGAGCGGGAGCAGGCCTACGAGAAGGAGCTGGGCCTGCGGGCGGCCAAGGCGGCCAAGCAGCGGCTCAAGGAGATCGAGGCCGTGGAGGAACTGCCGGACGAGCTGGCCGAGCAGATGCTGCGCCGCGCCTACGACATCGGGGTGCGGATCAGCCCCGACCTCGGGGACGAGGAGCGCCGGGAGGCGCAGGAGCAGCGGGCACGGCGGATCAAGCGGGTCCGGCGCATCCAGGGCGAGATGCTCAGCGCCGCCCGGCACGAGATCCTCGCAGCGCGCAGCGAACCCGGCTCCGACCCGGAGATCGTGGACCGGGTGCTGCGCCACCTGGACGTGCGCAGCCTGCGCTGAGCCCCGCCCGGCCGCGCGGCGGTCACAGGCTCTTGGTGGGGTGCTCCGGGAAGCGGCGGATGCCCCCGTCGGAGGAGCGGCGGGGCCGGTGGACGCCGTCGCGGGACGGTCGCGGGGCCGCGTCCGCGGTGTTGACCCGCGGCAGGGCGTAGGGGTGCTCCTCGGCCAGCCAGCGGATCATCCCCTCACGGACGGTGACCCGCACCGTCCAGATGTCGTCCGCGTCCTTCGCCGTCACCAGGGCCCGCACCTGCATGGTGTTCTGGGTCGTCTCGGTGACCGTCAGGTTGTAGTCCCGTCCGTCCCAGGCCGGGCACTCGCGCAGCAGGTCGCGCAGCCGCTCGCGCATCCGGTCCAGGGGCGCCGTGTGGTCGAGGTGCCAGAAGACCGTCCCGGTCATCTGCGGGGTGCCGCGCGACCAGTTCTCGAACGGCTTGGAGGTGAAGTACGACACCGGCATGGTGATCCGGCGCTCGTCCCAGGTGCGCACCGTCAGGTACGTCAGCGTGATCTCCTCGACGGTGCCCCACTCGCCGTCCACCACGACCGTGTCGCCCATGCGCACCATGTCGCCGAAGGCGATCTGGAACCCGGCGAACATGTTGCTGAGCGTCGACTGCGCGGCTATGCCGGCCACGATGCCGAGCAGCCCGGCCGAGGCCAGCAGCGAGGCCCCCGCCGCGCGCATGGCGGGGAAGGTGAGGAGCATCGAGGCCACGGCGACCACGCCGACGACCGCCGTGACCACCCGCATGATCAGCGACACCTGGGTGCGCACCCGGCGGACCCGGGCGGGGTTCCGCTGGGAGTGGGCGTGCGCGTAGCGGGAGTACGACGTCTCGACGACGGCGGCGGCGATCCGGATCACCAGCCAGGCCACCGAGCCGATCAGCAGCAGCGTCAGCAGCCGGCCGACGGCCGACCGGTGGTCGGGAAACACCTGGGCCTCGACGTACGACCCTCTCAGCAGGGCGGCGCACAGCATCACCTGGTACGGGATGCGGGCCCGGCGCAGCAGACCCCACAGCGGCGTCTCGGGGTGCCGTCCGTCGGCCTTGCGCAGCAACAGGTCGGTGGCCCAGCCGATGACCAGCGTCAGCAGGACGGAGCCGCCGACCACGATCAGGGGGCGGAGTATCGTCTCCATGCCCTCGAACGTAACCGCCCGCGGCGTGCCGTGAACCTGTGACTTCCGTCCCGCCCGGGGAATCTCCGCGCATCGCGCTGTCACACCCGGCTGGCACCATGGCCTCATGAACATCGTGCTCTTTCACTCGACCCTCGGCCCGCGGCCCGCGGTGCGGCAGGCCGCCGACCGGCTGCGCGACGCCGGGCACCAGGTCTGGACCCCGGACCTCTACGAGGGCCGGACCTTCGACACGGTCGAGGAGGGCATGGCCCACCAGGACGGGATCGGCCGGGAGGAGCTGCTCAAGCGGGCCGTGCTGGCCGCAGCCCCGTATTCCGAGCGAGGACTGGTGTACGCCGGGTTCTCGCTCGGCGCGTCCATCGCCCAGACCCTCGCCCTCGGCGACCACCGGGCGCGCGGACTGCTCCTGCTGCACGGCACCTCGGACATCGCGGCCAACGCCGCGGTCGACGACCTGCCGGTCCAGCTGCACGTGGCCGAGCCGGACGCCTTCGAGACGGACGACTGGCTCAGCGCCTGGTATCTCCAGATGGGCCGGATCGGCGCCGACGTGGAGGTCCACCGGTACCCGGGGGCGGGCCACCTCTACACCGACCCCGAGCTGCCGGACTACGACGAGGAGGCGGCCGAGGCCACCTGGCGGGTGGCGCTCGGCTTCCTCGACTCGCTCGGGGAGGAGACGGCTCAGGCGGGCGAGTAGACGCGCTCCACCCGCTGGGTGCCGCTGCGGGTGCGGTAGGAGCGGACCCACCGGGACGTGGCGTCCGGGTCGGTGCGGTCGGAGACGGCGTAGTAGTCCATCTGCGCGCGCTCCGCCGTGATGTCCAGCACGCCGTATCCGTGCCGGTCGGTGTCGACCCAGTGGACGTGCCGGTTCGCGGCCCGGATGACCGGTGCCGCGATCGCCGAGACGGTGCCCTCGGGGACCTTCACGATGTCGTCGAGGTTGTCGGAGGTCACCGAGGTGACGACGAACTCCGTGGCCGCGGAGGCGGACAGCGGGTACGTGCCGGCGTTGTAGGGCACGTCGTTGGCCCACGCCATGTGGATGTCGCCGGTGAGGAACACGGTGTTGCGGACGGCGTTCGCGCGCAGGTGGGCCAGCAGTTCCCGGCGGTCGTCGGTGTAGCCGTCCCACTGGTCGGTGTTGAGGGCGAGGCCCTCCCTGGGCAGGCCGAGCAGCTCGGCGAGCGGCTTGAGCAGCTCGGCGGAGAGCGAGCCGATCGCGAACGGCGACATCATCACCGGGTTGCCGACCAGCCGCCAGGCGGTGTCCGAGGCGGCGAGGCCGGACTTGAGCCAGTCCAGCTGGGCCCGGCCGGTCACGGTGCGGTCCGGGTCGTCGACCTCGCCCTCGCCGATGCCCACCTGCTGCGAGCGGTAGGTGCGCAGGTCCAGCAGCGACAGGTCGGCCAGCTTGCCGAAGCGCAGCCGCCGGTAGGTGGTGCCGGCGATCGCCGGGCGCACCGGCATCCACTCGAAGTAGGCCTGCTTGGCGGCGGTCTGACGCGCCGTCCAGGCCCCCTCGGCGCCCTCGGTGTGGTTCTCGGCGCCGCCCGACCAGGTGTCGTTGGCGATCTCGTGGTCGTCCCAGATGGCCACGACCGGAGCGGTGGCGTGCAGCGCCTGGAGGTCGGGGTCGGTCTTGTACCGGCCGTGCCGTACGCGGTAGTCGGCGAGGGTGAGGATCTCGTGGGCCGGGGCGTGCGGCCGTACGACGGTGTCCCGGGTGCCGTACTCGCCGGTGCCGTACTCGTAGATGTAGTCGCCCAGGTGCAGCCAGGCGTCCAGGTCGCCGCGGGCCGCGAGATGGCGGTACGACGAGAAGTACCCGGCCTCCCAGTTGGCGCAGGAGACCACGCCGAACCGCAGCCCCGGGACGGCCGCGTCGGCCGCCGGCGCGGTGCGGGTACGGGCGACGGGGGAGTCGGTGGGGCCCGCGGAGAAGCGGAACCAGTAGTCCGTGGCGGGGGCGAGACCGCGGACGTCCGCCTTCACGGTGTGGTCGGAGCCCGCGGTCGCGGTGACGGAGCCCTTGGCGACGATGTTCGTGAGGGCCTTGTCGGTGGCGACGACCCAGCTCACCGGGGTGTCGGGACCGGCTCCCGAGCCCGGTATGGCCTCGGGCACCGGCGTCACGCGGGTCCAGAGCAGGACGCCGTCGGGCAGCGGGTCCCCGGAGGCGACGCCGTGCAGGAAGGCGGGGGCGGTGTCGGCGGCGCCCGCGGGCAGGGCGGCGGCGAGCGGGGCGGCCAGGACGGCGCCGGCCGCCGCGGCCTTGACGACCGTACGGCGGCTCGGAGTTCGGGCGCCCGCGGGCTCGGCGGGCGACGGGACGGGAATCTCGGACGATCTGTGTCGACTGGTCACGGACGATCAGGTTACTGATCGGTATGCGCGCGAGCGGGCGAACTCGTAAAAGTTCGCCCGCTCGTTCGTCCTGCGTCGGTGCGGCGTCACCCCCGTGCGGGGGTCACGCGGGGGTCACTTGGTGACCTTGGCGTCCTTGAGCGCCTTCTCCCAGTCGGCGACCGAGCTGGGGTTCTCGATCACCTTGTCGTTGATCTTGATGGTCGGGGTCGACTGGACGCCCTCGGCGGTGTCGAAGGACTTGCTCATCCGCATCGCCCAGGCGTCGTAGGTGCCCTTCTCCACGGCGTCCTGGAACTTCTTGTTGCCCTTCAGGGCGTCGACCGAGTTCGCCACCTTGACCAGGTAGTCGTCCTTGGCGAACTCGTCGCTGGACTCCTCCGGGTGGTACTCGGAGGAGAACAGGGCGGTCTTGTAGTCGAGGAACGCCTCGGGGCTGACGTTCAGCGCGGCGCCGAGCGCGCTGAGCGCGTTCTTCGAACCCTCGCCGCTCAGGTTGCCGTCGAGGAAGGTGCCGATGGTGAAGGAGAGCTTGTAGTCGCCGTCCTCCATGCCCTTGTTGACGTTCTCGCCGATGTTCTGCTCGAAGGAGGCGCAGGCCGGGCAGCGCGGGTCCTCGTAGAGGTGGACGGTGTTGTCGGTCTTGGACTCGCCGATGGTGACCGTGGTGCCGTCCTTGCCCGAGGTGTTGGCCGGGGCCACCACCTTGGCGTCGGCGGCCGCCTCCCACTTCGAGGGCTGGTTGCCCTGGACGACGGCGTAGCTGATGCCGCCGGCTATCGCCAGCACGCCGACGATGGCGGCGGCCACGATGCCCTGCCGCTTGACCTTGTCGCGCTTGGCCTGACGCTCGCGCTCCTGGCGCAGGCGCTCACGGGCCGCCGTCTTCGCCGCCTGGCTGTTCCGCTTGCTCATGATGGTGATCTCTCCGGGGACGCGCACACAGGGGTGTGCGGAAACTCGTACGGGGGGCTGCGGTGCTCGGTGAGGTCCGGTGACGGTTCACACGAGGGCGGCCGCGCACGGCGGTCCGCGACGTCCCAGGGAGTGCGTGAGGATCCGCTCGCGGGCGCCGGTGGTGCGGCCGGCCGCGACGACCGGGCGGCGCGCCGCCGGGGCGCGGCGGACGCGTACGGCCGCGACCGCGAGCAGCAGCGGCCGGAAGGTGGTCGCGGCCACCGCGCCGAGCAGCTGGGCCAGTGCCTTCTCGCCCCGCCGCAGCCAGGCCGCGGCGAGCAGTCCGACCCCGACGTGCGCGCCGAGCAGCAGCCAGGCGGTGCCGGGATCGGCGTCGGCGAGCAGCGCCGCCATCCGGTCGGTCTCGGCGCCGGTCACCCGGGTCAGCGGCGCGGTCACGCCCGCGTGGAGGCCGGTGCCGTCGCCGCACAGCACGTCGAAGCCGACGGAGCGCAACGGACCCGCGACGGGACCGCCCGCCCGGCCGTAGCAGACGTGCTGGCCGGTGGTGAAGACCGTGTCGGCGGCCAGCTCCAGCGGGATCAGCAGGGCGGCGATCCGCCCGAAGCCGCGCTCGCGCCGCCCGGCCAGGGCGTACGCGATCAGGAACACGGCGGCGGCGACGGCGGCCACCGTGGGCAGCGGCAGCGGAACCCCGGACAGCAGCACGTGCGACGCGGTGCTGAGGGTCACGACGAGTGCCGTGAACAGCGCCGCGCGTACGGCTCTGAGCGGGGTTCCGGATATGTCCATAGCAGTAGAAGAGTGTGTCACGGGGTCCGGTAAGGGACCCCTAAAGGGTTCCTGTGAGAGTGCCGACGGTTACAGACCCGGAATGCGGCCGTTGCGGAACAGGTCGACGAAGGTCTGGTGGTCGGCACGCGCGCGTGCGCCGTACCGGTGCGCGAAGTCGGTCAGCAGGGGGGCGAAATTCTCCTCGTCGGCCGCGATCGCCGCGTCGATGGCCCGTTCGGTGGAGAACGGCACCAGCGACTCGCCGGACTGGTCGTCGGCCGCCGCGTGCATGGTGGCCGTGGCCCGGCCCAGGTCGGCGACGACCTCGGCGATCTCCTCCGGGTCGTCGATGTCGCCCCAGTCCAGGTCGACGGCGTACGGCGAGACCTCGGCGACCAGCTGGCCGGAGCCGTCCAGCTCGGTCCAGCCCAGCCACGGGTCGGCGTGCGCCTGCAGGGCGCGCTGGGAGATCACCGTGCGGTGGCCCTCGTGCTGGAAGTAGTCCCGGATCGCCGGGTCGGTGATGTGCCGTGAGACCGCCGGGGTCTGGGCCTGCTTGATGTAGATCACGACGTCGTTCTCCAGGGCGTCGCTGTTGCCCTCCAGGAGGATGTTGTACGAGGGCAGGCCGGCCGAGCCGATGCCGATGCCCCGGCGGCCCACGACGTCCTTCACGCGGTAGGAGTCGGGGCGGGCCAGGGAGGACTCCGGGAGTGTCTCCAGGTAGCCGTCGAAGGCCGCGAGCACCTTGTAGCGGGTGGCGGCGTCCAGCTCGACGGCACCGCCGCCGGGGGCGAAGCGGCGCTCGAAGTCGCGGATCTCGGTCATCGAGTCCAGCAGCCCGAAGCGGGTCAGGGAGCGGGCCACCCGCAGCGCGCCCAGCAGCGGCCCCTCCGCGGAGTCCAGCGTGAAGGGCGGCACCTCGTCGCTCTTGGCACCGGTGGCCAGGGCGTGGATCCGCTCGCGGTACGCGCCCGCGTACACCCGGACCAGCTCGGTGATCTGCTCGTCGCTGAACGCCTTCGCGTACCCGATCAGCGCGATGGAGGCGGCGAAGCGCTTGAGGTCCCAGGTGAAGGGACCGACGTAGGCCTCGTCGAAGTCGTTGACGTTGAAGATCAGCCGGCCGGTGGAGTCCATGTAGGTGCCGAAGTTCTCGGCGTGCAGGTCGCCGTGGATCCACACCCGGGAGGTCCGCTCGTCCAGGTAGGCGCCACCGTCCTGCGCACCGAACTCCCGGTCCACGGTCAAATCGTGGTAAAAGAGGCATGCCGTGCCCCGGTAGAACGCGAAGGCCGAGGCCGCCATCTTCCGGAACTTCACGCGGAACGCCGCCGGGTCCGCGGCCAGCAGCCGGCCGAAGGCGGTGTCGAAGACGGCGAGGATCTCCTCGCCGCGGTGCTCCTCGTTGAGCTGCGGGACCGACATGCCTGGTGCCTCCTGGTGCGGGGTGGTGCCTGACGGGTGGAGCTGATCTCCCCCCGGCCCAACGTCCGAGGGGGTGCGGGAGTGCCCGCCCACGAAGGTACGCGTGGGGGGCCTCGGAGTGTCAGTCCCGAGGCATAGACTTCGACGCTGACCCCCGGACTGACCGCAGCCCGTCGCCAACAGTTTTCCCAGGAGGCCGCACGTGTCCAAGCCGCCGTTCACGCACCTGCACGTCCACACCCAGTACTCACTGCTGGACGGTGCCGCGCGGCTCAAGGACATGTTCGAGGCCTGCAACGAGATGGGCATGTCGCACATCGCCATGTCCGACCACGGCAACCTGCACGGGGCGTACGACTTCTTCCACTCCGCGAAGAAGGCCGGGGTCACCCCGATCATCGGCATCGAGGCGTACGTCGCCCCCGAGTCGCGGCGGAACAAGCGCAAGATCCAGTGGGGCCAGCCGCACCAGAAGCGGGACGACGTCTCCGGTTCCGGTGGCTACACCCACAAGACGATGTGGGCGACCAACCGGACGGGACTGCACAACCTCTTCAAGCTCTCCTCGGACGCCTACGCCGAGGGCTGGCTGCAGAAGTGGCCCCGGATGGACAAGGAGACCATCTCCCAGTGGTCCGAGGGCATCGTCGCCTCCACCGGCTGCCCCTCCGGCGAGGTCCAGACCCGGCTGCGCCTCGGCCACTTCGACGAGGCGCTGAAGGCGGCCGCCGACTACCAGGACATCTTCGGCAAGGACCGCTACTTCCTGGAGCTGATGGACCACGGCATCGAGATCGAGCACCGGGTCCGCGACGGCCTGCTGGAGATCGGCCGCAAGCTCGGCATCCCGCCCCTGGTCACCAACGACTCGCACTACACCTACGCGCACGAGGCGACCGCCCACGACGCGCTGCTGTGCATCCAGACCGGCAAGAATCTCTCCGACCCGGACCGCTTCCGCTTCGACGGCACCGGCTACTACCTGAAGTCGACGGACGAGATGTACGCCATCGACTCCTCCGACGCCTGGCAGGAGGGCTGCGCCAACACGCGCCTGATCGCCGAGATGATCGACACCACCGGCATGTTCGAGAAGCGCGACCTCATGCCGAAGTTCGACATCCCCGACGGCTTCACCGAGGTCACCTGGTTCCAGGAGGAGGTCCGCCGCGGCATGGAGCGCCGCTTCGCGGGCCAGGTCCCCGAGGACCGCCAGAAGCAGGCCGAGTACGAGATGGACGTCATCATCCAGATGGGGTTCCCGGGCTACTTCCTCGTGGTCGCCGACTTCATCATGTGGGCCAAGAACCAGGGCATCGCGGTCGGCCCCGGCCGAGGCTCCGCCGCCGGTTCGATCGTGGCCTACGCCATGGGCATCACCGACCTCGACCCCATCCCGCACGGCCTGATCTTCGAGCGGTTCCTGAACCCCGAGCGCGTGTCCATGCCCGACGTCGACATCGACTTCGACGAGCGCAGGCGCGTCGAGGTGATCAGGTACGTGACGGAGAAGTACGGCGCCGACAAGGTCGCCATGATCGGCACCTACGGCAAGATCAAGGCGAAGAACGCCATCAAGGACTCCGCGCGCGTCCTGGGCTACCCGTACGCGATGGGCGACCGGCTCACCAAGGCGATGCCCGCCGACGTCCTCGGCAAGGGCATCGACCTCAACGGCATCACGGACCCGGCTCACCCCCGCTACAGCGAGGCGGGCGAGATCCGCTCGATGTACGAGAACGAGCCGGACGTCAAGAAGGTCATCGACACCGCCAAGGGCGTCGAGGGCCTGGTCCGGCAGATGGGCGTCCACGCGGCCGGCGTGATCATGTCCAGCGAGCCGATCGTCGACCACGCCCCCATCTGGGTGCGGCACACGGACGGCGTGACCATCACGCAGTGGGACTACCCGCAGTGCGAGTCGCTCGGCCTGCTGAAGATGGACTTCCTCGGCCTGCGCAACCTCACGATCATGGACGACGCCGTCAAGATGGTGAAGTCCAACAAGGGCGTCGACCTCGACCTGCTCTCCCTGCCGCTGGACGACCCGACCACCTTCGACCTGCTCCAGCGCGGCGACACGCTCGGCGTCTTCCAGTTCGACGGCGGTCCGATGCGCTCGCTGCTGCGGCTGATGAAGCCCGACAACTTCGAAGACATCTCCGCCGTGTCCGCGCTCTACCGTCCCGGCCCGATGGGCATGGACTCGCACACCAACTACGCGCTGCGCAAGAACAACCTCCAGGAGATCACGCCGATCCACAAGGAGCTGGAGGAGCCCCTCCAGGAGGTCCTCGCGGTCACCTACGGCCTGATCGTGTACCAGGAGCAGGTGCAGAAGGCCGCCCAGATCATCGCGGGCTACTCGCTCGGCGAGGCCGACATCCTGCGCCGCGTGATGGGCAAGAAGAAGCCCGACGAACTGGCGAAGAACTTCGTCCTCTTCCAGGAGGGCGCCCGCAAGAAGGGCTACAGCGACGAGGCCATCCAGGCCCTGTGGGACGTCCTGGTCCCCTTCGCCGGCTACGCGTTCAACAAGGCGCACTCCGCCGCGTACGGCCTGGTCTCGTACTGGACGGCGTACCTCAAGGCCAACTACCCGGCCGAGTACATGGCGGCCCTGCTCACCTCGGTCAAGGACGACAAGGACAAGTCGGCCGTCTACCTCAACGAGTGCCGGCGCATGGGCATCAAGGTGCTGCCGCCCAACGTCAACGAGTCCATGTCGAACTTCGCCGCCCAGGGCGACGACGTGATCCTCTTCGGCCTCTCCGCCGTCCGCAACGTCGGCACCAACGTCGTCGAGTCGATCATCAGGTGCCGCAAGGCGAAGGGAAAGTACGCCTCCTTCCCCGACTACCTGGACAAGGTCGAGGCGGTCGTCTGCAACAAGCGGACCACCGAGTCGCTGATCAAGGCCGGCGCCTTCGACGAGATGGGGCACACCCGCAAGGGCCTCACCGCGCAGTACGAGCCGATGATCGACAACGTGGTCGCGGTCAAGCGCAAGGAGGCCGAGGGGCAGTTCGACCTCTTCGGCGGCATGGGCGACGAGCAGACCGACGAGCCGGGGTTCGGACTCGACGTCGTCTTCGGCGAGGACGAGTGGGACAAGACCTATCTGCTCGCCCAGGAGCGGGAGATGCTCGGTCTCTACGTCTCCGACCACCCGCTCTTCGGCCTGGAGCACGTGCTGTCCGACAAGGCCGACGCGGGCATCTCCCAGCTCACCGGCGGTGACTTCGGGGACGGCGCGGTCGTCACCATCGGCGGCATCATCTCCGGCCTCCAGCGCAAGATGACCAAGCAGGGCAACGCCTGGGCCATCGCCACCGTCGAGGACCTGGCCGGCTCCCTGGAGTGCATGTTCTTCCCGGCGACCTACCAGCTGGTGTCCACCCAACTCGTCGAAGACGCCGTGGTCTTCGTCAAGGGCAGGCTGGACAAGCGGGAGGACGTGCCGCGGCTGGTCGCGATGGAGCTCCAGGTCCCCGACCTGTCCAACGCGGGCACCAACGCGCCCGTGGTCCTCACCATCCCGGCCACCCGCATCACGCCGCCGATGGTCAGCCGTCTCGGCGAGATCCTCACCCACCACCGGGGCGACAGCGAGGTGCGGATCAAGCTCCAGGGCCCGACGAAGACGACGGTGCTCCGGCTGGACCGGCACCGGGTCAAGCCCGATCCGGCGCTCTTCGGCGACCTGAAGGTGCTGCTCGGGCCGTCCTGCCTGGCGGGCTGACGGGGGCTCTGCCCGAAAGCGGGCGAGGGGCGCTCCCGGTTGCCGGGCGCGCCCCAAGCCAGTTGCGGCTGTGGTGTTGCTCAGTTGTGGCCGAAGCGCTTCCCCCGCTTGCGGGACGCGGCGTCGCCGGGGGTCGTCAGCTGCGGGGAGTGCTGCTCCTCGCGCTCCAGCACGTTCGACTCGGCGGCCCGCGGGGCGCGCTCGGCGTGGGGCTGCTTACGGTCACGGTTGTTCTTGTTCTTGGCCATGGTGATCTACCTCCTGAGGGGGATCTAGGGGCCAACGACGCAACCAGATTCACATAGGCCGATAAAGAACGCATATCGGGCAATTACCGTGCGTGACACGGCTGGTCGGGGTCCCGTCCGCCGAAACGCCACGCCGAAGATCGAGTTCGGGCCGTTAACCTCCGCGCCGTCGGGCAGACTCGAAGGAAGCCCGAAGCAAACCTCCCGGAAAGAGGGTGGATCGCGTGGACCGCTGCATCGTCCTGGTGGACGCCGGGTATCTGCTGGGGGCCGCCGCGAGTCTGCTCGCCGGGGAGCCCTCACGCTCGCGCATCACCGTCGACCACGCCGCCCTCATCCAGGGGCTGCGCGACCGCGCCGAGTCCGACACCGGGCAGCCCCTGCTGCGCATCTACTGGTTCGACGGCGCCCCCGACCGCGTCCCGCAGCCCGAGCACCGCCGGCTGCGCGTGATGCCCCGGGTCACCGTCCGGCTGGGTGCCCTCACGCGCAGTGACGGCCGCTGGGCGCAGAAGGGCGTCGACGCCGCCATGCACGCCGAGCTGACCGAGCTGGCCCGCAACCGCGCCTGCTCCGACGTCGTCCTGGTGACCGGCGACGGCGACCTGCTGCCCGGCATGATGGCCGCCAAGGAGCACGGCGTCGCCGTCCACCTGTGGGCCGTACAGGCCGCCGACGGCGACTACAACCAGTCCGAGGACCTGGTCGCCGAGGCCGACGAACGCCGCGTCCTGGACCGTACGTGGATCACCAAGGCGGTACGCGCCAAGGAACTCGGCGGGATCTGCGCGCCGCCGCCCGTGCCCCGCCCCGAGATCGCCGCGATCCTCTCCGCACCGCTGCCCGAATCGGCCCTCTCGGCGACCGCCGAACGGCCCGCGCAGGAGCCCGAGCACCCCACGACGGCCGCCGGGCACAACGGGGCGGAGGAGCGCGTACCGCCCGCCAAGGGCGTGCCCACCCCCAAGGACCTGGCCGCCCTGCGCGCCCCCGGCGCCCCTCCTGCCCCGCAGCCGACCACCGCCACCCTGCGCTGGTCCTCCGACAAGGGCTGGGTCGACCGGCCCGCCGCGGAGCCGTCCGAGGCCGCCTCCCTGCCGACGCTGGCCCAGCTCACCACGGCCGAGCAGCGCTGGGCCGACCGCGAGGAGGACATCACCACGGTCGGCGGCGACCCGTACGAGGTCGGTCAGGTCTTCGCCCGCCGCTGGCTGGAGCGCCTCGGCGACCACGGCCACCTGCAGAAGCTCTCCGGGATGTACCCGCGCATCCCGCACCGCGTCGACGGGGAGCTGCTGCGCTACGCGGCCCGCTTCGGGCTGCTGGCCCACAAGGACGACCAGATCGACGAGCACGACCGGTACGCGATCCGGGCCGGGTTCTGGCGGGAGATCGACGTGCGCACGGCGACCGAACGCACCCCCGCGGCGGAGTGAGGCGCTCCGGCGCCTCCCCGGCTGAATCGACACTTATGGGCGGACCCGGGAGCGGGACGGGGGGACGGACCCCGTAGTCTCGTCCCTTGTGAGTACGCGCGCGGCACAGGCACTACGACCCGGTGGCGGTGCCGTGTGCGCGGTGCGCGGACTGACCAAGACCTATCCGGCCCAGCGCGGCAGGCGCGGCGTTCCCGCCACCCCCGAGGTGCGGGCCACCGACGACGTGAGCCTGGACATCCGCCGCGGTGAGATCTTCGGCCTGCTCGGACCCAACGGCGCGGGCAAGTCCACCCTGGTCCGCCAGCTCACCGGCCTGATGCGGCCCGACCGCGGCAGCGTGGAGATCCTCGGGCACGACGTCGTGCGCCACCCCGAGCGGGCCGCCCGGATCCTCGCCTACCTCGGGCAGGAGTCCAGCGCCCTGGACGAGCTGACCGTGTCGCTCGCCGCCGAGACCACCGGGCGGCTGCGCGGCCTGGAGGTGCGACAGGCGCGCGCCGAGCGGGACGCGGTCCTCGACGAGCTGGGCCTGACCCCCCTCGCCGCCCGCCCGATCAAGAAGCTCTCCGGCGGCCAGCGCCGCCTCGCCTGCTTCGCCGCCGCGCTGGTGGGGGAGCGCCCGCTGCTCGTGCTGGACGAGCCGACCACCGGCATGGACCCGGTGGCCCGGCGCGCGGTGTGGGCGGCCGTCGACCGGCGGCGGGCGGAGCGCGGCACCACCGTCCTGCTCGTCACCCACAACGTCATCGAGGCGGAGACCGTCCTCGACCGGGTCGCCGTCCTCGACCGGGGGCGCGTCATCGCCTGCGACACGCCCTCCGGGCTCAAGGAGAAGGTCGCCGGCGAGGTCCGGGTGGACCTGGTGTGGCGCGAGACGGCCCCGCTGCACGTCCCGGAGGTCGCCGCCCTGCGCGACCGCGTCGTCGAGTCGGGGCGGCGCTGGACGCTGCGCCTGGCCCCCGAGGAGGCCCGCGCGGTCGTCGCCACCGTCACCGGCGGTGCCGCCTTCGCCGCGCTCGACGACTTCACCCTCGCGACGCCCAGCCTGGAGGACGTGTACCTGGCACTGGGCGGCGCGGCGCGGCAGGGGCTGGTGAGGGCTTGAGCGCACGCACGGTGAGCACATCGGCCGCCGCATCCGTACCCGTCAGGGCGACCGTCTCCAACGACCCCAACGAAGGGGAGCAGCGCGACGTGAGTGTCGTATCCGCCGATGTCCTGCCGGGTGGCGTCCTGGCCGTCGAGGAGCAGGACGCGGCCGAGCTGGGACCCAGGGCGCGGCTGTGGCCGTGCCTGGTGGCCGTGTACCGGGCGCAGCTGTCCCGGGCGCGGGTCGCGCGCATCCCGCTGCTCTTCGTGGCCACCTTCCAGTCGGTCGGCATCATGATCCTGATGCGCGGCGTGGTGGACGGCGGCGGCGAGGCCCGGGCCGTGGTCGCCGGTTCGGCGGTGCTCGTCGTGGCCTTCGTGGCGCTGAACCTGCTCGCCCAGTACTTCGGGCAGCTGCGGGCCAGCGGCGGCCTCGACCACTACGCGACGCTGCCGGTGCCGCCGGCCGCCGTGGTGCTGGGCGCGGCGGGCGCGTACGCGTCCTTCACGGTGCCCGGGACCGTCGTGACGGCGGTGTTCGGCTGTGTGCTGTACGGGCTGCCGATGACGCATCTGTGGGTGCTGGTGGCGGTGATCCCACTGGCGGGCGCCGCCCTCGCCGGACTGGGCGCGGCCCTCGGCCTGCTCGCGCCCCGGCCCGAGTTCGCCACCCTGCTGGGCCAGCTGGGCATGTCGGCGGCGCTGCTGCTGGGCGTGCTGCCGGCCGAGCGGATGCCGGAGGCGGTCCGGCTGGTCCGGGACCTGCTGCCCTCGACGTACGGCGTGGAGGCGTTCGCGCGCACCTTCGGGGCGCGGCCGAACTGGGCCTTCGTCCTCGGGGACCTCGCGGTGTGCGCCGGGGTCGGTGTGATCTCCCTGGCC
This sequence comes from Streptomyces sp. WAC 04229, assembly GCF_003947455.1. Taxonomy (GTDB): domain Bacteria; phylum Actinomycetota; class Actinomycetes; order Streptomycetales; family Streptomycetaceae; genus Streptomyces. The sequence continues at coordinate 28,617 of NZ_QHJH01000021.1, read as the reverse complement.
GTCGCCACCTGGGCGTACCGCAGGGCGGCCGTCCGGTGATGTGCCGCACCGGCGGGTTTGGCACGATGGCACGGTGACCGCTCCTCTGAATCCGCCACCCCCGCCGAACGAACGCCCGCCGTACCGGGGCGGGCCGGTGCCGCCGCCCGTCGGCGCGCACGCGGTGGGGACCGCGCCCGGCGCACCGTACGACCACCACGGCGAACAGGACGGCCCCGGGATGCTGACCGAAGTGCGGCAGGCCGCCGTGGCGGTGCTGGCGATCGCGCTCTCCGGTGCGCTGCTGGGCGTGCTGTGGTGGAAGCTGGCCCCGACCGTGCCGCTGGTCGGCGACGTGGTCGACGAGCGCTGGGTGGTCTTCCTCAAGGAGTCCGAGGGCGAGCAGGCGATCGGCGTCGACGGAACGTTCACGCTGCTCGCGCTGGCGTTCGGGGCGCTCAGCGGACTCGTGGCCTTCCTGCTGCGGCGGCGCGGCGGCGTGCCGCTGGTGGTGGCGCTGGGCGTCGGCGGACTGCTCGGCTCGCTCCTGGCGTGGCGGGTCGGCGTGTGGCTCGGCCCCGCACAGGACGTGATCGCGCACGCGAAGGACGTGGGCAAGGGCGTGACGTTCGACGCGCCGCTGAAGCTGGGCGCGAAGGGCGCGCTGCTGGCCTGGTCGCTGGCGGCGCTCGTCGTCCACCTGGGACTGACGGGACTGTTCGGCCCCAGGGACCCGGAGCCGGATCCCTGGCCCGCGCCGTACGGGGACAAGCCGGCGTAGCTCCCGCCGAGCCGGCTCTCCTGCCGTCGCCCGGTCCAGGCGGGGCGGCGGCCGTGGTCCGCCCGTCCCCTCCTGGTGCGCCACCCGCGTTTGCGGGTGCTCTTCGACATGTTCTGTCTGATCAGCCGAGAACGGCGCCCTCGTCGAGTGGTTACGCGCGGCCGATCGGCGCGCGGACCGCGTCGGTCAGCTTGGCGAGGTCGTCCGGGGACAGCTCGACCTCCAGGCCGCGGCGGCCCGCCGAGACGCAGATCGTGGCGTGCTCCGAGGCCGACGCGTCCAGGACCGTCGCGAGCCGCTTGCGCTGGCCCAGGGGCGAGATGCCGCCCCGCACATAGCCCGTGGTGCGCTCGGCCAGCGCCGGATCGGCCATCGCCGCGCGCTTGCCGCCCACCGCGGCCGCCAGGGCCTTCAGGTCCAGCTGGCCCGCCACCGGCACCACCGCGACCGTCAGGGCGCCGTCGACGTCCGCCACCAGCGTCTTGAAGACCCGCTCCGGGGAGACGCCCATCGCCTCGGCCGCCTCCTCGCCGTAGGACGGGTGCGCGGGGTCGTGCTCGTAGGCGTGCACGGTGTACGTCACCCCGGCCGCCGTGAGTGCCACCGTCGCGGGGGTGCCGCCGGACTGCTGCTTCTTCGACTTCTTCGCCATACGGGCCGGTACCTCAGTTGAGACTCGTCGGGCCGCGCGTCAGTTCCGACGCGGGCAGGGACGGCAGCGTACGGATGACGGCGGTCTCGGAGCGAAGGAGTTTCAGCTCGTCCCTCAGACGGGACGCGGTGTCCGGAGCCTGGAGCAGACGCTGCTTCGTCGGTGTGTCGAGCATCATCGCGGCGGCGACCAGGTACGAGACCACACCCGGTTCGTCCGGCAGCTCGGCGCCGGTGGCCAGCGACCGCTCGCGCGCCCCCGCCAGCCGCTTCTGGTACTGCCGGAAGGACCGCAGGACGCCCTCGGCCAGCGCGCCGGCCTCGTCGCCCGGTTCCTCCGGCAGCGGTTCCAGCTCCGCCGTCAGGAAGGGGCCCGACGCGTCCACCGATACCAGGCGCACCCGGTTCGTGCCGGTCGCCAGCACCTCGAAGGTGCCGTCGGCCCGCTCGCGGATCGTCGCCGCGTCCGCGATGCAGCCCACCTTGTGGAACGCCTTCAGCGGATCGGAGCCGAACCCGGCCGCCGGCCCGCGTTCCGGCGTGGCCGTCGGGTCGGGCAGGCCGGGAGCGCTCTGGGCCACCTCGTAGCCGTCGCGGATCGCCACGACGGCGAACCGGCGGGGTTCGTCCTCGGAGGTCTTCAGCAGTTCGCGCATCATGGCGCGATAGCGCTCCTCGAAGATGTTGAGGGGGAGCACCAGCCCCGGGAACAGGACGGAGTTCAAGGGGAAGAGGGGGAGCCGGACGGTGGTCACGACGCAGAAGCCTAATGGTCGCCGCGACCGGCGTGCCCGCCCCGCCCACTTCGTGGATGGCCCGAACCCGTCCTCCGCGGCGCGGCGTCCACGGCCGCGCGGACATCGGCGCGCACCTGGAGGAAGCGGCCGAGCGGATCGTCCGTCTCCCGGTCCCACGGGAAGGACGTGACGTACGGGCCGGTCAGCCGCAGCTGTTCCGCCGCGTCCGCGAGCCGGTCCAGGCGCACGAGGACGTACGCCAGCAGGTTCCGCAGCTCCGCCGCCCACGGGTCGGCCGCCGGGTGGGCCGCCGACAGGGCGATCGCGCGGTCGGCGGCCGCGTCCAGGCGGACACGGAGGTCACGCGGGGGTGCGCCGGTCGCGGCGCCGACGTCGGCGCCGGCGGCCCGCAGACAGGTGAAGGCCGCCCGCAGCGGCAGCGCCCGGACCAGGGCGTCCTCGGGGGCGTCCTGCGCGGCCGTCTCGGCGAAGTCCAGGCATTCGCGGTGGGCGCCGGGTGAGGCGGCGGCGAGGTATTCCAGGGCGGCGACGTGGCAGCCGTAGTGGTGCGGGGAGCGGCGGACCGCCTGTCCCCACAGCCGCTCGAACTCGGCGTGTCCGGCACCGGCGCCCCGCGCCGCGTCCAGCGCCGTGCGCCACGGCACCGGGTCGGGTCCGGCTGCCTCGGCCGCCGCGGTCACCGCGGGCACGAGCCCGCGCAGCAGCTCGGCACGGTCCGGTGAGTCCCAGTGGCGGGCCACCGCCAGGCGCGCCGCGACCAGCGGGGCGCCGGGGTCCTCCGGGGCGGTGGCGCGCCAGGTGTCGAGCCACTCGGAACGGGAGCGGGAGAAGGCGGCGAGACGCGTGGTGTACCGGTCGCGGTGCTCCCACTCCGCCCGCTCCCGGGTGCCGGTGAGGAGGCCGGCCGCCGGGGTGTGCTCGCCGCGGGCCGCCGCGAGGAGGGCGGGGGCGAGGCGGTCGTCGGGGGCGTCGAGGAGCACGTCGTCGTCTTGGTCGGGCCGGGTGCTCCGGGCGCGGGCCCGGGCGGCCGCGGTCCGGAGGAACGCGCGCAGCATGGTGTCTACGACGGTCGACCGGGCGGGATGGTTGTGCGGGGTGGGTCCGGATTCGGCCTCGTCTTCGCCTTCGGCCGATTGTGTTCCCACCCGCACCACCCGTACAGCTTTCGTCGTCGGGTGCGGGTGGCCCTTGTGGGGCCTCTCGCCGTCGGCGGCCGCTGGTTTTGGGGCGTCGGAGGTGGAGCGGCCCCGCACGCGGAGGTCGCGCGCTGCTCGTGCGGCATTCGTGGTCGGGTGCAGGCGGCCGCGGCCGGGCGTCGGACGTGCTGCCGCTCCACCCCCGGAGGGCTCAGCTTCTGCGCAGCAGGCGGGTCGCGCCCGCCGCCACCGTCGTCGCCAGGATCCAGCCCAGCAGGATCAGGGCCGTCGCCAGCCACTGCCAGGCGTCGTGGAGCTGCCAGAAGCCGGCCTGGCCCAGGTCGATGACCGGCAGGAGCAGGTCGAGGGCGAAGAGGGCAGGGTTCCAGTCCGGGTGCTCGCCGGTCTTCAGCGGGGGCGGCTCGGCACGGGCGAAGGCGAGCGTGCCCGCCGCCCACAGCACCGCCATCCACACCGCGGCCCGCCCCGGCCGGTAGCCGTAGGCGACCGTCCAGTCCTGGGCGTACCCCACGAGCTTCGCGGCGATCGGCAGGCTCTCGCGGCGCCGGCGGTGCTTGGCGAGCAGCACCTCGCGGGCGACCTCGTCCTCGCCGCCGGCCCGCAGCACGGCGGCGAGGCGCTCGTACGGCTCCGGGTTGTACTCGGCGGTCGCGGCGCCCACCCAGCGCAGCCGCTTCTCCAGCGGGAACGGCCCGCGCGGCACCAGGTTCTCGTAGGCGAAACCGCCCATGTGCAGGCGGCCGGGTCCCGGCCAGCTGTCCGCCCGGTCCATCAGGTTGACGACCCGCGCCCCCGACAGCACCACCCGGCCGCGCGCCGGCCGCTCGCCCAGGAACCGCAGCTCGGGTGTCTGCACCCGGCGCAGCGACAGCTCCTGCTCGTCGGTGAACGTGAAGCGGGCGTGCTCGAAGTCGAGGGCGTCGCCGAACCGCCCGTCGTCCAGCCGCACCCCGCCCTCGCACTCGAAGCGCTGGATCCGCGTGCCCTGCGCCGGCGTGGTGCCCCGCAGCAGCGGGCTGCCGAGCCCCGCCGGTGTCAGGTACAGGGTGCGCTCCACCGTCAGCTGCGGGGCGTTGAGCGCGTGCCGCGTGTACGGGTTGAGGAGCCGGGCGCCGCGCAGGCTCAGCGACACGCCGACCTGGGCGCTGCGCAGGCTCACCTCGCCGTGCGACTCCAGCATCTCGGCCTGGAGGTCCTGCCCGACCGTCATGCCGTCGGCGGCGATGGAGCGGCCGTGCCGGTCGCGGTGCACGATCGCCTGGTTGAGCAGCAGGTCGGTGCCTATCCGGGCGTCCGTCAGCCGGATGCCGCCGGGGAAGCGGGAGCGGGGCAGGTGCAGGTCGCCCTCGGTGTGCAGCCGGGCCGCCTCGAGCCGTGGCACCCAGCAGTCCACCAGGCGCACGGTCGTGAACCGGGTCTCCGGCAGCAGCACCTCCCGCTCGAACCGGCAGCCCCGCAGCTCCACGTACGGCTCCACGGTGCCGCCGGCCAGGTCCATCGTGCCGCTGATCCGCACGCCGGTCAGCTGGAGCGAGGCCACCCGGCCCGCGAGCGCCGGCGGACCGTCCAGCAGCAGCCAGCACACGATGCGGGCCCGCACGCTCCGCTCCGGTCCCCACGGGTGCCCGCCGTGCGGGTCGTCGACGAGCGCGTCGCCGCTGCTGAGGTCGTACACGCTGCCGTTGCGGAAGGCCTGCCACATGCCGGCCTCGGCGGCGGTCAGGTCGTCCGGCAGCTCTCCGTCACGGGGACCCACCACTACGGTCACGGCACTTCACTCCCTCCCCGGCTACTCGTCGGTCGCTCACTCTTCGTACAACCGTTCATGCCCACTGGGTGACACTCCGAACACTCAAAGTGAGCACCGATTCGGGTGAGTTGCCCGTGGGCCGCGCGGGGCCGCCGCGTTCTGTATCAGCCATTGATACGCGCGAACCGTGCCCGACGCGGGTCTGAGAGAATTGGTTCCGTGATCTCCCGAATCGATCTGCGCGGCGACGCCCTCCCCGAGGGCCCCGCTCTGCGCGACCTGCTGCCCCGAGCCGACTTCGACGTCTCGGCCGCCCTGGAGAAGGTGCGTCCGATCTGCGAGGCCGTGCATCATCGGGGCGACGCGGCGCTGATCGACTTCGCCGAGCAGTTCGACGGGGTCCGGCTGGACCAGGTCAGGGTCCCGGCGGCCGCGCTCACGCGCGCGCTGGAGGAGCTGGACCCGGCCGTGCGCGCGGCCCTGGAGGAGTCCATCCGCCGCGCCCGGCTCGTCCACCGCGAGCAGCGCCGCACCACCCACACCACGCAGGTCGTGCCCGGCGGCTCGGTCACCGAGAAGTGGGTGCCGGTCGAGCGGGTCGGGCTCTACGCACCCGGCGGCCGGTCGGTCTATCCGTCGTCCGTGATCATGAACGTGGTCCCCGCGCAGGAGGCGGGCGTCGAGTCGGTCGCCCTCGCCTCGCCCGCCCAGGCCGAGTTCGACGGCCTGCCGCACCCGACCATCCTCGCCGCCTGCGCCCTGCTCGGCGTCGACGAGGTGTACGCGGCGGGCGGCGCCACCGCCGTCGCGATGTTCGCGTACGGCACCGAGTCCTGCCCGCCCGCCATGATGGTCACCGGCCCCGGCAACATCTGGGTCGCCGCCGCCAAGCGCTACTTCACCGGAAAGATCGGCATCGACGCCGAGGCCGGCCCGACCGAGATCGCGGTCCTCGCCGACGCCACCGCCGACCCGGTGCACGTCGCCTCCGACCTGATCAGCCAGGCCGAGCACGACCCGCTGGCCGCCGCCGTCCTGGTCACCGACTCCGTGGAGCTGGCGGACGCGGTCGAGAAGGAACTCCAGCCGCAGGTCGAGGCCACCAAGCACATCGACGACCGGATCGTCCCCGCCCTGAAGGGCCGCCAGTCCGCGATCGTCCTGGTCGACGGCCTGGACGAGGGCCTGCGCGTCGTGAACGCCTACGGCGCCGAGCACCTGGAGATCCAGGCCGCCGACGCCGCCGCCCTCGCCGACCGGGTGAAGAACGCCGGCGCGGTCTTCGTCGGCCCCTGGGCGCCCGTCTCCCTCGGTGACTACGCGGCCGGGTCCAACCACGTCCTGCCCACCGGCGGCTGCGCCTGCCACTCCTCGGGCCTGTCCGTGCAGTCCTTCCTGCGCGGCATCCACATCGTCGACTACACGCGCGACGCGCTCGCCGAGGTCGCGCACCACGTGGTGACGCTGGCGGAGGCCGAGGACCTGCCCGCGCACGGGGCGGCGATCAAGGCGAGGTTCGAGTGGAAGGTCCCGGAGAGCAAGTGACGTTCGGAATCGACGACCTCCCCGTACGGGACGAGCTGCGCGGCAAGTCCCCCTACGGCGCGCCCCAACTGGACGTGCCGGTACGGCTGAACACCAACGAGAACCCCTACCCGCTGCCCGAGGCGCTGGTCGAGCGGATCACCGAGCGGGTCCGCGAGGCCGCCCGCGACCTCAACCGCTATCCGGACCGGGACGCGGTCGAGCTGCGCACCGGGCTCGCCGAGTACCTGACGAAGACCTCCGGCCACCCGCTGGACACGGGCAACGTCTGGGCGGCCAACGGCTCCAACGAGGTCATCCAGCAGCTGCTGCAGACCTTCGGCGGCCCGGGCCGCACCGCGATCGGCTTCGAACCCTCGTACTCGATGCACGGCCTCATCGCGCGCGGCACCGGCACGGGCTGGATCTCCGGGCCGCGCCACGACGACTTCACCATCGACGTGCCCGCCGCCGAGCGCGCCCTCGCCGAGCACCGCCCGGACGTGGTCTTCATCACCACCCCCAACAACCCCACCGGCAACGCCGTCCCGGCCGAGACCGTCCTCGCCCTGTACGAGGCCGCCCAGGCGGCGAAGCCCTCGATGGTCGTCGTGGACGAGGCCTACATCGAGTTCAGCCACGGCGCCTCGCTGCTGCCGCTGCTGGACGGCCGGCCCCACCTCGTGATCTCCCGCACCATGTCGAAGGCGTTCGGCGCGGCGGGCCTGCGCCTGGGTTACCTCGCCGCGCACCCGGCCGTCGTCGACGCCGTCCAGCTCGTACGGCTGCCGTACCACCTCTCGGCCGTGACCCAGGCGACCGCGCTGGCCGCCCTGGAACACACGGACACGCTGCTGAAGTACGTCGAGCAGCTCAAGACCGAGCGGGACCGGCTGGTCGCCGAACTGCGCGCCACCGGCTACGAGGTGACCGAGTCCGACGCCAACTTCGTCCAGTTCGGGCGGTTCGCGGACTCCCATGAGGCCTGGCGGAAGATCCTCGACCGGGGCGTGCTGGTCCGGGACAACGGCGTACCGGGGTGGCTGCGGGTCACCGCCGGAACTCCGGAGGAGAACGACGCGTTCCTCGACGCGGTACGTGAAGTCAAGAAGGAGCAGAACACATGAGCCGCGTGGGACGCGTGGAGCGTACGACCAAGGAGACCTCGGTCCTCGTCGAGATCGACCTCGACGGCACCGGGAAGACCGACATCGCCACCGGCGTCGGCTTCTACGACCACATGCTCGACCAGCTCGGCCGCCACGGTCTGTTCGACCTGACCGTGAAGACCGACGGCGACCTGCACATCGACTCCCACCACACCATCGAGGACACCGCCCTCGCGCTGGGCGCCGCCTTCAAGCAGGCCCTCGGCGACAAGGTGGGCATCTACCGCTTCGGCAACTGCACGGTCCCGCTGGACGAGTCCCTCGCCCAGGTCACCGTGGACCTCTCCGGGCGCCCCTACCTCGTGCACACCGAGCCCGAGAAGATGGCGCCGATGATCGGCGAGTACGACACCACGATGACCCGGCACATCCTGGAGTCCTTCGTCGCCCAGGCCCAGGTCGCGCTGCACGTGCACGTGCCCTACGGGCGCAACGCGCACCACATCGTGGAGTGCCAGTTCAAGGCGCTGGCCCGGGCCCTGCGCTACGCCAGCGAGCGCGACCCGCGCGCGGCCGGCATCCTGCCTTCCACGAAGGGCGCGCTCTAACCCATGAACGGTACGTCCACCGCGCTGATCGTCGTCGGCCTGTTCTTCATCGGCGGCATCATCTCCTTCGCCAAGCAGCAGATGCCCAAGGGCCTGATCGTGCTGCTCTCCATCGGTGCCGCGATGTGTCTGTTCGCGGGCGTGCTGCGCCTGGAGGTGTGGAATTGACCTCCCCCGCCAAGCGGGTCGTCGTCTTCGACTACGGCTTCGGCAACATCCGTTCCGCCGAGCGCGCCCTCGCGCGCGCGGGCGCCGACGTCGAGATCACCCGTGACTACGACAAGGCCATGAACGCCGACGGCCTGCTGGTCCCCGGCGTCGGCGCCTTCGCCGCCTGCATGGACGGCCTCAAGGCGGCCCGCGGCGACTGGGTCGTGGACCGCAGGCTGTCGGGCGGCCGCCCGGTGATGGGCATCTGCGTGGGCATGCAGATCCTGTTCGCGCGCGGTATCGAGCACGGCGTGGAGGCCGAGGGCCTGGACGAGTGGCCCGGCACCGTCGGCCCGCTCCAGGCCGACATCGTGCCCCACATGGGCTGGAACACCGTCGACGCGCCGGCCGACTCCCAGCTCTTCGCGGGCCTGGACGCGGACGCCCGCTTCTACTTCGTGCACTCCTACGCCGTCCACGACTGGACCCAGGAGTCGCTCAACCCGCTGATCGCCCCGCCCAAGGTCACCTGGTCCACGCACGGCAAGCCCTTCGTGGCCGCCGTGGAGAACGGCGCCCTGTGGGCCACGCAGTTCCACCCCGAGAAGTCCGGTGACGCGGGAGCGCAGCTCCTCACCAACTGGATCGAGACCCTGTAGAGATGAGCCCGGTAGAGATGAGCAAGCTCGAACTCCTCCCCGCCGTCGACGTCCGCGACGGCCAGGCCGTCCGCCTCGTGCACGGCGAGTCCGGCACCGAGACCTCCTACGGCTCCCCGCTGGAGGCGGCCCTCGCCTGGCAGCGCTCCGGCGCCGAGTGGCTGCACCTCGTCGACCTGGACGCCGCGTTCGGCACCGGGGACAACCGTGCGCTGATCGCCGAGGTCGCGAAGGCCATGGACATCAAGGTCGAGCTGTCCGGCGGCATCCGCGACGACGACACGCTCGCCGCCGCGCTCGCCACCGGCTGCACGCGGGTGAACCTGGGCACGGCCGCCCTGGAGACCCCCGAGTGGGTCGCCGGGATCATCGCCGAGCACGGCGACAAGATCGCCGTCGGTCTCGACGTACGCGGCACCACGCTGCGCGGCCGCGGCTGGACCCGCGACGGCGGCGACCTCTACGAGACGCTGGCCCGCCTCGACAAGGAGGGCTGCGCCCGGTACGTCGTCACCGACATCGCCAAGGACGGTACCCTCCAGGGCCCCAACCTGGAGCTCCTGAAGAACGTCTGCGCGGCCACCGACCGCCCGGTCGTCGCCTCCGGCGGCGTCTCCTCCCTGGACGACCTGCGCGCCATCGCCGGTCTCGTCCCGGCCGGTGTCGAGGGGGCCATCGTCGGGAAGGCCCTGTACGCGAAGGCGTTCACCCTGGAAGAAGCCTTGGAGGCTGTGTCGCCATGACATCCGAAGCCGTACGGCGTGTGCAGAGCGGAAGTCCCTGGGAAGAGTCCTTCGGTTTCGCACGGGCCGTGGCGGCGGGTGATCATGTCATCGTGGCCGGCACGACCGCCTTCAGGGGCGACGTGCTGTATGGCGACGGCGACCCGTACGAACAGACCAAGGTGGCCTTCGCCACCGCGGTCGAGGCGATCGGTGAGTTCGGGCTCGGCATCGAGTCCGTGATCCGGACGCGTGTGTGCCTGGCACATTCGCGCGACGTCGATGCGGTGGGCCGCGCCCACAAGGAGCTGTTCGACGCCGTACGCCCGGTGACGACCCTGCTGGTCGTCGAGGGCTTCATCGACTCGCGGGTGCTGGTGTCGGTGGAACTGGAAGCATTCAGAGGACAGTAAGAGGAGCCGTGGATTCATGACCCTGGCGGTCCGAGTCATCCCCTGCCTGGACGTGGACGACGGCCGGGTCGTCAAGGGCGTGAACTTCCAGAACCTGCGCGACGCCGGCGACCCCGTCGAGATGGCCAAGGTGTACGACGCCGAGGGCGCCGACGAGCTGACGTTCCTGGACATCACCGCCTCGTCGGGCAACCGGGAGACGACCTACGACGTGGTGCGGCGCACCGCCGAGCAGGTGTTCATCCCGCTGACCGTCGGCGGCGGCGTGCGCACCGCCGACGACGTCGACAAGCTGCTGCGGGCCGGCGCGGACAAGGTGGGCGTGAACACGGCCGCCATCGCGCGGCCCGACCTGATCCGCGAGATCGCCGAGCGGTTCGGCCGCCAGGTCCTCGTGCTGTCGGTGGACGCGCGGCGCACCGAGGCGGGCACCTTCGAGGTGACCACCCACGGCGGCCGGCGCGGCACCGGCATCGACGCGGTGGAGTGGGCGCACCGGGCCGCGGAGCTGGGCGCGGGGGAGATCCTGCTGAACTCGATGGACGCGGACGGCACCAAGGACGGCTACGACCTGGAGATGATCGAGGCGGTGCGCAAGCACGTGTCCGTCCCGGTGATCGCCTCCGGCGGCGCGGGCCGCCTCACCGACTTTCCGCCCGCCGTGGCGGCGGGCGCGGACGCGGTCCTGGCGGCATCCGTCTTCCACTTCGGCGACCTGCGGATCGGCCAGGTGAAGGACACGCTGCGCGGGGCGGGGCATCCCGTTCGGTAGTTCGGGGTGTAGCTCCTGGTAGTGAGCGCGGTAGTGATCATGGTTCCGAGTTGGCTAACGTGCTCATATGCCTGGGATCACGATCGAGTTCACCGAGGAAGAGCTGGCCGAGCTGCGCGCGGAGGCCAAGGAGCAGGGCGTCGCGATCAAGCGGCTGGCGCACGACATACTGACCGAGGACGTGGTGCGTCGGCGGCAGAAGCAGCGGTTCGTGGAGGGGGCCTCCAAGTACGCCCGCGAGATCATGGCCGACTTCGAGGAGCGCTTCCCGGTGGGACTTCGGTGACGCTCTACGTCGATGCAGGATGGGTCCTCTGCGTTCAGGTGGAGGTCTCACCGTCGAACACGCCCATCCGGGACTGGGGCGCGTTGCACTGTATGGCCGAGAGGCACAGGTATGAGCGGGTGGCGGGGGAGCCTTATTACGAAGAGATCCCGAGCCGGGCTGCGACGTTCCTGCACACCGCTCTGAGACTCAGGCCGTTCACGGACTACAACGCGTCGATCGGCATCGGCTGCATCCGCGCGTACATGGAGGCCTCGGGGACGCCGCTCGATCCAAGGCCCGGCGACTGGGCCAAGCTCGTCTCCGACATCCGCAGCGACGAGGCCGACCTCCCCGAGACCGCCCGCCTGCTCCGCGACTGGGCTGAATGAACCGGTGACCGACCTCACGGACATACCCGACCGCGGGGCGTCCCTCGCGACGGGGCGCCCCGCCCACCGCGACCCCAACGTCCTGCGCTGGGTCGCCGCCTACACGCTCTCCATGGTCGGCGACATGGTCTTCTACCTCGCGCTGTCGTGGGCCGCCGTGCAGAACGGCACCGCCGCGCAGGCCGGGATCGTCACCGCCGTGAGCGCGGTGCCGCGGGCGCTGCTCATGCTGGGCGGCGGCGTGGTCGCCGACCGGTTCGGACCGCGCCGGGTCGTCATCGGCAGCGACGCCGTACGGTGCGGCACGGTCCTCGCGGTGGCCGCCGTGCTCTTCGTGACCGATCCCGGGCTCTGGCTGCTCGCGCTGCTCGCCGTCGTCTTCGGCACCGTCGACGCCGTGTTCCTGCCCGCGGTCGGCGCGCTCCCGGCCCGGATGACCACCAAGGACCAGCTCGCCCGGGTGCAGGGCATGCGCGGCCTCGGCATCCGCTTCGCCGCCGTGGTGGGCGCCCCGCTCGGCGGGCTCGGGGTGGCGGTGGGCGGTTCGGCCGCCGCCTTCGCGTGCGCGGGGCTGCTGATCGCCCTCTCCGTGCCGCTGCTGGTCTCCGTACGGGTACGCGAGCTGCCGCCCGACGAGACCACCGCCCGGAACGACACCACCGCCTGGCGCGACCTGCGGGCCGGCCTCCGCCACATCCGCCGGCACCGCGTCCTCGCCCCGCTGATGATCACCATCGCCCTGGGTGACCTCGGCTTCGTCGGCCCGCTCAACGTCGGCCTCACCCTGCTCGCGGACGAGCGCGGCTGGGGCGCCTCCGGGATGGGCTGGGTGCTCGGCGGCTTCGGCACCGGTGCGGGGGCGGCCGCGCTGCTGCTGGCGGTGCGCGGACGCGTCCCGCGCGCAGGGCTGGTCACCGCCGGGGCCATCATCCCCGGTGCCGCCGCCATCGCCGCCCTCGCCCAGGTGTCCGCCCTCTCCGCGGCCGTCGGCGTCGCCGTGCTCGTGGGGCTGCTCACCGGCCTCAGCGGCGCCATGTGCGGGGCCCTGCTGCAGACGCAGACGGACCCCGCCTACCTGGGGCGCGTCACGGCCGTGGCCGGCATCGTCAGCCTCGGGATCGCGCCCCTGAGCATGCCGCTGTCCGCCGCCGCCGTCGGCGTCTGGGGCACCGGTCCGGTCTTCGCCGTCAGCGCGCTGGTCTGCGCCCTGGGCGGAGCGGTCGCCCTGTGCACGCCGGGCCTGCGGCGCGCCGAACTGCCGAGGTGAGCGCGGATCAGATGCCGAGCTGCCTCGTCTCCCGCAGCCTCGCGATCGCGGACTTCTCGCCCTCCAGTTCCACGTTCGCCGCCTCCTGACGGCCGTACGCGAACAGCAGCAGTTCGGACGGCTCGCCGGTGGCCGTCACCACCGGCGTGCCCCGGTGGGCGACGGTCGTCTGGCCGTTGGGGCGGCGCAGGACGAGGCCCGTCGGGACGCCCCGGCCCATCAGCCGGGCGGCGCGCTCCAGGCGGGACCACAGGGCGTCCTGGAAGACCGGGTCCAGCTCGCGCGGCGACCAGTCGGGCCGGGCCCGGCGGACGTCCTCGGTGTGGACGTAGAACTCCACCGTGTTCGCCGCCTCGTCCACCTGCTTGAGCTGGAACGGCGAGAACCTGGGCGGGCCGGTGCGGATCAGCTGGAGCAGCTCCTCGTACGGCTTCGCCCCGTACTCCTCCATCACCCGGTCGAGCCGGGACGCCAGCTGCTTGATCAGGGTGCCCCCGGCGGCGTCCGGCCGGCGCTCGCGCACCACCACGTGCGCGGCGAGGTCGCGGGTCCGCCAGCCCTCGCACAGGGTCGGCGCGTCCGGGCCCGCCGTCTCCAACAGGTCCGCGAGCAGAAGTCGTTCACGCTTGGCGAAAGTCGACATGCGGCCAGCCTACGGCGCCGGGACGGGTCCGCCCAATGGACAGCCCCGGGGTGTGTCCGACCCGCGCGGCACAATGGGCGCATGACCAGCAGCTCCCCCCGGCCGCCCAGCCCGCTCGCCCCGGAGATCGCGGCCCGCCTCAAGCGCAGCGCCGACGGCCTCCTGCCCGCCATCGCCCAGCAGTACGACACCGGAGAGGTGCTGATGCTCGGCTGGATGGACGACGAGGCACTGCACCGCACGCTGACCACGGGACGCTGCACCTACTGGTCGCGCAGCAGGCGGGAGTACTGGATCAAGGGCGACACCTCCGGGCACTTCCAGTGGGTGAAGTCCGTCGCCCTGGACTGCGACGCCGACACCGTCCTGGTCAAGGTCGACCAGGTCGGCGCCGCCTGCCACACCGGCGCCCGCACCTGCTTCGACGCCGACGTGCTCCTCGCCGAGGCGGCCGAGGGCACCGACGGCGCGGGTTCCGGCGAGCCCGCCGCGGGTCAGTAGGGTCTGCCGCCATGGACGACATGGATCTCCCGACCTTCCGCAAGCTGGCCGCCGACCGCCGCGTGATCCCGGTGAGCCGCAAGCTCCTCGCCGACGGCGACACCCCCGTGGCGCTGTACCGCAAGCTGGCGGCCGAGCGCCCCGGCACCTTCCTGCTGGAGTCCGCCGAGAACGGACGATCCTGGTCCCGGTACTCCTTCGTCGGCGTCCGCAGCGCCGCCACCCTCACCGAGAAGGACGGGCAGACGCACTGGCAGGGCACCCCGCCCGTCGGCGTCCCCACCGACGGGGACCCGCTCGCCGCGCTGCGCGCCACCGTCGAGGCCCTGCACACCCCCCGCGACCTCGCCCACGACCTGGGCCTGCCGCCCTTCACCGGCGGCATGGTCGGCTACCTCGGCTACGACATCGTGCGCCGCCTGGAAAAGGTCGGCCCGGGGGAGCGGGACGACCTGAAGCTCCCCGAGCTGACCATGCTCCTCACCAGCGACCTCGCCGTCATGGACCACTGGGAGGGCTCGGTCCTGCTGATCGCCAACGCGATCAACCACAACGACCTGGAGACCGGCGTCGACGAGGCCTACGCCGACGCGATCGCCCGTCTGGACGTCATGGAGGCCGACCTCACGCGCGCGGTCGCCCAGCCCCCGGCCGCGCTGCCGCCGTCCGAGCTGCCCGAGTACACCGCGCTGTGGGGCGGCCCCGACTTCCAGGAGGCCGTCGAGGACATCAAGGAGCGCATCCGCGCGGGGGAGGCCTTCCAGGTCGTCCCCTCCCAGCGGTTCGAGACGCCCTGCACCGCGAGCGCGCTGGACGTGTACCGGGTGCTGCGGGCCACCAACCCCTCCCCGTACATGTACCTGCTCCGCCTGGACGGCTTCGACGTCGTCGGGTCGTCGCCCGAGGCCCTGGTCAAGGTCGAGGACGGCCGCGCCATGGTGCACCCCATCGCCGGCACCCGGCCCCGCGGCGCCACCCCGCAGGAGGACCAGGCCCTCGCCGACGAACTGCTCGCCGACCCCAAGGAGCGGGCCGAGCACCTGATGCTCGTCGACCTCGGACGCAACGACCTCGGCCGGGTCTGCGAGCCCGGCTCCGTCGAGGTCGTCGACTTCATGTCCGTCGAGCGGTACTCGCACGTCATGCACATCGTCTCGACGGTCACCGGACGGGTCGCCCCCGGCCGCACCGCCTTCGACGTCCTCACCGCCTGCTTCCCGGCCGGCACCCTCTCCGGCGCCCCCAAGCCGCGCGCCCTCCAGATCATCGACGAACTCGAACCCTCCCGGCGCGGCCTGTACGGCGGCTGCGTCGGCTACCTCGACTTCGCGGGCGACTCCGACACCGCCATCGCCATCCGCACCGCGCTGCTGCGCGACGGCACCGCCTACGTCCAGGCGGGCGCCGGCATCGTCGCCGACTCCGACCCCCTCGCCGAGGACACCGAGTGCCGCAACAAGGCGGCGGCGGTGCTGCGCGCCGTACACACGGCCAACCGGCTGGCGCAATAGGGCCAACCCGCCGGAGCGGTGGGGCGATTCTCACGCCGGCCAATCCGAACCCCGGGTGACGGTTCGCCCGGGGTTCGGGTGATAGTGGAGTACGTGACAGCCGTTCCTCACCCCCGTACCCCAGCCGCAGGACCCGCCCGGGCCGGCCGGCGGAGCCTCGCCGTCGCCCTGCTGTGCGGTGCGCTCGGCGCCGCCGTCGCCCTGCTCGCCACCCGGCAGGAGTGGGCGGAGGGCACCGCGACGGTGGCCGGCGGCGCGTTTCCCCTGACCGCCAAGGGCAGCGACGTCACGGGCGTGCCCGCGGCGCTGGCCATAGTGGGGCTCGCCGCGCTCGTCGCCGTGTTCGCCGTCCGCCGCGCGGGCCGCTTCGCGGTGGCCGGCCTGCTCGCGCTGAGCGGCGCGGGCACCATCGCCGCCGCTCTGGCCGGCGCCTCCGACAGCTCCGCGCTGGACGACCAGGCCGCGAAGGCCGCCGGCGACACCTCGGCCACCGTGGACGTCCTCTCGCACACCGCCTGGCCGTACGTCGCGGCCGTGGGCGGCGCCCTGCTGCTGCTCGCCGGGCTGCTCGCGCTGCGCTACGGCCGCCAGTGGCCCGCGATGTCCGGCCGCTACGAGCGCGACGGCACCCCGCGCCCGCGCCGCAAGCCGCAGACCGTGGACCCGGACCGTCCCGAGGACCTCTGGAAGGCCATCGACCGCGGCGAGGACCCCACCAGCGCCTGACGCGCCGCCCCCCTGCGGAGCACCCCCGCTCACGGCGCGTGCGGGGGTGCGGGACAATGGGTACGAGCGTCCTGCTCAGACACGGCACACAGCAACGAGGAGCAAGCAATGGCGGGCAGCAGCCACGGTCACACCCCGGCCGCCTGGACCGGTGTCATCATCGCCTTCATCGGTTTCTGCATCGCGGGCCTGTTCATGGTGGCGGCCCAGCCGGCGGGCTTCTGGGCCGGCCTCGCGGTCGTCGCCCTCGGTGGTGTGGTGGGCTACATCATGCGGATGATGGGCCTCGGCCAGCCGAAGCACAGCCACCCCGTGCACCAGGTCGCCGGCGAGCGCGCCACGGCCGACGCCAAGGGCTGACCCCGCACGGCGTCACGGACCCACCGGAGGGGCGGAGCGGCACAAGGTGCCGGGACCGCCCCTCACGTGCGCGTGGGGACCACCGGGGGCAGAATGCGGGGCGTGGACGCCGAGACCGCACAGCCGACCCCGACCGGTGCCGTACCGAAGGGCCGGTCCGCCCGCCTCGCCGTCCCGGCCGCGGTACTCGCGTCCGTCGCGGGAGCCTTCGCGTACGTGGGTGCCGTGGACCCCAACGAACCCGGGCACTACCCCGTCTGCCCCCTGCTGCGCTTCACGGGGATCCTCTGCCCCGGCTGCGGCGGCCTGCGCAGCGCCCACGCCTTCGTCCACGGGGACGTGCTCGCCGCGCTGCAGGCCAACGCGACGGCGGTCCTGGGCTATCTGGGGTTCGCCGTCCTGTGGACCGTCTGGGTGGTCCGAGCGGCACGCGGCCGGCCGCTGCGGGTCGAACTGGGGCCGGTCCACCTGTGGGCGCTCGGGACGTTGCTGCTGGTCTTCACGGTTGTCCGGAACCTGCCGTTCGGTGGCTGGCTCCGTCCTTGATCATCCGATGAATGTCCAGGTAATGGGACCGGCGGCGGCCGGATGCGAGCCCTGTGCCCCGCTCCGGATACCATCACAGTGACCACCGGTTTCGCCGTCTGAAAGGGGGCCGCTCGCGTGAGTGTGCTCGACGAGATCATCGACGGAGTCCGTGCCGACCTCGCGGAGCGGCAGGCGCGCGTCAGCCTCGACGAGCTCAAGGAGCGCGCGGCCAAGGCCCGCCCCGCGAAGGACGGTGTGGCCGCCCTGCGCGGCGACGGCGTCAAGGTCATCTGCGAGGTCAAGCGCTCCAGCCCGTCCAAGGGCGCGCTGGCCGCCATCGCCGACCCCGCCGGACTCGCCGCGGACTACGAGGCGGGCGGCGCCGCCGTCATCTCCGTCCTCACCGAGGAGCGCCGCTTCGGCGGCTCGCTGGCCGACCTGGACTCCGTCCGCGCCCGAGTGGACATCCCCGTGCTGCGCAAGGACTTCGTCGTCACCTCGTACCAGCTGTGGGAGGCCCGCGCGCACGGCGCCGACCTCGTGCTGCTGATCGTCGCGGCGCTCGACCAGCCGGCTCTGGAGTCCTTGATCGAGCGCGCCGAGTCCATCGGCCTCACCCCGCTCGTCGAGGTGCACGACGAGGACGAGGTCGAGCGCGCGGTGGACGCCGGCGCCAAGGTCATCGGCGTCAACGCGCGCAACCTGAAGACCCTGGAGGTCGACCGCGGCACCTTCGAAAGGGTCGCCCCGGAGATCCCCGCGCACATCGTCAAGGTCGCCGAGTCCGGCGTCCGCGGCCCGCACGACCTCATCGCCTACGCCAACGAGGGCGCCGACGCCGTTCTGGTCGGCGAGTCCCTGGTCACCGGCCGCGACCCGAAGACCGCGGTCTCCGACCTGGTCGCCGCCGGCGAACACCCGGCATTGCGCCACGGCCGCGGCTGACCTTCGCTAGGCTGACCCTCGATGACTGCCACCATGACCCCCGTGGACCGGTACGCCCGCCTCGCGCGCGGCTGCCGTCCCCGAGGCTGCCGCGCACCCGCCCGCAGGGTGCACGGCCGCCGGGTGCGGTACGTCATCGGCGACGAGCCCGGGCAGGTCAACGGCATGCGATGGCAGCGCGTCCCATAGGGGCGCGGGGAACTGCACGACCAGCCGTCCACGGCCGGCAGCCCGACCACTTGTCCTCGCCCCCACGGCGATCAGTCATCACCAGACACTCACCGTGAGGCTTCCGCATGCCCAGCACCTTCTTCATTCCCGACTCCGAGGGTCAAGTTCCCTCCGCCGAGGGCTACTTCGGCGCGTTCGGCGGCAAGTTCATCCCCGAGGCCCTCGTCGCGGCGGTCGACGAGGTCGCCGTCGAGTACGACAAGGCCAAGTCCGACCCGGAGTTCGCCCGCGAACTGGACGACCTCCTCGTCCACTACACCGGCCGCCCCAGCTCCCTCACCGAGGTTCCCCGCTTCGCCGAGCACGCCGGAGGTGCCCGCGTCTTCCTCAAGCGCGAGGACCTGAACCACACCGGCTCGCACAAGATCAACAACGTGCTCGGCCAGGCCCTGCTCACCAAGCGCATGGGCAAGACCCGGGTGATCGCCGAGACCGGCGCCGGACAGCACGGCGTCGCCACCGCCACCGCCTGCGCCCTCTTCGGCCTCGACTGCACCATCTACATGGGCGAGATCGACACCCAGCGCCAGGCCCTGAACGTGGCCCGCATGCGGATGCTCGGCGCCGAGGTCATCGCCGTGAAGTCCGGCAGCCGCACCCTGAAGGACGCCATCAACGAGGCGTTCCGCGACTGGGTCGCCAACGTCGACCGCACGCACTACCTCTTCGGCACCGTCGCCGGACCGCACCCCTTCCCGGCGATGGTGCGCGACTTCCACCGCGTCATCGGCGTCGAGGCCCGCCGCCAGCTCCTGGAGCAGGCCGGACGCCTCCCCGACGCCGCGATCGCCTGCGTCGGCGGCGGCTCCAACGCCATCGGTCTCTTCCACGCCTTCATCCCCGACGCGGACGTCCGCCTCATCGGCTGCGAGCCCGCCGGGCACGGCGTGGAGACCGGCGAGCACGCGGCCACCCTGACCGCGGGCGAACCCGGCATCCTGCACGGCTCCCGTTCCTACGTCCTCCAGGACGACGAGGGCCAGATCACCGAGCCGTACTCGATCTCGGCCGGTCTGGACTACCCGGGCATCGGCCCCGAGCACTCCTACCTCAAGGACTCCGGCCGCGGCGAGTACCGCGCGGTCACCGACGACGCCGCCATGCAGGCCCTGCGCCTGCTCTCGCGCACCGAGGGCATCATCCCGGCCATCGAGAGCGCCCACGCGCTGGCCGGCGCCCTGGAGGTCGGCAAGGAGCTGGGCAAGGACGGGCTGATCGTCGTCAACCTGTCCGGCCGCGGCGACAAGGACATGGACACCGCCGCCCGCTACTTCGGGCTGTACGACACGGACGCCGAGGTCGCCGCCGACGAGGCCGGCACCACCGCGGAGATCGAGGGGGACGCCAAGTGAGCGGGAACGTACAGCTGCTGAACGACACCCTCGCGGGCGCCAGGTCCGAGGGCCGCGCCGCCCTCATCGCCTACCTCCCGGCCGGGTTCCCGACCGTCGACGGCGGCATCGAGGCGATCAAGGCCGCGCTCGACGGCGGCGCCGACGTCGTCGAGGTGGGCCTGCCGCACAGCGACCCGGTGCTCGACGGCCCGGTCATCCAGACCGCCGACGACATCGCCCTCAAGGGCGGTGTCCGCATCGCCGACGTGATGCGCACGGTCCGGGAGGCCCACGCCGCCACCGGCAAGCCGATCCTCGTCATGACGTACTGGAACCCCATCGACCGCTACGGCGTCGAGCGGTTCACCGCCGAGCTGGCCGAGGCCGGGGGCGCCGGGTGCATCCTGCCCGACCTGCCGGTCCAGGAGTCGGCGCTGTGGAGGGAGCACGCGGAGAAGCACGGGCTCGCCACCGTCTTCGTGGTCGCGCCCAGCAGCAAGGACACGCGGCTCGCCGAGATCACCGAGGCCGGCAGCGGCTTCGTCTACGCCGCCTCCCTCATGGGCGTCACCGGCACCCGTGAGTCGGTCGGCGCGCAGGCCGAGGACCTGGTGCGGCGCACCCGCGCCACCACCGACATCCCGGTCTGCGTCGGACTCGGCGTCTCCAACGCGGCACAGGCCGCCGAGGTGGCGGGCTTCGCCGACGGCGTGATCGTCGGCTCGGCGTTCGTCAAGCGCATGCTGGACGCCCCCGACGACGCGGCCGGCCTGGAAGGCGTCCGCGCCCTCGCCGCCGACCTCGCGAAGGGCGTACGCGGAAAGGCGTGACGACGGGCACGTGACCAGGGTCCCTCGTACGGGTGGACCTTCGACCGGGGAGGCGCGCTGCGCCTCCCCGGTTCGTTCTGCGGGGTGTGAGCGAGAAGAACCGACAGGGAAAGCGCACCGCCCGGGAGAAGCTGGCGGCCGAGCGCGAGAAGCACAGGTCCAGGGACAGGCGCCGCCGCGCGCTGATCGTCGGCGCGAGCGTGGTCTGCGTCCTGGGGCTCGCGGCGGTGATCGGCGTCGTCGCGGCGAACGCGGGCAAGGACGACGGCAGCGACTCGGCCGGACCGGTCGTGGCGCCCTCGGGCGCGCAGGGCAAGGACGCCCTCGCGATCCCCGTCGGTGAGGACGGCGCCAAGTCGACGCTCACCGTCTGGGAAGACTTCCGTTGTCCGGCCTGCAAGGGCTTCGAGCTGGCGTACCGCGACACGATCCACGAGCTGACCGAGTCCGGACAGCTCAAGGTCGAGTATCACCTGGCGACCATCATCGACGGCAACATGGGCGGTACCGGCTCCCGCAAGGCCGCCAATGCCGCCGCCTGCGCCCAGGACGCCGGGAAGTTCGCCCCGTACCACGACGTGCTGTTCACCAACCAGCCGCCCGAGAGCGACGACGCCTTCGCCGACGAGGGCCGGCTGATCGACCTGGCGGGCAAGGTCGACGGCCTCGACACCACCCCGTTCCAGGAGTGCGTGAAGAACGGCAGGCACAACAGCTGGGTGGAGAAGTCCAACAAGGCCTTCCAGAACGGCGGCTTCAGCGGCACCCCGACCGTGCTCCTCGACGGCACGAACATCTACCAGGACCAGTCGATGACCCCGGCCAAGCTGAAGCAGATGGTGGAGGACGCCAACAAGTAGGGCGGGCGGCGGTGGGCAGGCGCGGCGCCGTGACGCGCGCGCTCGTTACGGACCCGTAGCCGGGCTGCCCGCCGCGCCTCCCGTCCGACACGGTAGCGTCGACCCTGCCATGGAACTTGCCTTCATTCCCAGCCCGTCGCGCGGGGTGCTGCACCTCGGTCCCATCCCGCTGCGCGGCTACGCGTTCTGCATCATCATCGGTGTCTTCGTTGCCGTCTGGCTCGGCAACCGCCGCTGGATCGCCCGGGGCGGGCGGCCGGGCACGGTGGCCGACATCGCGGTCTGGGCCGTGCCCTTCGGCCTGATCGGCGGCCGGCTCTACCACGTGATCACGGACTACCAGCTGTACTTCAGCGAGGGCCGTGACTGGGTCGACGCCTTCAAGATCTGGGAGGGCGGCCTCGGCATCTGGGGCGCGATCGCGTTCGGCGCGCTGGGCGCCTGGATCGGCGCCCGCCGCCGGGGCATCCCGATGCCGGCGTACGCCGACGCCGTCGCCCCCGGCATCGCCCTCGCGCAGGCCATCGGCCGCTGGGGCAACTGGTTCAACCAGGAGCTGTACGGCAAGGCGACCGACCTGCCGTGGGCCGTGGAGATCACCTCGACGACCGACGGGCGGGTCCCGGGCACCTACCACCCGACGTTCCTGTACGAGTCGCTGTGGTGCATCGGTGTCGCCGCCCTCGTCATCTGGGCCGACCGCCGCTTCAAGCTGGGCCACGGCCGGGCGTTCGCCCTGTACGTCGCCGCCTACTGCGCGGGCCGGTTCTGGATCGAGTACATGCGCGTCGACGACGCCCACCACATCCTCGGCCTGCGGCTCAACAACTGGACCGCGTTGCTCGTCTTCGTGCTCGCCGTGGTCTACATGGTGCTCTCGGCGCGGTCGCGTCCGGGCCGGGAGGCCGTGGTCGAGCCGGGTGCCGGGCCGTCCGACGGCGCCGACGGTGCCGAGGGGGCCGAAAGCTCCGCCGGGGACGACGCGAAGGCGGACGCGGACACCACCGACGAGGACGCCGGGTCCGGTGCCACGGAGGACGACGCCGGGACTCCGGACGAGGCGGCCGGCGACGCGGACGACGCGCGGGACGTGAAGGACGGCGCCGACTCCGCCAAGAAGGGCTGACGGCCCGCCGTACGACGTCACCGAGGGCGCCCGGATCTTCACCGGGCGCCCTCGGCGCGTGTCAGGACAGGACGGGCCGCCGGGCCAGCGACAGGGTGCGCCGGGCCGTCGCCACCACCGCCGCGTCGACGAACCGGCCGTCCGGCAGTGCCTGCGCGCCCGGCTGGACGCTGGCCGCCTTGACGACGGTCTCCGCTTCCTCCAGCTCCCGCTCGGTCGGCAGGTACGCCCGCTCGATGATCGGCAGCTGGCGGGGGTGGATCGCGGCGCGGCCGAGGAAACCCAGGGCGCGGCCGTGCGCGCAGGACGCCGCCAGGCCCTCCAGGTCCCGGGTGTCCGGATGCACCGTCTGCGACGGCGGCGCCAGGCCGGCCGCCCGCGCGGCCACCACCACCCGGGAGCGCGACCAGTCGAGGCCGGTGTCCCCGTGCACGCCCAGGTCGGCCCGGAGGTCCGCCTCCCCGAGGGCGATGCCGCGCAGCGCCGGATGGGCCGCGGCGATCGGGTACGCCCGCTCCACTCCCAGGGCGGTCTCCAGCAGCGCGTACAGGGGCGGCCCGCCGGTGGCCGCCGCCACGCCGGTGATCTGCTCGGGGGACGTCACCTTGGGCAGCCGCAGGCCGGACAGCCCCGGCAGCGCGGCCAGCGCCCGCAGGTCCGCGGCGGCCAGCGGGCCGTCCAGGGCGTTGACGCGGACGTGCACCGGCACCGGCTGCGGCTCGGTGAGCAGTTCCGCGGTGGCCTCGCGGGCGTACGCCTTGCGGTCCGGGGCGACCGCGTCCTCCAGGTCGACCACCACGACGTCGGCCCCGGCGGCCAGCGCCTTGGCGACCACCCGGGGCCGGTCCCCGGGCGCGTACAGCCAGGTCAGCGGGGGTGCGGTCATACGACGCCCTCCTCACGCAGCTCTTTCACGTCCGCCGGGGTCAGCCCCAGCTCGGTCAGCACCTCCTCCGTGTCCGCGCCGTGCGGACGGCCCGCCCAGCGGATGGCGCCCGGGGTCGCGGAGAGCCGGAAGAGGACGTTCTGCATGCGCAGCGGGCCCAGCTCGGGATCGTCGACGGTGGTGACGGTGTCGAGCGCCTGGTACTGCGGGTCGGTCATCACGTCCCGCACGTCCTGGATCGGGGCCACGGCCGCTTCGGCCTTCTCGAAGGCGGCGAGCACGTCGGCACGGCTGTGCCGGGCGATCCAGTCGCCGACCGCCGCGTCCAGGACGTCGGCGTGGCGGGCCCGGTCGGCACCGGACGCGAACCAGGGCTCGTCGATCAGCTCCGGACGGCCCACCAGGCGCATCACCCGCTCGGCGACCGACTGGGCCGAGGTGGACACGGCGACCCAGGTGCCGTCGGCGGTGCGGTAGGTGTTGCGCGGGGCGTTGTTCTGCGAGCGGTTGCCGGTGCGCGGCTGGACGTGGCCGAGCTGGTCGTACCAGGTGGGCTGCGGGCCCAGGACGGTGAGGATCGGCTCGATGATCGCCATGTCGACGACCTGCCCCTCGCCGGTGCGTTCGCGCGCGGCCAGCGCCGTCATCACGGCGTACGACGTCGCCAGCGCGGCGATCGAGTCGGCGAGCCCGAACGGGGGCAGCGTCGGCGGGGCGTCCGGTTCGCCGGTCATCGCGGCGAAGCCGCTCATGGCCTCGGCGAGGGTGCCGAAGCCGGGGCGGCGGGCGTACGGGCCGAACTGGCCGAAGCCGGTGACCCGGGTGAGGACCAGGCGGGGGTTGACGGCGGACAGCTCGTCCCAGCCCAGGTCCCACTTCTCCAGCGTGCCGGGACGGAAGTTCTCGATGACGACGTCCGCGGTCGAGACGAGGCGCAGCAGGGTGGTGCGCCCGGCGGGCTTCGACAGGTCCAGGGTGATCGTGCGCTTGTTGCGGCCCAGGATCTTCCACCACAGGCCGATGCCGTCCTTGGACGGGCCGTGGCCCCGGGACGGGTCGGGCCGGGAGGGGTGTTCGACCTTGACCACCTCGGCGCCGAAGTCGCCGAGCATGGTGGCGGCGAGCGGTCCCGCGAAGAGGGTGGCGAGGTCGAGCACCCGCAGACCGGTGAGCGGGGCGGAGGCGGTGGTGACGGAGCCGGGGACGGCGTTCACGGCGGGCTGGGACATGGGCGGGTGGCCTCCCGGTGGGTGAGGTGGGCGAGGGTGTCGAAGCCGGTGCCGTCGAAGTCGCCGACCGACGTGGCCAGGCGGTTCTTCAGCGGGCCCGTCCAGTGCTCGGGCAGGGCGGCGGGGGAGCCGGCGAGGAGTCCGGCGACGCCGCCGACGGTGGCGCCGTTGGAGTCGGTGTCCCAGCCCCCGGAGACCGCGCGGGAGACCGAGCCGGTGAAGTCGCCGTCCGCGTGGGTGAGGGCGGCGGCGATCAGGGCGGTGTTGGGCACGGCGTGCACCCAGTGGTGGGTGGGGGAGTGGCGGGCGTGCAGCTCGTCCACGACCGTGTCGAAGTCGGCGTGCGCCTGGGCGAGGCGGACGGCGTGGCGCACGGCCGCGGACAGGCGGGAGCCGGGCGGGACGACCGCGAGGCCGGTGCGCAGGCAGGTGTGCACGTCGTGGGTGCCGGTGGCGGCGGTGGCGATGACGGCCGCGGCGAACATGGCCGCGTGGACGCCGCTCGCGGTGTGGGTCAGGGCGGCGTCGCGGTGGGCCTGGTCGGCCGCGGCGGCCGGGTCGCCGGGGTTGGTCCAGCCGTGCACGTCGGCGCGGATCAGGGCGCCGATCCACTCGCGGAAGGGGTTGCGGTGGTGGGCGGTGGCGGGGGGTTCCAGGCCGGAGAGCAGGTTGCGGTAGGCGACGCGCTCGGCGGTGAAGGTGCGGCCGGCGGGGAGCTCGTCGAGCCACACGCGGGCCACGTCGGCGGTGCTGAAGTTCCTGCCGTGACGCTGGAGGAGCAGGAGGTTGAGGAGGGGGTAGTTGAGGTCGTCGTCCTCGGGCATCCCGTCGATGTTCTCGGCGAGGGAGGTGGCGGCGGAGCGGCGGTTCCAGGGGTGGGCGGACGCGAGGTCCGCGGGGAGGCCCCGGGCGGTGAAGTAGCCGGTCGGGGGCCAGTTTCCGGTGGCGCGGCCGATGCGGCGGATGCCGGTCAGCGGGAGCTTCTCGACGGGTTTGCCGAGCAGGCAGCCCGCCGCCCGGCCCAGCCAGGCGGCCTCCAGCCGGGCCGGGGACAAGGACGAGGCCGGCGGGGCGGCCGGTGCCGGCCAGTCGGGGCACAGGGCCCGGATCCGGTCGAGGTCGGTCGGTTCCGCGGCGGCGGTCGGGTTCGCCAGCCCGGCCAGGTCGTCCAGCAGTTCCTCGGCCAGGAGCCGGAGTCGGCGGGAGGCGGGCCGGGGCGACGCGCCCGCGCGGTCGGGGGCCGGGTCGCCGCCCGCCGCCTCCCAGCGGGCGGCGACCGCCGACGCGTCGCGGCCCTCCAGGGCCGCCTGGCGCAGCTCGTGGCCGATCAGGTCCTCGGGCTGCACCCAGGTCAGCCGGAGCATCACGGACCCCCGATCGCGCCGAACGCCCGCTCGTGCTCGCGGCGCCGCGCCAGGTCCCGCTCGAAGACCTCCCGGGCGACCGCGCTCAGCGTCGCGGCCGGTTCCCACAGGTCGAGCCGACTGGCCTCCGCGACCCGCTTGGCCCACTCCTCGGGGACCGGTGAGCCCAGCGCCCCGGCCAGCGCGCCCGCCATCGTGGCGATGGAGTCGCAGTCGCGGCCGTAGTTGACCGCGCCGAGCACCGCGTGCCGGCAGTCGCCGCCGGAGACGAGGAGCATGCCGAGGGCGACGGGCAGTTCCTCGATCGCGTGCAGCCGGGACGGGCGGCGGGCGCCCAGCGAGGGCGCGCGGTAGTCGGAGCCCACCGTGTCGTACGGGGTGACCGCCTCCCGCAGCGGGGCCAGCGCCGACTCGAAGTCCGAGTACCGCGCGGCCACGTCGCAGACCGCCTCGATCGCGGCCCGCGTGCCGTCCTTGGCCAGGGACAGACAGGCGGCCACCACGGAGTCCGGCGTCGCGCCCGGCGCGCAGGCCGCGGCCACCGCCGCCGCGAAGACACCGGCCGCCTCCCTGCCGTACGACGACTGGTGCGCGCCCGCGACGTCCAGGGCCTCGGCGTACGCCCCCGCCGGGTGGGCGGCGTTGACCAGGCCGACCGGCGCCATGTACATCGCGGCACCGCAGTTGACGATGTTGCCGGTGCCCGCCTCGCGCGGGTCCACGTGGCCGTAGTGGATCCGCGCCACCAGCCACTTCTCCGCGAGGAAGATCCGCTGGAGCGGGAGCGCCTCGGTCTCCAGCTCCGGGATCCAGCGGGGGTGCGTCATCAGGTCCGGGACCAGGTGCTCGGCGACCGCGTACGCGTCGAGGTGGTCGCGGACCGTGCCGTACACGCGGACCAGCGCGTGGGTCATCAGGGTGTCGTCGGTGACGTGGCCGTCGCCTTTGTGGTACGGCGCGAGGGGCCGGGCGGTGCGCCAGGCGTCGCCGTTCCAGGGGCCGACGACGCCGTGGATCCGGCCGCCGTGGCGTTCGAGGATCTGCTCGGGGGAGTAGCCCTCGACCGGGCCGCCGAGCGCGTCGCCGACGGCCGCGCCGACGAGGGCGCCGGTGACGCGCTCCTCCAGGGTCGCCGGGCCGGGCCGCGGGGTGCGGGCTGTCATGTCGTGCGTCCTCCTTCGGGTCGGGTCGGCTGCGTGGCGTGCAGGAGTCCGGCGAGTTCGACGAGGTCGGTGCCGGTGAGCCTGGGCAGTACGCAGCCGGGGAGGGTGCGGCAGGTGTCCCGCCAGGACGCGGGCACCGAGGTGCCGCCGCCCAGCGCGCCGGTGAGGGCGCCCGCCAGCGCGGGGGCGGAGTCCGCGACCCTGGACAGACAGGCCGCCGCCGGGACCGCCTCCGCGAGGACGCCCCGGGCGGCGGTGGCCAGGGCGAGGGCGACCGGGACGGTCTCGGCGGCGGCGATGCCGTAGCTGTAGACGTGGTCGACGATCTGGTGCTCGAGGAGCGGGACGAGGGCGAAGGTGCTCTCGGCGTCCGCCGCCAGGGCCAGTGCCTGGCGGGCGTTGCGGCCGATCTCCGTCCCCTCGGGCAGTTCGGCGAGGGCGGCCGCCACACAGGTGTCCACGTCGGCGCCGGTGAGGGCGCCGGCCAGCGCCGCCGCCATCGCCCGCGCGCCGTGCACGCCGTCGCCGTCCTGGGTGTAGCGGGCGTCGAACTCGGCGAGGTCCGCCGCGAGGCGCGGGTCGCCCGGGTGCGCGACGGCGAGCACGCAGGCCCGGACGCAGGCGGCGTCGTCGAAGTAGTGCGGGTTGTCGTGGCCGGTGGCGGGCGGGCGCAGGCCCGCGGCGAGGTTGCCGAGCCCGGCCCGTACCGAGATGCGGGCGCGCAGCGGCAGTACGGCCGACTCGGCCTCCGGGGCGCGTTCCGTCGCCGCGGCCACCTCGCTGGCGACGGCGTTCCAGGTCAGGTCGATCGCCGCGCGCATCCGGCGGTCCCGGCTCAGGTCGCCGAGCACGCTGTCGTCGCCGGCCCGCAGCAGTGCCTCGGCCGCGAACGCCGCCCACTCGGCGTCGTCCGAGGGGCCGAGGCGCAGGGGCTCGGGGGGCTGGTTCAGGGCGATGGGGACCGGGAGGGTGGTGGTCGCGTTCTGCTCGGCGAAGGTGTCCAGCTCGCGGGTGAGGCGGCGCGTCCACTCCGGCATCCGGGCGGCCCGGTGCCGGGCGGCGGGCCAGCCGGCCGCGTCCCCGGCGGCCAGACCGAGGAGCAGCCCCTCGACCCGGTCGCGGCCCGGCACCGCACGGGGGACCTCGGTCTCGGGCCCGGGGCGCTGGCCCATCCCGGCGGGCGCCGACTCCCCGGGCGCCTCGACGTACGCGGTGGTCACCGTCGTCTCCACGCCGGGCCGGACCCCGCTCACGGCCACACCTCCGTGCCCGCCCCGGGCACGAGGGTGCCCTGGTCGGGCGGGCTCGCGAGCGGTGCGGCTTGCGGTGTCCGGAGTGCGTCGGCGGCTTGGCCGCCCGGCGCAGGCGGGGTCGTGACGGGCTCCGGCGAGGGCCGGTCGCCGGGGAGCGGGGTGTCGCCGGG
>NZ_QHJH01000219.1 GCF_003947455.1 Streptomyces sp. WAC 04229 | reverse complement strand
GTCTGGGTGGGCGCGCCGAGCGGGCGCCAGGGATAAGCGCGCAGGGGCGAAGCGTCAGGACGGGCGCGCCGGGGTGGGCGCGCCAAGCGGGGCGTCGGGATGGGCGCGCCCGGGTGGGGTGTCAGGTCAGGCGCGGGAAGCGCGCTTGGAGGGTCCAGATCGCCGGGTTGTCCGCCAGGTCCTCGTGCATGTCGGTCAGATCGGCGACCAGGTCGTGCAGGAAGTCCCGGGCCTCCCGGCGCAGTTCGGCGTGGGAGAAGGACAGCGGGGGTTCGTCCGCCGGCATCCAGTCCGCCTCGATGTCGACCCAGCCGAAGCGGCGCTCGAAGAGCAGGCGGTCCGTGGACTCGGTGAAGTCCAGCTCCGCCCGCTGCGGCCGGGCCGCCCGGGAGCCCGCCGGGTCCCGGTCCACGCGTTCCACGATGTCGCACAGCGCCCAGGCGAAGTCGAGCACCGGCACCCATCCCCAGGCTGTGGACAGCTCCCGGTCGGCCTTGGTGTCGGCGAGATAGACGTCCCCGCAGAACAGGTCGTGCCGCAGCGCGCGGACGTCCGCCCGCCGGTAGTCCGTCTGCGGCGGGTCGGGGAAGCGGGTGGAGAGGGCGTAACCGATGTCGAGCACGCAGGTGATGGTGTCACGCCCGACCGGATAGGTTGCCCACGTGATCATCACCCCCTTGCGGCCGGGCCCCGACCACGACATCCCAGGGCCCCTCCTGACCGAGCTGACCGCCCTCTACGCCGCCCACCGCGACTTCCACGCGCTCAGCGGCGACTTCCCCGACCCGGACGACGTCCGGCCGGAGCAGGTGGCGGCGGCGCTGGCCGACGAGCTGGCGCGACCGGGCGCCGAGGTGCTCCTCGCCAGGGACGCGGGCCGGCTGACCGGCGTCGCGATCACACTCGCCCGGCATCCCGACCCGTCCGACCCGGACCCCTGGATCGGACTGCTGATGGTGGACGCGGGCCTGCGGCGCAGGGGCCACGGCAGGCGGCTCGCGTCGCTCGTCGAGGAACGGCTCCGGGCCACCGGCCGCACCGCCGTACGGCTCGCCGTGCTCGACGCCGACACCGAGGCCCTCGCCTTCTGGACCGCCCTCGGCTACACGGCCGTCGACCACCGCCCCGACCTGGAGCGCGGCCGTCCCTGCACGGTGCTGCGCAAGGAGTTCGACAGCGGCGTGCCGCGCACCCCGCGCCGCGCCGCCCGGGTCGCCGTGCTCGACCCCGAGGGCGCGGTGTTCCTCCTGCGCTACGACAACATCGAGGTCGGCGTGCACTGGGCGATGCCCGGCGGCGGACTGGACGCGGACGAGAGCCCCCGCGAGGGCGCCGTGCGCGAGGTGCGCGAGGAGACCGGCTGGCACGACCTGGAGCCCGGCCCGCTGCTCTGCACCTGGGAACACGACTTCACCCACCTGAGCGTCGGCCCCGTCCGCCAGCACGAGCACATCTACGTCACCCGCGCCCCGCGCCGCGAACCCACCGGCCCCCACCTCGCCGCCGCACACGCCGCGGACGGCATCCTCGACTGGCGCTGGTGGAGCCGCGCCGAACTGGCCGAGGCCCCCGAACCGCTCTGGCCCCCGGACCTGGCCCTGCTGCTCGACACCTTCGAGGGGTGAGACCGCGGGGACGGCGGTGCCTCACGGGCGGTCCGGCCGGCCGTCCCCGTAGAGCCAGTCGTCCCAGATCTCCGTGAAGTCCTCGTCCGGCGCCGACTTCTCCACGTAGGCCGTGAAGTCCTCGGTGTCCGCGTTGCCGTGGCGGTGCGCGCCGGCCCAGCCCCGCAGCAGGGCCGGGAAGGCGTCGTCGCCGACCTTCTGGCGGATCTTGTGCAGGACCATCGCACCGCGCTGGTAGACGGGGCTCGCGGAGATGTGCTCGGCGTCGGGCGGGTCGGCGGGCGGGAACGCCCAGATCGAGTCGCCCTCGTCCTCCTCGTCGTAGTACGTCCCGTCGTAGAGCGCGTCGAAGGTCTGCTGGGCGGTGTCGCCGCCCTCGTCCTCCTCCCACAGCCACTCGGCGTAGGTGGCGATCCCCTCGCTGAGCCACATGTCCCGCCAGGTCTCCGGGCTGACCGAGTTCCCGTACCACTGGTGGGCGAGTTCGTGGACGAGGAGGACCTGGCTGGGAGCGCCGGGGAAGTAGGGCCGGTTCTGGGTCTCCAGCGCGTACCC
Source organism: Streptomyces sp. WAC 04229 (assembly GCF_003947455.1). Classification (GTDB taxonomy): domain Bacteria; phylum Actinomycetota; class Actinomycetes; order Streptomycetales; family Streptomycetaceae; genus Streptomyces. Next base: position 9,445 of record NZ_QHJH01000219.1, on the reverse strand, counting down.
GGCGTCCTCGACGCGGTCGACGATCGCGCCGGTGGAGGAGAAGGGGTACGGGCCGAAGTTCTCCTCGCCCCACTCCACGACGTCGGGAATCCGCGCCAGCACCTCGCGGCTCGCGTCGGACTGCTGCGGGTCGACCGCCGTGTACACCGGCAGACCGCTGTCGGTGGTGGAGCGGTCGGTCTCCCACTCGCCGACGGCGACCGTGGCCACGTGGCTCGACATCGGCTCGGCCGTGTGCCAGGTGAACGTCGTACGGCCGCCACGGGTCCGCTCGTCCCGCAGCTCCCCGTTGGAGACCACGCCGAAGCCCTCCGGCACGGTCACGGCGAGGTCGTACGTCGCCTTGTCCGAGGGGTGGTGGCTGCCGGGGAACCACGTCATCGAGCCGACCGGCTGGCCGAGCGCCACCGCGCCGTCGGCGGTGGGCAGCCAGCCCTCCTCGGAGTCGTCGGGATCGGTCACCGTCCGAGGTTCGCCGGAGTAGCGGACGCTCACCCGGAACGTCTCCCCTTCGCGCAGCTCGTCCGCCGGGCGGACGGTCAGCTCCTGCCCGGCCCGGTTGAAGCGGGCCTCCCGGCCCTCGACCGTGACCTCCTCGACGTCCAGGCCCTTGAGGTCGAGGTCGAAGGCCGACAGGTCCCGGGTGGCACGGGCGGTGATCGTCGCGGTGCCGGCGAGGTGCTCGTCGTCGGGCTCGTAGGCCAGCCTCAGGTCGTAGTGGCCGACGTCGTAGCCGCCGTTGCCCGCCTTCGGGAAGTACGGATCGCGCACGCCCGAGCCACCGGGACCGCCGTCCACGGCGCCGCCACCGCTGCACGCCGCGAGGGCGGTGACGGTGGCGGCGGCTATGAGGGGACGGGAGATGCGCACGTCGTGATCCTATGCGGCGTTTCACGTGAAACGCCCGTTGGGACCGGGTGTCAGGGACCTCGGGGCAGTCCCGCTGCCCCTGGGTCCTGGGCCTAGTTCAGCGCCTCGGCGCCCGCCCGCGCGAACTTCTCGTCCAGGGTGCCGGACGGCGCGCCCGCGACCCCGATCCCGGCGATCGGCGCCTTGCCGGCGGTGACCGGGACGCCGCCGCCCAGGAACAGGGTGCCCGGGATGTCCTTCAGGTTCGGGGCGCTCTCGAGGCGGCCCTCCAGCTCGCTGGTCGGGGCGTTCCAGGAGACCGCGGTGAACGCCTTCTTCTCGGCCGACTCGTAGGACTGCGGGCCGGCGCCGTCACCGCGCATGGTGAGGATCGTGTTGCCGTTGCGGTCGACGACCGCGACCGTGATCCGCTGCCCCTCCTTCTTCGCGGCCTTCAGCGCGGCCTGCGCCGCCTCGGTGGCGGCGTCGATCGTCAGGTGCGTGGAGGTCGTGGTGGAGCGCTGCCCGGCCGAGGCGGGGGTGGCGGACGCGGCGGAGTCCCGGCCGCTCTCCGGAGCGGAGGCGTTCGCGGCCACCGTGCCGAAGGTGCCGGCGGCGACGGCGGCGAGCACGGCGCCTCCGGTGGCGATGCGGGCGCGTCGGGAAAGGGTCTTCTTCATGGTGTCTGCTCCTCGGGATCGGACGGGGCCGGACGGGATCGGGCGCTGTGCTGCGTCCCGCTCTCCACCCTCCGTCCCGCCGCCCCGCTGCCCGGTCGCCGGTCCGGCTGCTCCCGGACGACGGAACGGGCGAGGCCGGGGTCGTCCGATCGGTTGACCCGGATACCCCCCGCACAGGGCACCATGGGTGTGTTCGGGCAGCTCAGCGCCCTCCTGCGGCACGTTGGGGGCACGAACCCGGACACGGACACGGACCCGGACCGGACAAAGGACCGGACAAGGACCGGACGCCGAGGCGGCCAGGAGGCGGAAGGAGGCGGGCGGATGCCGAAGCCGTACGACCCCGACACCCGGTGGCTCGGTGCCGTCATGCACGCGGCGTTCTTCCTGCTGCTCGGCGGCGCCCTGGCCCGCTTCCTGCTGCGCCACCCCGGCGAGCCCCGCACCCCGTGGATCCTCGCCCTCTCCCTCGCGCTGGCCCTGCTGCACCTGCTCGGGCCGGTCCTGAGCGGGCCCGGGGAGCGGCCCACGGGGCGGCGCGCGGCCTGGCTGGGCCTGGTGGTCGTGGTGTGGATGGTGCTGGTCGTCCTCGCGCCCAGCTTCTCCTGGTGCGCGGTGCCCCTCCTCTACACCGGCCTGCGCACCCTGCCGCCCCGGGCGGCGCTGGTGCTGGTCGGCGTCCTGACGGTGTTCGTGGTCGCCGCGCAGTTGCGGCTCGCCGGGCGCTTCGACCCGAACCTGCTGCTGGCCCCGCCCGCCGTCGCCGCCATCGCCACCGCCGTGTTCCTGCACACCGAGCGGCAGACCGCCCGGCAGCGCGCCCTGATCGACGACCTGCTCCGCACCCGCCGCGAACTCGCCGCCTCCGAGCGCCGCGAGGGCACTCTGGCCGAACGCCAGCGGCTGTCCATGGAGATCCACGACAGCCTCGCGCAGGGACTGTCCAGCCAGCGGATGCTGCTCCAGGCGGCCGAGCGGGTCTGGGAGTCCGCCCCGGACAAGGCGCGCGCCCACGTCCGGAGCGCCGCCTCCGTCGCAGAGCACAACCTCGCCGAGGCCCGCCGCTTCGTCCACGACCTCGCCCCGGCCGACCTCGCCCGGGGCGGCGGCCTGGAGGCGGCGCTGCGCGCACTGGCCGCGCGGGAGTCCGGCGACGACCTCACCGTGCGCGTCCACGTCGACGACGGCGCCCGCGTTCCGCCGCTGCCGGACCGCGTCCAGTCGGCCCTGCTGCGCATCGCGCAGGGCGCCCTGGCCAACGTACGGGAGCACGCGGGCGCGTCCACCGCCGCGCTCAGCCTCACCCTCCTCGACGACCAGGCCGTGCTGGACGTCACCGACGACGGCCACGGCTTCGACCCGGCCGCCCCGCCCGACGCCCCCGCCGGAGTGCGGGGCCACGGACTGCCCGCGATGCGCGCCCGGCTGCGCCAGCTCGGAGGCACCCTGACCGTCGAGTCCGCCCCCGGCGAGGGCACCGCCCTGTCCGCCGCCGTCCCCCTGGACCCGCCCCGCACCGACCCGGCCGACGCCCAGGAGGCACCCCGATGACCGACCCGGCAGCCGGCGCTCCCGCCCCCGTGCGCATCCTGGTCTGCGACGACCACGTCGTCGTACGGGCCGGACTGCTCGCCCTGCTCGACAGCGCCCCCGGCATCGAGGTGGCCGGCGAGGCCGGCACCGGCGAGGAGGCGCTCGCGCTCGCCGGGCGGCTGGCGCCGGACGTGGTGCTGATGGACCTCCAGCTCGGCGAGGGCATCGACGGCGTGGAGACCACCCGCCGCCTCACCGCAGCCCCGGCGGCCGGCTCCGGCGGCCGCACACCGCACGTACTCGTCCTGACCACGTACGACACCGACGCCGACATCACCCGCGCCATCGAGGCCGGCGCCACCGGCTACCTGCTGAAGGCGGAGCGCCCCGAAGAACTCTTCGCCGCGATCCACGCCGCCGCCCAGGGCCGAACGGCGCTGTCGGGGCCGGTCGCCAGCCGGGTCATGGCCAACATGCGGCGCCCGAGGCCCTCCCTCACCGACCGCGAGCGCGACATCCTGGCGCAGCTCGCCACCGGTCTCGGCAACCGGGAGATCGCCCGCGCCCTGTTCATCAGCGAGGCCACGGTCAAGACCCATCTGCGCCGGATCTACGACAAACTCGGCGTCGACACCCGCGCGGGCGCGGTCGCCGTGGCCAAGGAGCAGCGCCTTCTGCCGTGACGCGGGCGCCGGAACAAGCCGACCGGCCACCCGGACACGCCGAAGGCCCCCCGGCCGGACGTCCGGGGGGCCTTCGTACGGAACTGCTCGGCGGGCGAACGTCAGACGTTCACGCCGAAGTCCTGGGCGATGCCGACCAGGCCCGAGGCGTAGCCCTGGCCGACGGCGCGGAACTTCCACTCGGCGCCGTTGCGGTACAGCTCGCCGAAGACCATGGCGGTCTCGGTGGCGGCGTCCTCGGACAGGTCGTAGCGGGCGATCTCGGCGCCGCCGGCCTGGTTGAGGATGCGGATGTAGGCGTTGCGCACCTGGCCGAAGTTCTGCGAGCGGTTCTCCGCGTCGTAGATCGAGACCGGGAAGACGATCTTCTCGATGTCGGCCGGCAGACCCGCCAGGTTGACGTTGATCGCCTCGTCGTCGCCGGCGCCCTCGCCGGTGCGGTTGTCACCGGTGTGGACGATGGTGTTGTCCGGCGTCTGCTTGTTGTTGAAGAAGACGAAGTGGCCGTCGGAGTAGACCTTGCCCTGCGAATTGACCGCGATCGCGGACGCGTCGAGGTCGAAGTCGGTGCCGGTGGTCGTGCGGACGTCCCAGCCGAGGCCCACGGTGACCTCGGTCAGGCCCGGAGCCTCCTTGGTGAGCGAGACGTTGCCACCCTTGGACAGGCTTACAGCCATTGTTGGGAGTCCCTTCCCTCGTTTACGTACGGCAAGAAAGCTACAGCTACCCCCATGAACGTCGAGGGGGGTACGTAAGGTTCCAGCTCTCTTTACTTTCTTTACCGAGTGCCGGACCGAGGATATTGGGGTGACGTGACCCGTTCGGGGGCGGGAACATGGACGGCATGTCCGGTCCCCATGTCATCCGCGGTTCCGTCTCCCTTCCCGAGGCCGAGCTGGTCTGGCGCTTCTCGCGTTCCTCGGGGCCCGGCGGCCAGCACGTCAACACCACCGACACGGCGGTCGAGCTGCGTTTCGACCTGGCGCGGACCGAGGCCCTGCCCGAGGTGTGGAAGCGGCGGGCGCTGGAACGGCTGGCCGGGCGCCTGGCCGACGGCGTCGTCAGCGTCCGCGCCTCCGAGCACCGCTCCCAGTGGCGCAACCGCGAGACGGCCGCGGTGCGCCTGGCGGCGCTGCTCGCCGAGGCCACCGCGCCCCCGCCGAAGCAGCGTCGCCCCACTCGCATCCCGCGCGGCATCAACGAACGCCGCCTGCGGGAGAAGAAGCAGCGCTCCCAGACCAAACGGGGGCGCTCCGCGCGGGACTGGGACTGACCGACGCGGGGGTCCCCGTCGTGCCTGTCCGCGGGTTCGTCGTGGCGGGTCGCGCAGTTCCCCGCGCCCCTTTCGGGCGTACACCGCGCCGGCCGGCAGCGTTGTGACCGTGGGGGTCCGGTCGCATCTCCCCGCGAGTTCGTCGTGGCTGTGCGCGCAGTTCCCCGCGCCCCTTTCGGGGCGCGTTCCGCGGTGTTCAGCCCAGCTCCAGCACGCCCACCGTCTCGCCCTCGCTCGTCTCCCCGTTGGGGCGGAAGCCCAGGCCCAGGTAGAAGCCCTCGGGGCCGTGCGGGCCCGGATGCCAGGTCACCCAGCACTCCTTGCCGCCGCGGCGGCGGATCTCCTCCGCCACCGACTCCACGGCGAAGCGGCCGTAGCCGCGGCCCTGTTCGCCGGCCGCGATGTCCAGCCGCCACAAACCCGAGCGCAGGACGCTGCCGTCCTCGTACCAGTCGATGTCGAGGAAAGCCATCAGGAAGCCGACCGGACGGTCGCCGTCCACGATGAGCCGGGGCCAGGCGACGCCGTGGTGGACGTATGCCTCGGCGAGGGACTTCACCACCGGGTCCACGGCGAACTCCTGCTCCGGGCGCACCCGGATGCCGGTGGCGGCCTCGAAGTTCGCGGAAGTGATCGTCTCCAGCCGGAGACCGGCGTTCGTCGTCATGGGCGCACCCTAGGCAGGCGGCGCGAGGACCGGCGAGTGAATTGCGGCTCAGCCCAACTGCCGGTACCGGCCCCGGAAGTACGTCAGCGGCCCCCCGTCCGCGCTCGGCAGGGCGGCGGTCAGCACCCGGCCGATGACCAGCACGTGGTCCCCGGCCGGCACCCGCTGCTCGGTCCGGCACTCCAGGGTGGCCAGGGCGCCCCCGGCCAGCGGCGCCCCGGTCGCCCCGCCCCGCACGTAGGGGATGTCGGCGAAGAGGAGGCGGTCGCTGATCCGGCCCTTCATCGCGAAGCGGCCGGCGATGTGCCGCTGGCTCTCGGAGAGCACGGAGACCCCCCACAGGGGCTGCTCGTCGAGCAGGTCGTCCATGCGGGAGCCGGTCCGCAGGCTGACCAGGACCAGCGGCGGGTCCAGGGAGACCGACATGAAGGCCGTGGCCGTCATCCCGACGTCCTCGCCGCCCGGCGCCAGCGGGTCGTCGGCGTCGAGCGGCGGCTCCTGGGCGGTCACCAGGACCACGCCCGAGGCCAGCCGGGACATGGCCGCACGGAATTCCTCGTTGCTCACCCCCTCAGCATGCCCGGCGGCGGGCGACGGCAACGGGAGCGCGGGGGACGCGTGGGACGTGAGGGAGGGAGTATTCGGCACACCATCACGCTAATCTCCGGACTCTCGGCCGGACATCGGACCCCGGTCCGAACCGGGACCTAGGACCACGGACGGAGACGTGCGCATACCTACAAATTTGCATTCAGTAAACGCACAGGAAAAACGCAGAAACCCCACTCAATTGTTCATCTTTTGCTGTGACTTGAGTCACAAGGGGCGGTAATTGTTGACCCTGTGTACCGAGTGGGGAGCGCGCTGTGATTCAGTGGCGGTGAACCTGCAAGGGCACCATCAGTAAGGGCGCCGGAGAGATCCCTTGATTCGCAGCGAGGTCTCGGGGGGAGGGCGAGCATGGAGACCGAGTCGGAGCCCTACGTCCGCCTTGCGTCCCTGCGGCAACTGCACCAGGCCATGGCCGACATGAACAAGGCCCGCAGCCTGGCCGACACCCTGCAGGCCGTCGCCGACGGCGTCGTCCAGGCCCTGGGGTACGAGCTGGCCTGCGTCAACCTGGTCCGTCCCGACGGCGATCTCGTCGTCGCCGCCTTCGCCGGCAACCCGGCCGCCGAGGCCCTCATCACCGGCCGCTCGGGCTCCCGCGACTCCTGGGACCGGCGGCTGAACATGGGCGAGCAGTGGGGCGACCTGATCTTCATACCCCACACCGAGGGCTGGATCCTCGACGACGACGACGTCCCGCAGTGGTACACCGACGGACCCGCGCCCCGCTTCGAGGACGAGTGGCACCCCTCGGACCGCCTCTTCGCCCCGATGTACGCGCCGGGCCCGCAGGGCGGCGGCAACAGCGGCGAGCTGATCGGCGTCCTGTCCGTGGACCGGCCGCGCAACGGCCGCCGCCCCGGCGCCTGGGGCCGCGAGGCTTTGCAGATGTACGCCTTCCAGGCCGCCATCGCCATCAGCAACGCCCGGCTCCGCTCCAACATGCAGCGCGCCCTGGTCCGCCTGGAGCGCGACCAGCAGGCGCTCAGGGCCAGCGAGGAGAGCTTCCGCCAGGCCTTCGAGTACGCCCCCTCCGGCATGGCCATCGCCGAGATGGGCGGCGACCAGCACGGCCGGATCCTGCGCACCAACGACGCGCTCTGCCGCCTGCTGGGCCGCCCCGCCTCCGCGATGCGCCGCTACGCCTTCTCCGACCTCGTCCACCCCGAGGACATCGGCACCCTGCTGCGCACCTCCGCCGAGGGCGGCCGGGCCGAGCTGCGCCTGGGCCGCCGCGACGGCACCTACGTCTGGGTCTCGCTGCGCAACAGCGTCGTCGCCGACGCCGCCGACGGGCCCCGCTTCCTGCTCACCCACGTCGAGGACATCGAGGAACGCAAGCGCCGCGAGCTCCAGCTCGCCCACCGCGCCTCGCACGACTCGCTCACCGGGCTGCCCAACTCCGCCGAACTGCGCTCCCGCCTGGCCGCCCGGCTCTGCCAGCGCCCGCAGTCCTCGCACGCGGCGATCGCCGACGCGATGGACGCCGCCTACGGGCATCCCGCCGTCTTCGACTCCGGCGGCCACACCTTCGACTTCAGCGCGCCCGCCGAGCCGTACGGGGCCTACGACCACCATGTGCACGCGGTCGCCCCCGAGGACGGCCGGGACGACGGCACCAAGGGCCTCGCGGTCCTCTTCTGCGACCTGGACGGCTTCAAGTCGATCAACGACCGGTTCGGGCACAACGCGGGCGACGCCGTGCTCATCGAGGTCGCCCGCCGGCTCGGCGGCGGCGTCCGCGACGGCGACACGGTGGCCCGGCTCGGCGGCGACGAGTTCGTGATCCTCGCCAACGGTCTCGGCCGCGCCGACGCCCAGGACCTCGCCGTACGCCTGCGCAACGAGATCATCCAGCCGATCCGGGCCGAGGGCCGGGCCGTCCGCGTGGGCGCCAGTTTCGGCATCGGATGGGCACACTGCGGGATGACGGCGGACGAGGTGTTGAAGTCAGCTGACGAACGGATGTACGTCGAGAAACGATCTCGTCCCAAACAGCACCGCCGAGCCGGATGATCACCAGGTCAGCGCGCTGATGCGGTCTGAGTCACCCGTTTGGGTCAGCCCGAGCGGGTAGGCTCGCCATCTCACACCTGTACCGCAACGCACCGCATCTGGTTAGGAGACCAAGGGATGACGCCCGGCAACAACGGCGCGAGCACGCCCGAGGACGACGACCCCTTCGGCTATCTCTACGCCGACGGGCAGGCCAACGGGGCCCAGCCGCCGTCCGGTGGCTACGGCTACCCGAACTCCGTCAACCGGGTGCGTCCCGTCGGTACACGGCAGTACGGGGCACCGCAGCAGCACCAGGGCACCCAGACCGCCGCCTTCGGCCAGGCCGCCCCGCCCCAGCAGGGTGCCTACGGTCAGCCGCAGGGTGCCTACGGTCAGCCGAACGCGCACTACGCCGCGCCGGAGACGTTCCCCGGCGGCGGTGGCGGTTCTCACACCGGCTCGCCGCAGTCCGGGCACGGCGGGGGCGGCGGACGCCGCGGCCCCAACACCAAGGGCCTGCTGATCGGCGCGGTCGCCGTGGTCGCCGCCGTGGTGATCGGCATCGCCGTCGCCATGACGAGCAGCGGCTCGGACGACGACAAGGGCGGCGACCAGGCGGGCGGCGACCCCACCGCGGGCCAGTCCCAGACCACCGAACCGAGCGCGTCCGCGAGCGACGGGGCGGAGGAGGAGGTCGAGCTTCCCGGGGTCGACGCGAAGACCCTGCGCCTGTCACCCGGGGTGACCACCGCCTCGGACGTCAAGGGCGCGGAGGCCGACGGCGGTGTCTACGTCACGGGCTTCAACCAGGTCGGTGCCAAGGTCACCTGGACCGTCAACGGCATCGAGAAGGCAGGCAGCTACCGCCTGAACGTGCGCTACGGCATCCCCGGGGTGGACGCCGACGCCACTCTGGTGATCAACGGGAAGGCCAGCTCGCGCCCGCTGAACATGAAGAACTTCGGCGGCACGCCCCAGGGCGACTGGGAAAAGGGCTGGCAGACCACCTGGGCCAACGTGAACCTCACCGAGGGCACCAACACGATCGAGCTCGCGTGCAACGCGGGCAACAAGTGCGACGTGGCCTTCGACCAGTTCTCGCTCTCGACCGACTAGCCGCCCCCTCGGGGGATCACGCCGCCCCCGCCTCCGC
>NZ_QHJH01000218.1 GCF_003947455.1 Streptomyces sp. WAC 04229 | reverse complement strand
GCGGCGGGTACTCGGGCGGGTGCGGGGCGGGCGTCGGTGCTCCCTCCCTCGCGGCGGAGGTGAGGGTCGGCTGCGGGGGCGGAAGGTGGAAGCTGCCGGTCTCCGACATGGCGGACGACGGCTCGGGGGGCGCCGACGGTGCGGAGGACGACGGCTCCGGGGGCGCCGACGGTGTGGAGGAGGCCGGCGGCGACGTGGGACGCGAAGGCGTCGGCGACGCCGGGGACGACGGCCTGACCGACGCGGACGGGCGGCGCGGGTCGGTCGGTGGGTCGGTTCGTGGGGCTCCCGGCGGGTCCGTCGACGGGTCTCCCGGCCGGGCGTCGTCCAGTCCGGACGCCCGCTTCAGCGGACCGTCGGCGGCGAACCCGGCGGGCAGCGGGCCGACTTGGTCGAAGATCTCGATCAGCTCGTCGTCGGGCCCCGGCTCCGGCAGCAGCTCCGCCGCCGCGGCCAGCGCCTTGCGCGCCCCCGTCGCCGTACGGAACCGGGCCGGCGGATCAGGCTGCACCAGCGTCGCGACGACCTGCCACAGCGGCTCGGGTATCCCCTGCGGCGCGGCCGGTGTCCCGTGCTCGGCGAAGTGCTGTACCAGCGCCTTGGCGTCCGGCTTGGCCCCCTCCAGCAGGTACAGGGCGACCAGGCCGACCGCGAACAGGTCCGCGGCGAAGTCCGGCTCCGCGCCCATCATCTGCTCCGGCGCGAGGTAACCGGGCGTCCCCACCACGAGGTTGGTCTCGGTCAGCCGCGGCTCGCCCAGCCGCATCGCGATGCCGAAGTCGGACAGCCTCAGCCGAGGCCGGCCCGTGCCGGTGGCCTCGAGGAGCAGGTTGGCGGGCTTGATGTCCCGGTGGACCACGTCCTCGGCATGCACCGCCGCGAGGCCCGCGAGGAGCTGGTCGATCAGCGTGCACACGTAGGCGGGCGGCAGCGGGCCGTAGTCCCCGATCAGGTGGACCAGGGAGCCGCCGGTGACCAGGTCCATGGTGAACAGGACCTGGTCGTCGTCGGCGGCCCAGCTCGCGGGCGCGAGTACATGGGGATGATCGATGCGCAGCGCCTGCTCGCGGACGAACCGCAGCAGCGAGTGCGCGTCCCGCTGCTGGAGCACCTTTGCGGCCACATACCGTCGGCGGCGATGGTCCCAGGCACGCCAGACGGCACCGACCCCGCCGCGGCCGATCGGGTCGACCAGCTCGTACCGTCCGGCGAAGACCTCACCCATGGCTGTGTGTCGCTCCTCCCCTCGCGCCACTCCCGGGTCCGGCCGCGACCCCCCTGTGGCGGCCGGACCCCGGGATCAGTTCTGGTGGGACTGGTAGTGCGCGACCGCGTCCGAGGTGCGGCCCGCTCCGTACACCCGCAGGAACTCCGCCAGCTCCGGGTGCGAGGAGGACAGGGCGTCCGCCGCGTCGATGATGTCCCCGGCGGCCGCCACCGAGCGCAGCAGCGACTGGATCTCGCGGACCACCCGCTTGACCGTGGGCGCACCCGAACTGCTCGTCGTCTGCGTGGTGTTGTTGAGCACCGAACCCCCCTGCGACTTCTTGATCTCGTCCATGCGCTCCGTCGCCTCGGCCGCGCTCACACTGCCGTCCGCGACCTGCCCCGCCAGGTCCTGCAGCAGCTGCACCCGCTGCACCACCGCGGGATTGCCGATCTTCGCCCGCTGACCGCTCATCAGCTGCGAGAGCATCGGCGCGGACAGTCCCAGTACCCCCGCGAGACGAGCCTGGTTGAGACCAAGATCGTCGATGAGCCTACGGAAGAGCGCCCCCAACGGCTCCCCGTACCAGTTCCGCTGCAGTTCCCGCGCTCTCGCGGTGGCTTCCTGCTGTGCGGCGTCCATTGCGTCTCCCCATCGCTTCCCCAAGAACCGCAGTTCGCTCCAGCGAACCACGCCGAGCATCTTACGGAGCGTGGTCGTTCCCCGGGAGCCCCAATCATTTGTGAGATCCGGGGCGCGACCCGGTACTCTTGTCCGCGGTGACCGTCGGCCCGCCCGAAGCGACCGACGCCGCCTCCCGAGGGGCCTTAGCTCAGTTGGTAGAGCGCTGTCTTTGCATGGCAGATGTCAGGGGTTCGACTCCCCTAGGCTCCACTGGTGGAAGCCTCTCCGAACTGCGGAAACGTGATTCGGAGGGGCTTTTCGCGTGCCGCGGGCGCTTGGCGTTCACGGTCCTCCGGCGGCTCAGCGCACCGCCGAGGCCTTGTCGCCGAACCGGGCGGCGGCGGTGAGCACAGGGATCGGCATGCCGCCGCCGGAGCCGAGGAAGCGCCGTGCGGCCTCGTCGCCGGAGGGGCCGGGGATGCCGCCGTCCCCCCCGCGATGTCGGCGGCCATCGCCGCCGGCCGCAGTGCGTCGCGGATGCCGCCCTGTACGGCTCGTCCTCGACGACCAGCGCTCGCATGCTCCGGTGCGAGGAGCCGCCGCATGTCGTCGGCATATCGAAATTCGCGTACGCGGCGGCAACACCCCCTTCGCTTGTCTGGGGGCATGACTCGCGACGCATCCGCACACATGAAGCCCCACCGGCGTACCGACATCCGCAAGATCGGCCTGCTGGTGGCCGCCCTGATCATCGCCGCCCTCGGCTGCCACGCGCTGGCGTTCCCGTCACCGCACATGTCCCCGACCGCGTCACCCGGTGGGGCACGGCCCATGGAACCCCCCGGCGTGATCGACGAGGAGGACGGTGTCGTCCCCGACGGTACGACCGTCTTCGACACGGACGTCCCGGCCGTGACCCGTCTCGAGCCCACGCTCCTCGCGGCCCTGCGCCGGGCCGCGGCGGACGCCGAGGCCGACGGCGTCCAGGCGTTCCGCGTCAACAGCGGCCACCGCTCCGAGGACTACCAGAAACAGCTCCTCGACGAGGCGGTCGACGAGTACGGCTCCGAGGAGGAGGCCGTGAAGTGGGTGGCGACTCCGGAGACCTCCGCACACGTGTCGGGAGACGCCGTCGACATCGGGGGCTCCGACGCGACGGCCTGGCTCTCCCGTAACGGCAGCGCGTACGGACTCTGCCAGACCTACGCCAACGAGCCCTGGCACTACGAGCTGCGCCCCGAGGCCGTCGGGCACGGCTGCCCGGCCATGTACGACAACGCCGCGCAGGACCCGCGGACGCAGCGATGACCAGCGCGTTCGACGTGAAGACGAGCGACACGCACGGTGAGCGAGGGCGGGCCATGCGGCAGGTGGACACGGTGGCGACCGGACGGGGCGGACCCGGCCGCCCTGGCGCCGGCTCCGAAAGCGCGCCCGTGCGACGGGTGGTCCGCGCCCTCTCCCGGCCGGGACCCTGGCGACGCGGCCGGGTCCTCGCCGTCCTGGCGGTGCTGCTCGGCCTGCTCCTGTCGCTGCACGCACTGGTCACGGACCGGGCCGGGCTCGGCAGTCTCGTGGAGACCTTCCTGCCGTGGCTCGGCCTGGGCGTACCGGTTCTCCTGGTCGCGGCGCTGCTGCGGCGCTCCGCGACCGCGACCGTCGCGTTGCTGGTTCCGTGCGTGGCGTGGACGAGCCTCTTCGGCAACATGATCGCCGACAAGTCCCGCCCGGGCGACAGCGACCTCACCGTGGTCAGCCACAACGTCGGCGCCGCCAACCCCGACCCCGTCGGCACCGCCCGTGACCTGGCCGCTTCCGGCGCGGACCTGCTGGCCCTCGAAGAGCTGACCGAGCGCGACCGGGCCACGTACGAGAAGGAACTCGCGGACGCATACCCCCACCACACGGTGCAGGGCACGGTCGGACTGTGGAGCAGGCTGCCGCTGTCCGGCACGGCGCCGGTCGACACCAGGATCGACTACGGGCCGCTGGCGGACACCAAGCCGGAGGCCGTCAAGCTCGCCTCCACCCGGGCCCTGCGCACCACGGTGGCCACGGACCAGGGGCCGCTCGCGGTCTACGTCGCCCACCTGGGGTCCGTGCGCGTGCTCCCCCGCACCGGCTTCTGGACGGGCAGCCGCGACCGCAACGCGCAGGCGCTCGCCGAGGCCGTCGCCGCCGAGGAGAACGAGCGGATGGTGCTGCTCGGCGACCTGAACGGCACCGTGGACGACGGCGCCCTCGACGGCATCACCTCGCGGATGGACTCGGCCCAGGAGCAGGCCGGGCACGGTTTCGGGTTCAGCTATCCGGCCGGCTTCCCGGTGGTACGGATCGACCAGATCCTGGTCAGGGGCGTACGGACGGACCGCTCCTGGACACTGCCGGCCACGGGCAGCGACCACCTGCCGGTGGCCGCGGGGGTCAGCTGGTGAACGCCGGCAGCAGGGCGGCCGGCCTGGAACCCGGCACCTGGACCGCCGTCGGGGCGCCCTCTGAGGGCGTTTCGCCCGATATCCGCCCCGGTGGCGCGGAGACGTTCCTCACCGACCGCACCCGCGCACCTCGGCCGCCGGTGGACACGCGATCCCAACGATCATCAACAACCGCACGACAAGGCCCAGTTGACCACGGGAAACGACCGCGCGGCCCACGCGACCGGACCGAAACGGGCCCCCGGACGGCCGCCGCTCGGCACCCGGGCGGTGCTGTCTGCTCTTGATATCGTCACCCCACAGGGCACCACCACCACACCCCGGCGGGCCGGTGCCACGTGGCTCATCGCCGTCGGAGGCGTCCGGTCGCTACCGACGAGGTGGAAGGGGTAGAGCATGCGGGCGAAGGTACGGGCCGCTCTCGACGCGCTGTATATGAAGCGCCTGGTCAAGGAGTTGGAGGGACGCCCACGCCCCCAGCACATCGGCATCATGCTCGACGGCAACCGCCGCTGGGCCAAGATGTCGGGCATAGACGACCCGCGAGAGGGCTACCGGGCCGGCGGAGCGAAGGTGCTGGACTTCCTGCGCTGGTGCGACTCCGCGCAGATCGAGCACGTCACCCTCTTCATGCTCTCCGACGACAACCTGCACCGGCCCGAGGACCAGCTGAACCCGCTGATCGACATCATCGCCGAAGTCGTCGAGCGGCTCGCCGCCCCCGGCAACCCCTGGCGCGTGGAAGCGGTCGGCGCCCTGGACCTCCTGCCCGCCGAGTCCGCCGGCCGCCTCAAGACCGCCACCGCCGCCACCCAGGGCCGCAAGGGCGGCACCAAGGTCGACGTCGCCGTGGGCTACGGAGGCCGTCGCGAGATCGTCGACGCCGTGCGCTCGGCCCTGACCGAGCACAGCTCGCAGGGCGGGGACATCGACGAGTTCATCGAGACCTTCACCATGGAGCACATCTCCAAGCACCTGTACTCCAAGACGCGGTCCGAGTCCGACCTCATCATCCGCACCTCCGGGGAGCAGCGCCTCTCCGGATTCCTGCTCTGGCAGTCCGCCTACGCCGAGGTCCACTTCTGCGAGACCTATTGGCCGGACTTCCGCGAGATCGACTTCCTGCGCGCCCTGCGCTCCTACTCACTGCGCGAACGCCGCTACGGCCGCTGAGCCGCCGTTTCACGTGAAACATCGCCGTGGGGCGGAAGACCCGAAGGTCTTCCGCCCCACGGCGACAGCGGTCCGAGAAGGGTCAGCGGGGCTCGTCGCCCTCCGCCGCCTCATCCTGCGCCTGCTTGGCCTGCACCTCGGGGTCGAGAATTGCCTCACCGGTGCCGTCCACCGACGTCAGCCGCCCTGACTCGGGCACCTCCGTCGCCTCCGGCGGCTCCACCAGCCAGTCCGGGTTTGCCTGCTTGTCCCACCACTTCCAGGCTGCGAAAGCGCCGCCCGCGACCAGACCCGCCACCGCCAGGACCCTGGCGATCCGGCCGGCCGTCGCACGCCGCTGGTGCTTGCGGGTCAGCTTCTCGATCTCCTTCGCCGTGACCTGACCCCGGAGCGCGGCCAGCGCGGCGGCACCCCGCGCGGTCGCCTCGTCCCGCACGGGACCGGCCGCGGCCACCGCCTGCTCGATCTTCGGCCGTGAATAGTCGGCCGCCTGCCGAGCGGCCAGACGGGTGCGGATCGCCGCCTCCTGCGCGGCGGCGTCCACCTTCGGCGGCACATGCGTAAGGGCCTGCTCCAGCCGCGGCGCGACATGCGCCCCGTACTGGTGGCGGGCCTGGTCTGCGGCCTGCGACACCTTGGGCGCCAGCCGTACGCGCGCCTCCTGTGCGTAGTGAGCGGCCCTGTCCTTGGCCGTGTCGGCGTAGGGCGCCACCACTTCCGCGGCGTGCAGCACGCTGTCCTTCGCCGAACCGGTCGCGGCGCGCACGCTGTCGATGCGGGTCACGGGTTCCTCCTCCTCGGTGGCGTACGGTAATTCGACTTTCCACCCTTTTACGGATCATGCCTGTGGACGCAAAGCCAGGCATGTGAGGGCGGCCATCCGGGTCACCGACGATGCCCTCGGGCTCTCTGGGGCAAGTGGTGATGAAGTTGCGAACAAGAGCAGAACAAGCTCAATAACGGGTGAATACCGGGCAACGCGAGCCCGTACCCGACAATGCCACGGATCGGCTCCCCGCGCTCGGACCCGGGGGTATCAGCGCCGAACGCGCCCTCGCCCGTGGGAGTATCGGTGCGCACCACCAGACGACGGAAGGCACCCCCGTGGCCGAGCAGCTCTACGCCACTCTCAAGACCAGCCAAGGCGACATCGAGATCCGGCTGCTCCCGAACCACGCACCCAGGACGGTCAAGAACTTCGTCGAACTCGCCCGAGGCGAGCGGGAGTGGACCCACCCCGCCACCGGCGACAAGACCACGGACAGGCTCTACGACGGCACCGTCTTCCACCGGGTCCTCAGCGGTTTCATGATCCAGGGCGGCGACCCGCTCGGCAACGGCACCGGCGACCCCGGCTACCAGTTCCCCGACGAGTTCCACCCCGACCTCGCCTTCGACAAGCCCTACCTGCTCGCCATGGCCAACGCCGGCCCCGGCACCAACGGCTCGCAGTTCTTCGTCACCGTCTCCCCGACGACCTGGCTGAACCGCAAGCACACCATCTTCGGCGAGGTCACCGACCCGGCCAGTCAGAAGGTCGTGGACACCATCGCCGCGGCGCAGACCAACCCGCGCACACACCGCCCGGTCGACGACATCGTCCTCGAGACCGTCGTCGTGGAAACCCGCCAGGGCTGACCTCCCCCCGCACCGGGCAGGAACCAAACGCTCCGCCCAACCGTAAAAAAGGGCGAGGCGGCGCACGCGCGCACACCGCCCGCAGGGACGACCGAGGGGAAGTCATGGACCACGCGGCAGCAGGCCCGCCGGAAGCCCAGAGCCTGCCCGGCTGCTATCGCCACCCGGACCGCGAGACCGGCATCCGCTGCACCCGCTGCGAACGCCCCATCTGTACGGACTGCATGATCAACGCGTCCGTCGGCTTCCACTGCCCCGACTGCGCCGCCGGCCGCACGGGCGGTGGCCCCGCGCCCGCCGCCTCCCGGCCCCGCACCCTGGCCGGGGGCACGGTCGCCGCCGACCCGCACCTGCTCACCAAGATCCTGATCGGGATCAACGCGGCGGTGTTCATCGCCGTACAGGCGCTCCCGTCGTCCTTCCTCAGCGACATGGTGCTCATCGGACGCTGGCCCCCCGCCCCCTTCGTCCCGACCGAGGGCGTCGCGGAGGGCGAGTGGTACCGCCTGGTGACCACGATGTTCACGCACGAGGAAATCTGGCACATCGGCTTCAACATGATCAGCCTCTGGTTCCTCGGCGGCCCGCTGGAAGCCGCGCTGGGCAGAGCCCGCTACCTCACGCTCTACCTGGTCTCCGGCCTGGCCGGCAGCGCCCTCACCTATCTGCTGGCCTCGCCCACCACGGCGACCCTCGGCGCCTCCGGCGCGGTCTTCGGCCTCTTCGGCGCCACCGCCGCGCTCGTCCGCCGCCTCAACGCGGACATGCGGCCGGTCGTCATCCTGTTGGCGATCAACCTCGTCTTCACGTTCACCTGGGCCAACATCGCCTGGCAGGCACACATCGGCGGTCTCGTCGCCGGCGGTGTGATCGGCTTCGCCATGCTCCACGCACCGCGCGAGCGGCGGACCCTCGTGCAGTACGGCGCCTGTGCGCTGGTCCTGCTGGTCGTCGTGGGGCTGACCCTGTTGAGGAGCGCACAGCTCACCTGAGCATCCGTTTTCCACAGTGGGTGCCGGATCTTGTGCACAGTGTGCGGGAACAGATGTGCCCCCTGTCACTGACCAGTGTTTCCGCAGGTCAGGCAGGGGGCGAACATGTTTTCGGATGCCAGTACTTCCGTCACACCGGCGTCAACGTCCTAGGGGTTATCCACAGATCGTCTTTCTTTTCCCCATGTGGATAACGCCTGTGGATAACTCCGTGGATAGCCCTGGGCAGAGCTATCGGGGCGCTACTTCCACTGCGTGGAGACGCCGAAGCCGGCGGCGATGAAGCCGAAGCCCACGACGATGTTCCAGTTGCCCAGCGAGTCGATCGGCAGTGAACCGTCGGTGACGTAGAAGACGACGATCCAGGCGAGGCCGATGACGAACATGGCCAGCATGACGGGTGCCACCCAGCCGCGGCTGGTCAGCTTGATGCTGGTCGACTGCTTGGCGGGCGGCGGCGTGTAATCGGCCTTCTTGCGGATACGTGACTTCGGCACGAGGGTCTCTCCTGTCGATGCGCTACAAGGGGACTCTGAGCGCTCCCCCGGGCGTCCGTTAGCGTAGTCCTTCCGTGGCGCCGAAGGAGATAAGGGTACGTTGAGCAATTCTGCCGACTCCCCCGGGACGGGATCCAGCCCTGCCCGCCGGCGCCGTTTCCGGCCCGTGCGCGTACTCACGGCAGCCGTCTTCGCTCTCGCGGGACTCATTTTCTTCACCAGCTTCAACACCGCGAAGGGCACCAATATCCGGACGGACGCCTCGCTGCTCAAGCTGTCCGACCTCATCCACGAGCGCAGCCAGGAGAACGGGCAGCAGGAGGAGGCGAACGCCGGCCTGCGGCACGACATCGAGTCGCTCGCCGAGCGCGACGACGGGCGGTCGAAGTCGGAGGACGACGAGCTCGCCGCGCTGGAGGAGGAGGCGGGCACGCAGGAGCTGACGGGTGAGGCGATCTCCGTCACACTCGACGACGCCCCGCCGGACGCCACCGCCAAGCTCCCCGGCTACCCCGAGCCGCAGCCCGACTACCTGGTGATCCACCAGCAGGACCTCCAGGCCGTGGTGAACGCGCTGTGGCAGGGCGGCGCCAAGGGCATCAAGGTCATGGACCAGCGGCTGATCTCCACCAGCGCGGTCCGCTGCGTGGGCAACACCCTGATCCTGCAGGGCCGCGTCTACTCACCGCCGTACAAGATCCAGGCGGTCGGTGATCCGGAGCGGCTCAAGGAGACGCTGGCCGCGTCGCCGGCGATCCAGAACTACATGGTGTACGTCAACGTGTACGGACTCGGCTGGAAGGTCGAGGAGGACGGGAGGGCGACGCTGCCCGGCTACTCGGGCACGGCGGACCTGCACTATGCCCAGCCTGTGGAGTGAGGCCGTTCCGGAGGGCCCCGCGCCGCTAGTCTGGTGCGGTGCGGCGTGAGTCTGGCGCCGCGGTGCGACGGAAGGGACGGCATGTACGGCTGGATCTGGCGGCATCTGCCGGGCAACGCGTGGGTGAGGGCGCTGCTCTCGCTCGTGCTGGTCGTGGCCGTGGTCTACGTCCTCTTCCAGTACGTCTTCCCGTGGGCCGAACCGCTGCTTCCCTTCAACGATGTGACGGTGGACAACCAGTGAGCGCGCGCATCCTCGTCGTCGACAACTACGACAGCTTCGTCTTCAACCTGGTCCAGTACCTGTACCAGCTGGGCGCCGAGTGCGAGGTGCTGCGCAACGACGAGGTGTCGACGGCGCACGCCCAGGACGGCTTCGACGGCGTGCTGCTCTCTCCGGGACCGGGGGCGCCGGAGCAGGCGGGCGTCTGCGTCGACATGGTCCGGCACTGCGCCGCCACGGGTGTCCCGGTCTTCGGCGTCTGTCTCGGCATGCAGTCGATGCAGGTGGCGTACGGCGGTGTGGTGGACCGGGCGCCGGAGCTGCTGCACGGCAAGACCTCGCCGGTCGAGCACACGGGCGCGGGTGTCTTCGCGGGTCTGCCCTCCCCCTTCATCGCCACCCGGTACCACTCGCTGGCGGCGGAGCCGGGCACGGTGCCGGCCGAGCTGGAGGTGACGGCCCGCACCCGCGACGGCATCGTGATGGGCCTGCGCCACCGTGAACTGGCCGTGGAGGGCGTGCAGTTCCATCCGGAGTCGGTGCTGACCGAGCACGGGCACCGGATGCTGGCCAACTGGCTGGTGGAGTGCGGCGACCAGGACGCGGTGGCGAGGTCGGCGGGGCTCGCCCCGGTGGTGGGCAGGGCCACGGCGTGACCGCCCTGCGCCCCGAGCGCGACTCCGGCACGGCCGGTGACCAGGGATCCTCGTACGGACGGCCGTACGGGGATTCCGGTGCGTTCGGGGGCGGATGGCAGGAGGACTTCGCCCCGGCGGGTCCCACCGGCCCCACCGGTCCGGTCGACGACGAGACGGTGGCGCTGCGGATCCCCGAGCCGCCGCCGGAGCGGGCGGCCGGGACCGCGGCCCCGACCGGTGGCCGCGCGGCCCGCAGGAAGGCCGCGAAACGGCGTCACGGGCGTCGTGGAGCGCCGCGCGGGGCGTCGGTGGACTCCGAGTCGGCCGAGGAGGCGAAAGCGCCGCTGTCGCGCGTGGAGGCCCGCCGTCAGGCCCGGGCCCGCAAGCCCGGCGCCGCGGTGATCGCCAGCCGGGCGATCGGTGAGGTCTTCATCACCACCGGCGTGCTGATGCTGCTCTTCGTCACCTACCAGCTGTGGTGGACGAACGTTCGGGCGCACGCGCAGGCGGACAAGGCGGCCAGCAACCTCCAGGACGACTGGGCGAGCGGCAAGCGCAACCCGGGGACCTTCGAGCCGGGTCAGGGCTTCGCGCTGCTGCACATTCCCGATCTGGACGTCGTGGTGCCGATCGCGGAGGGCATCAACAGCAAGAAGGTGCTGGACCGCGGCATGGTCGGGCACTACGGGGAGGACGCGCTGAAGACGGCGATGCCGGACGCGAAGACGGGCAACTTCGGGCTGGCGGGGCACCGCAACACGCACGGCGAGCCGTTCCGGTACATCAACAAGCTCAAGCCGGGCGATCCGATCGTCGTGGAGACGCAGGACAAGTACT
The DNA here is from genome assembly GCF_003947455.1 of Streptomyces sp. WAC 04229. GTDB lineage: Bacteria > Actinomycetota > Actinomycetes > Streptomycetales > Streptomycetaceae > Streptomyces. The sequence continues at coordinate 551 of NZ_QHJH01000218.1, read as the reverse complement.
TCGTCTACAAGATGGCGTCGATCCTGCCGGTGACGTCGCCGAGCAACGTCAGCGTGCTGGACCCGGTCCCGAAGCAGTCGGGGTTCAAGGAGCCCGGCCGCTACATCACCCTGACGACGTGCACGCCGGAGTTCACCAGCAAGTACCGCATGATCGTGTGGGGCAAGATGGTCGAGGAACGGCCGCGCAGCAAGGGCAAGCCGGATGCGCTCGTCAGTTAAGGGCGGATGACCAGTGGCAGCGACCACCGACACGGAGCACGAATCGGAGCAGCGGGAGGGGGCCGCCGCGCGCGGGCGGGGGCCCCCTCCGGGGGGGGCCGGGGCGGCCCGGGTGGTGCGGGGAGGCCCTCTGGCCCCGCGCGGTGGGGGTTTTTTCCCTGGGGGGGGGGGGGGGCGGGGGGGGGGCGGCGGGCGCGGACCGCCCCGCCGCACCGCGGCGCTCGTCAACGTCCTCGCGGACGACGCCCCGGAGCCCGCCGTGGTGGCCGAAGTGCTGCGCGCCCACGGCGAGATGGACCCCGTCGATCTCACCGCGGACGACGTGGAAGG